>CAZZJH010000039.1:11148-13072 GCA_964654335.1 uncultured Acidimicrobium sp.
CCGTGGCGGTCAAGCGAAGTCAAGCAGAGCGAATGCTCAATTTGTTGGCCTTGCTCGTCGCGCGCAGTACGCCGCTCACGCTGAAGCAGATTCGCCACGAACTCGGGGATCACTATCCGTCGAACGACTCCGCAGCCCGCGCTTCGTTCGAACGTGACAAAGCAGAACTGCGCAAGTTGGGGATCCCCGTCGATCTCGTGACGCTCGGTGGGGCGGAGGCTGGTGAGGGCGCCTATTCCATCGATCGACGTAGTTTCGAGTTGTCGGACCTCGGATTGACACCTGTCGAGCGCGACGCACTGCAAATGGCTTTGGCCACCGTGCGCTTGGGGGCCGAAGCAGGAGACGAGGCGCTTTGGAAGATGGGGGGAGAGCGTCTACTCGCCGGACGTGTGACGAGCATCAATCTGCAAATGAGTGACGAGTTGCTGGAGTCCCTTGCGGAAGGTGTCACGCAGTCACGGACGATGACGTTCGCCTACAACGGCGAGCGGCGCGAGGTCGACCCCTATGGCCTGCTTGCTCGTGGTGGGCATTGGTACCTGATTGGTTTCGATCATCTACGTCAGGCTCAGCGCGTATTTCGCGTCGATCGAATCGAAGGCGAGATCGTCGCGGGAAAGAAGAACACCTTCTCGCGACCCGAGGGGTTCGATCCGCGCACTGCAGTACCAACCGAGCAAGAGATGCTGGCTCTTGGTGGTGAGGCCCCCCGACGGGCGACCGTTCGGGTCGATTCGACACTCGCCAATCGTGTGGCGGAGGAGTTGGGTGAAAGCGCGATCGTGGGTCGTGGGGATGACGGCTCGATCGAATTCTCCGTGCCCTGCGCGAATCTCGACGTCTTCCGAACGTGGTTGCTGGCCATGGTCGATCGCGCCGAGGTGCTCGAGCCGCAAGACGTACGAGAACACGTCGTTCAATGGCTCGAAGATCTGGTGAGGAACGGCTGATGGCTGCGCGTAAGGGCAAGCGCGGACCTGCTGGGGCAGGTGAGAGGGTTGCTCGATTGATGGTGATGATTCCCTGGCTATTGGAGCGTGGCGAGGCGGAAATTGCGCAGGTGGCCAAGGAATTCAAGATCAGCGAGAAACAGGTGATTGCCGATCTCGAACTCGCATCGGTTTGTGGTGCCCCACCGTTCACCGCTTATGAACTCATCGACGTCTACGTGGACGAGGACAACGTGATGGCCTACGCCGGGATGCCCACGGTCATCCAGAGGCCACTCAAGCTGAACAGCGCCGAACTGTTCGCGTTGATGGCGATGGGTGCCGCGGCAATGGAGCTGCCGGGCGCCGACAAACATGGCCCGCTGAATCGGGCTCTCGAGAAATTGCGTCCACTCATGCCCACCGACGCGCCCGCGATAGTTGTCGATCTCCCGAAGGAGAAGTTCGTGGAAGAGATCCGCGAAGCAGCGATCGTCGGAGAGCGGCTCTCGATCGAGTACTTCACACCTGCGTCCGGCGCGCGTACCACTCGAACCATCACTCCCCGCAACGTCTTCCAGCGTGGCGGCCATTGGTATGTCTCGGCCGACGACGATCGGTCAGGTGAGCGACGTGAATTCCGGCTCGATCGGATCGAATCGCTGACCGCGACAGGAACATTCGATCCGCAAGAGGTCGAGCCCCGAGAAGATTCGGCATGGTTCGAATCCACTGGACTCTCGGTCACGGTGAAAGTTGCGCCGCGTTTCCGATTCTTGGTTGAGTCGTATCCGTACCAAGAGCGAAAAGAGAAGCGGGACGGCTCGTTGGTCGTGAAACTCGGCGTCTCCAGTGAACACTGGCTGGGGCGACTACTCGTTCGCGGAGGCGCCGAAATCGAGGTGCTCGATGGCGACGTGTCGAAGGAGTTGCGGGCGACAACTGCCCGACAGATTCTCGCTCGCTATTCGCGGTAGTCGCTGATCTCACTG
>CAZZJH010000040.1:0-11467 GCA_964654335.1 uncultured Acidimicrobium sp.
GTCGCCTGGATCAAATCGCCAATGCAACGCTCGTCATCGCTGATCCGCCGTACGAGTTCGATCGCTGGGCGGAATTGTTTCAGCGTGTGAGTGGCCAGTTGGTGGTGGCCGAGAGCGATCGTGAGTTGGATGCAGAGAGCCCGCCGATCGACGGGTGGGAAGCCATCCGCATCAAGCGTTACGGGCGTGCGTTCGTCACCTTTTTCCAGCGGTTAGCGTAAGAAGACGTATGGGGCTTGCGTTCTATCCCGGCAGCTTCGATCCGTTTCATCTCGGGCATCTGGACGTGGTCGAGCAGGGGCTCGAGATCTTCGGGGAACTCGTCATTGGCGTGATGCACAACCCCGACAAGCCTTCGGCGTGGATGGGCCCGGACGAGCGTGCCGACCTGATTCGTCAGTCCATCGCCCATCTCGGGAAAGGTGTGTGCGTGGAGACGTTCTCCGGCCTCGCCGTGCAGGCGGCAGCCAAGATCAAGGCCGCGGTCATTTTGAAGAGCGCGAGAACTGGCGCCGACTTCGAAGTCGAGCAGCAGATGGCGCAGATGAACGAAGCCTCGACGGGAATTCGCACGGTGCTGGTGTTTTCCAAGCCGGAGCATTCGTTCATCAGTAGTCGTTACATCAGGCAATACGTGCAGGAAAATGGTGAGATGAAGACTCGCTTGGTGCCGGAGCCCGTGCACAAGGCACTCGCTGCGAAAACAGGAAAGGCTGGCAAGTGATGAGCAGGGATCAATTCAACGAGGTTGACGAAACTATTCCCGTCGAGTTGGGTGACACGGAGTCGATCTTGGAGCAGGTCATCGACACCATCGCCTCGGCTCCGAACGTTCCACTGTCGAGCACTCCGCGTATCGATCGCGACAACACCGTGGCGCTGCTACAGGACGCCCTCACATGTTTGCCGGAAGAAATCCGTCAGGCCCGTTGGATGCTCAAAGAACGAGCAGAGTTCATGGCCAAGACCCAGCGTGAGGCCGACGAAATCATCGAAGCGGCTCGCGTGCAGGCTGAGCGCATGGTGCAGCGCACCGAAGTGGTGCGAGCTGCCGAGGCTCGTGCTCGCCAGATCATGGATGCCGCCGATGCCGACTCGCGTCGTTTGAAGAACGAGACGGAAGATTTCCTCGATCGTCGCTTGGCCAGTTTCGAGATCTTGCTCGATCGATTGTCACGAACGGTTGCGCAAGGTCGTGAGCGGTTGAACGTGGTGGGTATCGGCGCGCAAGAGCCAGTTGCGGAAGAACCCACCGAGCGCGACATCACGAGCGCGACGTTCTTCAATCAAGACGACACCAACCTTTACTAGAGCGCATCCGCGTCCTGTCATGGCGTCGCCACTCGTCGTCAACATCCTCGAGCTGATTCGGCGCTCGGGCACGTACAAGGACCTCGATGTGGACGTGTCCACCGCCGAGTTCGCCTTCGATGACCCGCGTATCGACGATTCCCGGGACGTGCATGCAGAGCTGCACGTAGAGAGCACGAGTGGCGGAATTGTGGTCAATGGACTGGTCACGGCGCAAGCGCGCGGGGAGTGCAGTCGTTGTCTTGCCGAGCTTGGTTTGTCCGTCGCAAGCGACGTCGACGAGATCTACCAGCGCGTGCCCGAGAACGATGACGTGTACCCGCTCGAGGGAGACCAACTGGACTTGCGTCCGATGGTGCGCGAGTCGGTGCTCCTCGCCATCCCCGAGGCGCCGTTGTGCACCCCCACTTGCAAGGGGCTTTGCCCGGTATGTGGCGTGGATCTGAACCGTGAAACCTGTGGCTGTGCCCGTCCTGCCGCGGACGATCGGTGGTCGGTTCTCGACCAACTGAAGGGGAAGCTCCCTGAATGAACCGATCCTGCCGCCGATAGCCTCAGACGAGGTTTTAGGTCGAACGAGAAGCGAGTAGGCGATGCCAGTTCCCAAGAAAAAGAAGTCGAAGATGAAGGGCCGCAGCCACATGGCAGGCGCCTGGAAGCTGAGCGCACCGTCGACCAGCACCTGCCCGCGTTGCAGCAACGCCAAGTTGCCCCACACCGTGTGTGGCAATTGTGGTTGGTACAAGGGTCGCGTCGCCGTCGACGTCGGCTGATTTTCTTTCGGGCTCGTCCATGTTGCCCGTTGCAGTAGACGCCCTTGGGGGCGACAAGGCTCCCGCCGAAATTCTTGCTGGAGCCAAACAAGCCGCCAGCGAAGGCATTCCCATTCTTCTCGTTGGTCCCGAGGATCTCGCAGATCGCGGAGATCTCCCGTTACATGTAGCGACCGAGTTCATCGACATGCACGAAGAGCCGGCCAACGCCGTGCGTACGAAGAAGGATTCCACACTCGTTCGCTCTGCAGAGTTGGTGCGTGATGGTGTGGCGAGCGCGATGATCTCCGCAGGCAACACTGGCGCGACGATGGCTTCGGCGCTCTTGCGCATGGGTCGTATCAAGGGAGTCAAGCGCCCGGCGATTGCAACGCCGATTCCCGTTCCCGGTTCCACGCCAACCGTTCTTCTCGACGCTGGTGCCAACGCCGAAGTCGAAGCGCCGTGGCTCACGCAGTTCGCGATGATGGGCACGGTGTACTCCAAGGCCCGCTTTGGCATCGCCAAGCCGCGCGTGGGCTTGCTCTCGATCGGTGAAGAGCCGGGCAAGGGCGACTCACTGCGCAAGGAGGCCTACGAATTGCTTGGCGCTGCATCGGGAATCAACTTCATCGGCAACGTCGAAGGTCGCGACATCATGACCGACGATGTCGACGTCGTGGTGACCGATGGCTTCACCGGCAATGTCACGCTGAAGACGCTCGAAGGAACGATGAAGACCGTGGTGAAGGCGCTCTTCGCCGCCATCTCCGAGCCGCAATACAAGGAACATGCCGACGCGCTGATGCCGGCACTCTTCGGTCTCTATGGGCAATTCGACCCTGATACCTACGGGGGCGCAATCCTCCTCGGCGTCGATGGCGTGTGCATCATTTCGCATGGCTCATCCAGCGCAAGGGCGATGTTAAACGGAATCAAGGTGGCGAAAGAAATGGTCGACTGCAACATGGTTGGATTGATCGCGGAGGCCCTGCAAACAGAATGACGGAACCACTGCACGAACTGGCCGAGCGGATCGGTCACCGGTTCGGCGACGAGGAGCTCTTGCGAACTGCGCTTCGCCACAGGTCCTGGATTGCCGAAAACGATGGCCACGAATCCAACGAGCGGCTCGAATTCTTGGGCGATGCCGTACTTGGTTGGGTAGTCGCTGATCTCGTCTATCGCCGACACGACGATCTCGCTGAGGGCAAGCTCACTGACTTACGCAAGAGCGTGGTCAACGCGATCGCGCTTGGCGGTATGGCCGAACGTCTCGGCATTGGCGAGCACTTGATGCTCGGCCGTGGCGAGGATGCCGCCGGTGGCCGACAGAAGACATCGATCCTCTCCGATGCGCTCGAGGCGGTCTTCGGTGCGATCTACCTCGACGCAGGTGCCGATGCCGCGTATCGAGTGATCTCTACGTTGTTCCGCGAGCAGATGGTGGAGGCGCTGGCAGGACTCGATCGCTTGGATGCCAAGACGAGACTTCAGGAGTTGGCGTCTCGTGTTGGGGGTGGTCACGTCTCTTATCGCGTCACCGACGAAGGCCCGGATCACGAGAAGACGTTCTTTGCCACCGTGTACGTGGGTGATCGTGAAATGGGTAGTGGTGAAGGTCGCTCGAAGAAGGCAGCCGAGCAAATTGCGGCGGAGATCGCCTGTGACGCGCTCGAAGCAGAGCGCCAAAAGCGCTGATCGATGCCCGAACTTCCAGAAGTTGAAACGGTTCGCAAGGGAATCGAATCACGGGCTGTCGGACGACGCATCGAACGAGTCGAGGTGGGTCGCGAACGAACGGTTCGACGCTTCGGCAGGGAGTCGCTAATTGCCGGCCTCTCTGGCACGGTGATCACTGCCGCCAATCGACGGGGAAAGTATTTGTTGTGTCCGCTCGATTCGGGGGAGCAGATGATGATTCACCTGCGCATGAGCGGTCGCGTGTTGTTCGCCCCTCTCGATAGCGCGCGGCCTCCGCACACGCACGTGGTGTTGCGTCTCGCACCGCTCGGCGACGAGGACCCGTGCGAATTGCGCTTCGTCGATCCACGAACGTTCGGTGAAGTGCTCGTGTTCGACCCCGCTCACGCCGCCGAACAAGTGCCGGAGCTGGCTCGTCTCGGCCCCGACCCGCTGGTGGACGAATTCACGCCGAGGGTGCTCGCTGATCGCCTGCAGGGAAAGCGGGGAAACCTGAAAGCCACCTTGCTCGATCAGACGGTGGTGGCCGGCATCGGCAATATTTATGCCGACGAAATTCTCCACCGTGCCGGCCTGCGGTGGTCGAGGGTTCCTGGTTCGCTTCGTCAGTCGACGATCGATCGCTTGCAAGCTTCGATCGTCGAGGTGCTGGCGGAGGCGGTGAAAGCCGGCGGCAGCACGCTCGACGACACGCAATATGTCGACGCATTCGGTGAGGAGGGCTGGTTCCAAACCCAGCATCGCGTGTACGGCCGAGCAGGTGAGCCATGTCTCACGTGTGGACGCAGTCGAATTTCGCGTACCACCGTGGCTGGGCGCACTACGTGCTATTGCCGCGTGTGCCAAACCTGAGGGCTCGAGGGGGTGGCTCCGTCAACTACTCTCGCCGATTGACGTGTTTCTCAAATCCCTGACTCTCAAAGGCTTCAAATCCTTCGCCGACACCACGGTGATGGAACTCGAGCCCGGTGTGACCGTGGTGGTGGGGCCCAATGGCTCCGGCAAATCCAACGTGGTGGATGCCATTGCGTGGGTGCTTGGCGCGCAGGCACCGTCGTCGGTGCGCAGCCAGAAAATGGATGACGTCATCTTTGCGGGAACGGCCAAGCGTCCGGCCTTGGGGCGTGCCGAGGTGATTCTCACCATCGACAACTCGAATGGTCTCCTGCCCATCGAGTTCAGCGAGGTAACGGTCAGCCGCACGCTCTTCCGAAGTGGCGAGAGCGAGTACGCGATCAACGGTGCAGAGTGTCGTTTGCTTGACGTACAGGAACTCCTGAGCGATGCAGGTGTCGGTCGTCAACAACACGTGATCGTCAGTCAGGGTCAGATCGATGCCGTCTTGAATGCTCGCCCTGAAGATCGTCGCGCGATCATCGAGGAAGCGGCAGGTGTGTTGAAGCACCGCAAGCGACGCGAGAAGGCGCAGCGTCGACTCGAAGGAACCGAAGCAAACTTGCTTCGCGCACAGGACCTGTTGCGCGAGGTTCGACGCAACCTGAAACCTCTCGAGCGACAAGCCGATGCTGCTCGTCGTCATGGCTCTCTCGTCGAAGAGATGAGCGCCCTGCAGACCCACCTACTGGGTAGGGAATTGCAGTCGTTCAAGTCGCGTCTCACAAGCCTCTCAGGGGATCGCCATGAAGGTGAAGAATCCGAGCGTGCCATCCGCGCGTCGCTCGCTGCTCTCGACTCCACCGTGATGGCTGCCGAAGCACAGTTGTCCGCACGCGGAGATTCCGGAATCAACGATGAGCTGGTGCGCATCGAGCAGTTGCGCGGACGAGCAAAAGGTTTGCATGCAGTGCTTGCCGAACGACGACGTTCGGTGGAACGCGATCGTGGACAGCTGATGGACTCGGGCGTGGTTGCCACGCTTGAAGCCGACTCGGCGAGATTGCGCGACGAACTCTCCAAGGTTGAAGAGCAGATCGCATCCATCGCGCGAATTGGTGAGCAGGGTGGGGCAGAGCAGATGGCGTCGCTGGAAGAGGCGCGCCAAGCAACCGAACGTATTGGTGCTCTGAACGGTGAAGTGCGCGCATTGAACGATGCGATCGATCGACTTCGCAACACCGTCGCAACCGATTCACGTAACGAAGTCGAATTGTCCCAACGATTGGTGGATGCCGAGAGTGCGCGCTCTGCTGCAGAAGCCACTCTCGACTCCGCGCTTGCACTCTTTGCCACCGCTCAAACGGACTCTACGAATGCGACGGCAAAAGCGGAAGCGCTTCAGTTGACGCTCGATGCAAATGCTGCCGGGGCCTCGGCAATTCGCGATGTCGACGGCGCACTGGGTTCGCTCGAACAGCTGATCGACATCGATGCCGAAAGGCGAGTGGCGGTACAGGTAGCGCTCGGCGATTCGCTGTCGGCAGTGGTGGCCAAGAGTCGCGATGCCGCTCAGCGCGCGCTGCAAGAGTTGCGCCAGGGAGGTAAGGCGGGTGCCGTCCTCGCACTGAACTCCATCACCACCGTGCCGTCTGCGCCGGTCATCGCCAACGCCTCCAGTTTGCGCGCCCACGTTCGGGCCAAGGCCGGCGAGAACGAAGTGCAGGTGAACCGGTTGCTCGATGTGTTGTTGGCACGGGTGGTGTTCATCCAGTCGTGGGCCGATGCAGTGGATGCGGCGCTTGCGCACCCCGATGTCGTGGTGGTTTCGGCAGAAGGCGATCGCTTCGCCTCCAGCGGCTTGCGAGTGGGCGCTGCGGCAGTCACTGCTGCAGCCCTGCAAGAAGCAGTGGTGCGTGCAGAGCGCGCCCGTGACGCCCTCGCGAGGGCCGAAGTGGACGTGCAACAGGCGCGCACACGTTTGGCCCAGGCTCGCGATGCTGAAACGTCGGCACGAGTTCTCGTGATGCGTCAGCGTGAGACGAGTGCCCAAAACAACGCCAATCTCAGCAGCTCCTATGACCAACTTCGTTCCGTGCAGGCCGAGTTGCAGGGTTTGCTCTCGGTGTTGCGCAATGACATCGAGGTGAAGACAGCCGGATTGCAGGAGCGACGTACGTTCCTCAATTCGCGTCTGGAGGAAGTGGAATCACGCCTTGCCCAAGACGCCGAAGCTCGCAATGCCGCTGCCGAGCGACGCAGCCGCATCGAATCCATGCTCACGGCGCTCGTGCGTCTGAGCGAGTTGGTGGAGAAGCACGCAACGACCCTCGATGTTCGCCAGGGTGAATTGAACGAAGTGCGTCGTCGCCAAAGTGACGAGGTACGTGCGATCTCTCAGCGCTTGGACGAGGCCCGCAAAGAGCGCGCTGGCAAGGAACAGCAGCTCGAAGAGCGCCGCGAGCGCAACCGACGAATCGAAGTAGAGGAAGCCGAAGTGAAGATGCGCATGGAGGCGACGATCGAAACGCTTCGCCGTGACCACTCCGTGGAGCCGCAGACTGCCATCGAAGCACCGCTACCCGAACTACCTGATGGCGTCTCTCCGATCGCCCGATTGCGCGAACTCGAGCGTGAACTACGCCTGATGGGGCCGATCAATCCGCTCGCGCTGCAAGAGTTTGACGAGCTGCAAAAGCGTCACACCTTCCTTGAGGAGCAGTTGGAGGACGTGAAGAACACGCGTCGCGAGCTGATCAAGGTGATCAAGCAGGTCGACCTCGAGATTCAGTCCACCTTCGCCTCGGCATTCGCCGACGTGAGCGACAACTTCGAGAAGTTGTTCTCGATGCTGTTCCCCGGTGGTGTTGGCAAGTTGATGCTTACGGCCCCGCATGATCTTTTGAATACGGGCATCGAGGTCGAGGCAAAGCCGAGCGGCAAGAACATCAAGAAGCTGTCTCTTCTCTCCGGTGGCGAACGCTCACTCACTGCTCTCGCGTTCCTCTTCGCAGTGTTTCGCTCGCGTCCATCCCCGTTCTATGTGATGGACGAAGTCGAGGCGGCGCTCGACGACGTGAACTTGTTGCGCTTTTTGAGCCTCGTGGACGAGTTCCGCAAAGACGCTCAATTGCTGATCGTGAGCCACCAGAAGCGCACGATGGAGGCAGGTGACTGCCTGCTCGGCGTCACGATGCAGCCGGGTGGCTCGTCGAAGGTGGTCGTCGAGCGCGCCAGCCACGCCTCTGCCTAGCGTGTAGGCGTCATGTCGCAGACCTCCCTGCAAATCCTCTTCCTTGCGCTCGCGGTCGTTGGCCTCGTCTTTGGGTTGGGCGTGGTGTTGGTGGGGCGTCGGCGCGAGCACAAGCCATCGGTGGTAATCGAGGAGCCGGTGGTTGTCGCTCAGCCAGCCGTCGTCGAGACGCGAAGCGTGCGCGATCGACTGGCCAAGGCACGTGCAAACTTCTCGGGTGCCATGTCGTCGGTGCTGTCGCGTGGCGCCATCGAACAAGCAGCGTGGGACGACATGGAAGAAGCGTTGCTTCTCGCCGATGTTGGCGTACATGTCTCGCGCGGGCTGCTCGATTCGTTGAAGGCAAAAGTGGCAGCGAAGGAAATCGAGCGATCGGCGGATCTCGTGGCGGCGTTGCGAAGTTCGATGAATGAGCGACTCGTGGGGGTGGACCGTTCTTTGCACTTTGATTCGTCGCTGAACGCACCAAACATCTGGCTGATGGTGGGTGTGAATGGTGCCGGCAAGACGACGTCACTCGGCAAGATTTCTGCGCAGCAGCGTGCAGCTGGTCGCACCGTATTGATGGCTGCGGGCGACACGTTCCGCGCCGCGGCGGGTGAACAGCTGGCGATGTGGGCCGAGCGATCGGGCGCCGAGATCGTTCGTGGTGCGGAAGGTGGCGACCCATCATCCGTGATCTTCGATGCGGTCCAGCGAGCGGAGTCGCGCAAGATCGATCTGGTGCTCGCCGATACGGCCGGTCGCCTGCAAAGCAACGTCAACTTGATGGAAGAGTTGCGCAAGGTGCGCCGTGTGGCAGAGAAGGGTGCGGGCAAGGTCACGGAGGTGCTGCTCGTGATCGATGCGACGACGGGACAGAACGGCTTGTCCCAAGCGAAACAATTCGCGGAGGCAACCCAGGTAACGGGTGTGGTGCTGACCAAGATGGACGGCTCGGCAAAAGGCGGGATTGTCTTCGCCATCGAAACCGAACTCGGGATCCCCGTGAAGTTGGTGGGCCTCGGCGAAACAATCGACGACCTCGTCGCGTTCGACCCCACCGAGTTCGTCGCCGCACTGTTCGACTGAGCCCGTTTCGGCTTCGCGGATAGCCTGCCCGTCACCATGTTCGACACACTCGGCGATCGTCTCGGCGGAGTCTTCAAGCGGATCCGCAGCAAGGGTCGGCTCACCGAGAGTGACGTCGACGAGATGTTGGCGGAAATCCGCACGGCGCTGCTCGAAGCCGACGTCAACGTGCGTGTGGCGCGTTCGTTCGTCGATCGCGTTCGCGTTCGGGCCATCGGTTCCCAGGTATCGCAGGCGCTCGACCCTGGTCAGCAAGTGGTCAAGATCGTCAATGAAGAACTCGTCGCAATCCTTGGTGGCGAGTCGTTCAAGATCACCTACGCATCCCAGCCGCCCACCGTGGTGTTGATGGCTGGTCTGCAGGGTTCGGGTAAGACGACGAGCGCTGCGAAGTTGGCCAACTGGTTCAAGTCACAAGGCCGCAATCCGATGCTCGTCGGTGCCGACCTGCAGAGACCGGCCGCTGTGGAGCAGTTGCGAGTACTGGGCGCACAAATCGGCGTGCCTGTGTTCTCCGAGGCGAGTGATCCGGTGTCGGTGGCGCGCAATGGTCTCGCCGAGGCACGAAGGCTCGGTCGCGACGTGCTCATCGTCGACACGGCGGGACGTCTCGCCATTGATGAAGCGATGATGCGCGAGGTCGCCGAAATCTCGGATGTCGTTTCACCGCACTTCACGTTCCTCGTAGTCGATGCAATGACGGGTCAGGATGCCGTCACCGTGGCCAAGTCATTCGACGAAACGTTGTCGATCTCGGCGGTGATCCTCTCCAAACTCGATGGCGATGCGCGCGGTGGTGCTGCGTTGTCGGTGAAGGAAGTGATCGGCAAGCCGGTTGCCTTCGCCGCGACGGGCGAAAAGATCGACGCCTTCGAGCAGTTCCATCCCGATCGAATGGCCAGTCGCATCCTCGGCATGGGAGACGTGCTCACGTTGATCGAGCAGGCCGAGAAGGTCTTCGAAAAGGATCAAGCCGAGGCCGCGGCAGCCAAATTGATGGAAGGGGAGTTCACGCTCGATGACTTCCTCGAACAGTTGCAGCAGTTGAAAAAGATGGGCCCTCTTTCCGGTGTTCTCGGCATGTTGCCGGGTGTTCCGAAAGAGATGAAGAACGCGAACGTCCCCGACGACATGTTGAAGGTGACCGAAGCAATCATTCATTCGATGACGCCAGAGGAGCGTCGCCGACCAGACGTCATCAACGGGTCACGTCGCACGCGAATCGCAAAGGGCAGTGGCACCCAGGTCGCCGATGTCAATCGCTTGGTGAAACAGTTCTCCGAGATGCAGAAAATGATGAAGAAGATGGGTGGGGGCAAGCGTGGAAAGGGTCTTGCCGATCTTGGGGCGGCGTTGGGCTCGCCGCTTCGCCCCCGATAGCCTCACAGCCATGTCCGTAAAGCTTCGCCTCACCCGTGTGGGCAAGACCAAGCAGCCGCACTATCGCATCGTGGCTGCCGATACCCGCTCGGCCCGCGATGGTCGTTTCCTCGACATCGTCGGCAACTATCACCCGCAGGCCGATCCGTCGGCGCTCGTCGTCGACAACGCCAAGGCGTTGAAGTGGCTGAAGCAGGGAGCACTCCCCAGCGAGCGCGTGAAGAAGTTGCTCGAAGTTTCGGGCGCGTGGGCCGAGTTCATGGCCACCAAGAAGTCCAAGTAAGGACCCCCGTGTCAGTGGCACCCATTGCTACCTCGGTGCTCACCCATGTGGTGAAGAGCATCGTCGATGATCCGAACGCCGTGCAGGTGGAAGGTTTCGACGAGGGCGAGAACAAGGTGTTGCTCGAAGTTCGTGTCGGTGACGGCGATCTCGGTCGTGTCATCGGTCGTCGTGGTCGAACGGCAATGAGCATTCGCAACGTGGTGCGGGCCGCAGCCGCACGCGACGGAGTAGACGTCGATGTCGACTTCGTCGACGACTGACACCACCCCTCAGGGTTTGCTGCACGTCGGCCGAATCGGCCGCGCTCACGGCGTGAAAGGCGAGCTGTACGTCACGCTATTTTCTGGTCATCCCCAACGAGTCGCCGAAGGTTCGAAGTGGATGGTGCGCAACGAGTGGCTCGATGTGGATCGCTGCAAACCACAAGGCGATCGTTGGCTCGTCACATTTCGACAGGTTGCCGATCGCGATGCTGCGGAGAAGCTCGTCAATCGCGAGGTGTACGGCGAGCCGATCGACGATCCGAACGTGGTCTGGGTTCATGAGATCATCGGTGCAGAAGTGTTCGACATGAGCGGCACGTTGCTTGGTCGCTGTGTCGCGGTGATCGACAACCCCGCTCACCCCATCATGGAACTCGAAGACGGCTCGCTGGTGCCCAGTGTGTTCATCGTGACGAGGGAGACCGGCCGCGTGGTGATCGATGCGCCTGAAGGGCTGTTCGACGATGCGGATTGACGTCTTTTCATTGTTTCCTCGGCTGGTCGACGATTTCTGCAGCGAGAGCCTTCTCGGCCGGGCTCGGCAGCAACAACTCGTCGATCTGCGTTGTCACGACCTACGCGAGCACACGAGCGACGTGCACCACACGGTGGA
>CAZZJH010000040.1:11567-12834 GCA_964654335.1 uncultured Acidimicrobium sp.
CCGCAGTTCACACGTCCCGCAGAGTTCCGCGGGTGGAACGTGCCCGACGTGTTGCGCTCCGGCGATCACCGCAAGATCGAGCGCTGGCGCCGGGCTCAGGCTCTGCACCGCACGATCGCCCGCCGCCCCGACCTGATGGCGCTCCGCGAACCGCTCACCAACGAGGAAATCCGACTGTTGGAAGAGTTCCCTGCAGTCCCGTATCCTTCACCATTCAGTTTCGGCGGCTGATTAGCCGCATTTTCAAAGGATCGCTCATGAAGACCACCGACATCGTTGACAGCCAGAACAAGCGCAGCGACCTCCCCCAAGTGCGCCCCGGCGACGAGGTGAAGGTCCACGTACGCGTGGTCGAAGGTGGCAAGGAGCGCGTGCAGATTTTCCAGGGCAACGTGGTGGCCATCGCGGGTTCGGGAATCGGCGAGAGTTACACCGTCCGCAAACTTTCTTATGGCGTGGGTGTCGAGCGCACTTTCCCGTTCCACAGTCCGGCAGTCGCCAAGCTCGAAGTGGTCCGTCGTGGAGATGTCCGTCGTGCCAAGTTGAACTACCTCCGTGCGCGTAAGGGCAAGTCGGCCAAGGTGCGCGAAAAGCGCGAAGACCAGTAGTAATCCGCTTGGGTCGCCGCACACTTTGAACACCGACGACCTCGACAACTTCGAAGCCGAGCGCGAGATGCAGCTCGCCCAGGAGTACCAGGACGTCGTCGGCATGTTTCGATATGCCGTGGAAACAGATCGACGCTTCTATCTCGCCAACATCGTTGACGTACGTGTGTTGAGTGAGGGGCCGCGCCCAATCCTCGAGGTGGAACTGAACGACGCATGGGTGTGGGACATGTACCGCAAGAGCCGTTTCGTACCCAAGGTAAGGGTGCTCAGCTTCAAGGATCTCAACGTCGAAGAGCTGCCCAAGGTGGACATCTAAGGCAAGCCCGCGGGCGATGGGGTGAAGACCTCGTCGCCACTCACTATCGACTGCGCGGGTGGCAAATCGTCGCCATAAATTTTCGCTCCAAGCGGGGTGAACTCGACGTGGTCGCATTTCGTGAGGGAACTCTCGCCGTCATCGAGGTGAAGTCCAGACGATCGTGTGAATTCGGTGATCCACTCGAGTCGATCTCGCCAGAGAAACAACTACGAGTGCGCCGTGCTGCTCACGACCTGTTGGAGTCGCCAGGTGGCGAATTGGAAGGCTTACGCATAACTCGAGTCAGGTTCGACGCGGCGAGCGTCCTCGGTACGCGTGTGGAGATCCTCGAGGATGC
>CAZZJH010000041.1:0-1078 GCA_964654335.1 uncultured Acidimicrobium sp.
ACTGCTGATGAATCCCGACCTGCAGTCCGCAGTTCAAGCGGGAAGTGCATTGGCAAGTCGCGTGCTCGCTTCTCCGGGTGCCACGCTGGAGGGACGATGAGCGACAACATTCAGGTGAGCGACGAAGTCCGCGAAGCTCTCGCCTCGGGCAAGGCGGTGGTTGCTCTCGAGACGACCATCTTTTCCAACCTTGGTCTTCCTTCGCCGAAGAATGCTGAAGCGCTCGATCGCTGCCTTGCCGCAATTCGCGGAGCTGGTGCCGTTCCTGCAATCACGGCGGTACTCAACGGTGTCGCTCGAGTGGGTTTGGATGCGAGCGAACATTCCCGCATTCTCGGTGCAGCGCGCAAGATCGGCGAGCGCGAAGTGGCACTCGCCGTTGCCCAGCGCTGGGAGTTCGGCGCCACCACCGTCTCGGCATCGCTGTTGCTCGCTGCTCGCGCAGGCATCAAGGTGTTCGCCACTGGTGGAATCGGTGGTGTCCATCGCGGCGTTGCGGAACACGGTGACATCAGCGCCGATCTTGGTGCGCTTGCCAGCCATCCCGTCGTCACCGTGTGCGCTGGAGCGAAGTCGTTCCTCGATCTCCCGCGCACACTCGAGCACCTCGAGACGATCGGTGTTCCGGTCATCGGCGTGGCATGTAACGAGTTCCCCGCATTCACGGTGCACTCGAGTGGCCTTCCCATCCCCGCGCGTGTCGAAGACGTCGCGGAACTCTCTCGATTCGCACGGGCCCACTGGGCGCTCGGGCGAACGGGCGGAATCCTCACCTGTGTGCCGGTTCCACTCGCCGATTCGCTCGACAAATCACTCGTCGATCGCGTGATCGATGAGTCGCTTTTCGCCGCTTCCAGCGTAGGCGTCGAGGGGCCAGCCGTCACACCATTCGTTCTCGCGCGAATCGCTGAGGCCACGGGTTTCGCCAGCGTCGGTGCCAACCTGGCACTCGCCGAAAACAACGCTCGAGTAGCAGCTGAACTTGCGGTGCAACTGACCAAATAGCGCACACATCCCTTCACATGCGGGTGTGTTGGTCGGTCAAAGGTGGTGTCGGCACCACCGTCATCTCTGCCGT
>CAZZJH010000041.1:1178-7932 GCA_964654335.1 uncultured Acidimicrobium sp.
ATCGTTGCCGAAGTCGAAATCGATCCGCGAGTAGCTCGGGTGATCGATGCGGGGCTCCTCACCACACGTCTCCCCGCATCGATGAACCAGCTCTACCGCGCGGCCTGAGTTGTCGACACCCGACGCTCTTACCCGCTCGCTCGCACACCAACTTCGCGATGAGCGCAGCGACCTCCTCACGTCGGCCAAAGTTCATCTTCGCCGTGCCGCCCCCTTCCTCCGCAGCGACGAGCACGATGAGCTTGCACTACGCGCCATCTCCCAAGTCACTCGAGCAGGTGCATTGGAGACATGGTTGGCCGACCCATCCGTGAAAGAAGTGATGGTGAATGCCGATGGGTCGGTCTTCGTCGAAGACGACAAAGGCATACGTCATGTCGCGATCCTCCCCATCGAGGAGACACGACTCATCGTCGAACGCATCCTCCTTCCGCTTTCACGACAACTCGATCGGCTCCACCCCATCGTTGATGCACGTCTCGACGACGGGTCACGCGTGTGCATCATCGCTCCACCCGCTTCTCCGCTGGGTCCATGTCTCACGATTCGCCGCTTCGTGATCAACGACGTGTCGCCCAGTCATTTCGGTAATGACACGACAAATGCCCAACTTCGTAGCCTGATCGACCGCCGGGTGAACGTGGTCGTATCGGGCCGGGCATCAGCCGGAAAAACCACTCTCGTCAATGCACTGTGCAGATTGATCCCCGAACACGAACGAATCGTCACGGCGGAGGACACGCTCGAGCTCGACCCGGGGCTCAGGAACGTGGTCCGACTCGAGGCACAGCCTCCGTCAATCGAGGGAAGCGGCGGGGTGACGCTTCAGCATCTCGTTCGTGCAGCGCTTCGTCTACGTCCGGATCGTCTCATTGTTGGCGAAGTTCGAGGCCCAGAAGTGTTGGACATGTTGGAAGCGATGACCACCGGTCACGACGGATCACTCACCACGTGCCATGCCAACTCCGCCCGTGATGCCGTAGACCGACTTGCTGCACTCGTAGTTCGTCATCACGGAGGGTGGTCCATCACCGACGCACGACGCCTCGTAACGGCAAGTGTCGGAGCGATCGTTCATCTCGAACGATCGCCGAATGGTGAACGGCGTGTCGCCGAGATTCACCTTGTCACCTCCTCATGAACGTCCTCGTGGGGTTCGTTGCCATGACCGGATTGATGATTCTCCTTCTTCTCATCGCCGTGGTTCCACGACTTGCTGCACGCACGACACTCCTCCGGTTCAACCCCGCAACCCAGTCGGCGAACGTCGAGCGTCAACTGCAGCCATCTGACACACGTTGGGCCGATTTTCTCGAGCAGTGGTCTCGCACATGCAGCGCGGGGTCCTCGCTGCATTCAGGTTTTCTTCGAACTCTCGAGCAGTTTCCCGATCTTGAAGATCTTCTTTCGGAAGTTTCGCTCGGCTTGCGACGCGGCAAGGCGCTTGTCGATCTCGAAAGCCGACACCTTCCCCCACACTGGCGTCGGTTACTCCACCTTGTTGGCCGAACACACCGCATCGCTCCACTCGCCCGAGAAGCGGAACGTCTTCGACGAGCCGAGGCGGAACGACTCGAGATTTCTGCGCAACTGACCGCGCTACGAACCTCGATGTCGCTACTCGTCTGGGCGCCGATCTACGTATCAGGGTTCATCCTCCTCATCGGCTCATCCGCGCGCGCATTCATGGTCGGTTCACCCATGGGCCTCACGATCATCTTGGGCGGTGTCTCACTGCAGCTGATGGGAAGAAGATGGGTTTCTCGACTTCTCCGTTTGGAAATCGACACACGTGGCAACGAACTCATCGATGACATCGCCTCGTCACTCGAAGCAGGGTTCACCATTCACCAAGCCCTCCTGCTCGCGACGCCTCAGTCGAGCCTCGCCACACGTCCCCCCAGTACCGCCGAGCTGCTCGACATCTTGCGCCAACAATTCGTCGACCTTGAACCGGTTCTCGACCTGATCGCCGGCTCGACACAACATGGGCTTCCACTCGCCGAGCGACTGAACGACCACGTCACCGCACTTCGAGCGCGTCGATCCGAAGAGTCACGCGCACACATTCGCCGCATGTCGGTGAAAGCAAACGTGCCTCTCGTCGTTTGCATCCTGCCATCGTTTCTCCTACTCGCGTTCTCGCCGATCGTCGCCACGATCATCGCTCCACTTGGCTCCGTCGGTCGATGAAAAACGTCTCGCGATACGAGCCCGGTCAAGCCACCACCGAGTACGCACTCGTGTTGCTCGGAGTGGGTGTCATCGCATTGCTCGTCATTGCTTGGGCCACTGAAGGCGGAGGCGCCGGGCGTATCGGCGAGTTGTTCGATCTCGTGCTCGACAATGTCATTTCGCGCACCGATGTCCAAGAGGGATGAACCCGGCCAGTCCAGCGTCGAGTTCGCACTCGTCTTCCCACTCGTTCTCATCGCTGTGTGGCTCGTGGTGCAGTCCGCAATGATCGTGCGCGATCAATTGGCCTTGTGGCGCACGGTGGGTACTGCAGCGCGAATCGCATCGATCGACCCCGCTGACGAAACGAGCATCCGCGAGTTGGTGAACGACCAACTACACCTCGGTGCGGTTGAAGTGGAGGTCGACCGCTCCCCTCCACTCGTCACCGTCACCCTCTCGAGCCCCTATGAGATTCGACTGTGGTTCGTTGGCGTTCGTCTCTTCACGATGACGGCGTCGGCAACGATGTACCAAGAAGCAGTGGGGTAGCGTCGCCTCGATGATCACCGTCTGGGTGTTCGGCGACCAACTCAACCGTCGAATCGGTGCGCTAGCCCAAGCGAACCCCGCATCACACCGTGTGCTTTTCGTCGAGTCGACCCACAAGATCACGTCCAAGGCATGGCATCGTCAGCGCCTACACTTCTATCTCGCTTCGATGCGACGGTTCGCTCGCCAACTCGAGGACGAGGGTTTTCAAGTCGACTACCGCAAAGCATCCACGATGAGCGCCGGCTACCGCGCCCACTTGGCAGAGTACGCTCCCGCGGAAGTCGTCGCCACGGAGCCGAACAGCTTCAACGCGAGGGCACTACTGGAGCGCCTCCAAGTTCGCACTGTTCGCTCTGATCAGTTCCTCTGTCATCCACACGACTTCGCTTCGTTCGTCTCGAGTCGCAAGTCGTTCAAGATGGAGGACTTCTATCGTTGGCAGCGCAGACGCCTCGACCTACTGATGAACGGCGAAGAGCCAGAGGGCGGCTCGTGGAACTTCGATGCTGACAACCGCCTGCCTCCTCCCAAGAACCGAACATGGCCAAGCCCACCCATCGACGAGCTCGATGATCTCGATCGCGAAGTGATTTCCGATCTACCTGATACTGCGTGGGGCGCTCCCCCATCGGGTTGGTGGTCGACGTCGCGCGAAGGCGCACTAGCCCGATTGGAGCACTTCGTCGAGCGTCTCCTCGCCGACTTCGGGCCGTACGAGGATGCGATGCTCCACGACGACTGGCATCTCGCTCACTCCGTGCTCTCGCCGTATCTCAACAATGGTCTGCTCCTTCCCGGCGAAGTGGTGCAGCGAGTGATCGACGCATACCGCCGCGGAAACATCCCCATCAATTCCGTTGAGGGGTTCGTTCGACAGGTGATCGGGTGGCGCGAGTTCATTTGGAACATGTACTGGCGGGAAATACCTGGCATGCGTGACGCCAACCATCTCGCTGCCTTGCGTGATCTTCCACCCATGTTCACCGATCCAACCAAGACGAAGATGCGCTGTATGTCACGCGTCTTGAACGACATCCACGAACGTGCCTGGGTCCATCACATTCCACGTTTGATGATCCTGGGCAATTTTGCGCTCACTTCAGGGATTCACCCATGGCAATTCACCGAGTGGATGTGGCGTTCATTCGTCGATGCGGCGGAATGGGTGATGGCCCCCAATGTGATCGGCATGTCGCTTTACGCTGACGGAGGGAAAGTGGCCACCAAGCCGTATGCGAGCGGCGGGGCATACATCGACAAGATGAGCGATTTCTGCAAGGGGTGCCACTTCGATCGCAAGGTGCGCGTGGGTGAAGATGCATGTCCGTACACCACGCTCTACTGGGATTTCCTGCTTCGTCACCAAGAGTCCTTCGTGCGCAATCCACGAATCGCCCAACAAGTTCGTGCCGCGCAGAAGTTGAGTGACGTGAATGACGTGAAAAAGCGAGCGACCGACGTCCTAGGGGGGCTGGACGCCGGTCGCTTATGAACGCCTAGGGGGATTTAGGCGCCGCTTGGTGCAACACCCTCTGCTGGTTGTTTGTTCCCGTGTCCGAATCCGCCACGCCGATGACCACCGCGCATTTCCGATCGTGCGGGTGGAACAGTGTTCACCATCTCGGTGATCCGCGTCTTGGCTTGACCGACGAGCAAATCGATCACCTTGGTTACCGAGACTCCCTGTGCCTCGGCCACCTGCGCGAGAGACTTTCCTGCCTCCATCTGGGCATGTAGCTCGTCCACCGTAAGTCCAAGGAGCTCAGCGAGAGCGGTGTGTACCGCTTCCCGATCGCCCCGGTCGTGGTTGACAACCGCATGTGGGGTGCTCTCTGCCGAAACGGAATTGGCCACAACGGCCACTCCGCCAAGTCCAATCATCGATGCCATCAGCGTGGCTGCAATTCGTTTGTTCATATTTCCTCCTTTGATACGAGGCGTTTCCTCGTTAGCTACATGGTGGAAGACGGAGGTAAGAGGATGTTCAGGTCGAGGTAAGAAACACCAAAGAATCCGCGTGGCTCTTTCTGGACCCAAATGGACTTGGATATCGTCGTTGATGTGGCGAACGGAAAGATCCTCGTGGTGGAGGACGACCCTCAAGTACGTCAGGTTCTCGAGCGAGTCCTCGATCTCGAGGGATACCAGATCACGACTACTACAGACGGCGGCAAGGCACTCGACATCCTGAATTCAAACCGTTTCGATTGTGTTGTCATGGATGTGATGATGCCGTTCGTAGATGGATTGACAGCATGCAAGGAGCTCCGCCATCGCGGAAATCGGACGCCTGTACTCCTGCTGACCGCAAGACATGAGGTGGGAGACCGAGTCGCAGGGCTCGATGCGGGCGCTGATGACTATCTTGTCAAGCCGTTTGCCGTTGACGAACTGCTTGCACGAGTGAGGGCTTTGTTGCGTAGACACGAACCCCTCATTTCCTCCACCTTGCGTTTCAAAGATCTCGAAATTGATCAATCCAGCCATGTCGCCACAAGAGACGGCAGAGATCTTGCTCTCACCAAGACAGAGTTCGATCTTCTGGCATTACTCGTAAAGGAGCAGGGACGGGTTCTCTCACGCGATCAGCTGTACGAAGAAATTTGGGGCTATGCAACCGAGACAACCTCGAAGTCACTCGATGTCTACATCGGATACCTCCGCCGAAAACTTGAGGAGAACGGGGGTTCGCGCATTTTGTTCACGATTCGAGGTGTCGGCTACGTCATCCGCGAGGATCGCGAATGACGCTTCGACTCAGACTCTTGCTCGCTACGGGTGTCATGGTGCTCATCACCATCGCAACACTGTCGGTAACCACCTATCTCATCACTGCCCACCAACTAACTAATGAGGTCGATAAAGCTCTTGACGCACGGGTCTCGTCAGTTGCTGTGAGCCTTCGCGAAAATCAGAACCGTGACTTCTTCGGCCGACGTGTGCGCAACCCGCTTGGCGAAGCTCTCCTCCCTACTCGTTTCGATACCGTCACGCAGGTAATTGACCCTCAAGGTTCCGTCCTCCTTTCGATTGGCTCGGTGGACCTGCCAATCACCGAGCAAGTACTGAAGGTCGCGAACGACCCTCAAGGCGGAACGGCAAGGTCGAGTTTCTCGATCGAAGGAACGTCCTTTCGCATGCTTACCGTTCCCCTGTCGGGCGGTGGCGCACTGCAATTGGCCAAGGACATAAGCGATATCCAAAAAGCCAAGGCAAACATCCTCACGTGGCTCCTTGGTCTCGGCGCACTTGGCATCGTCCTCGCGGGGATTGTTGCCTGGATCGTCGCACGCCGCACCACCAACCCCATTCGTCAACTCGCCGACATGGCCGTAACAGTCGCTTCAACGGGAACTCTCGACACCGCTTTCGACGTGACAGCCGATCGTGAGGTCGCCCAACTCGCCATGAGCATGAATGAAATGATCACCGCCCTACGCCAAAGTCGCGATCGGCAACGACAGTTGGTTCAAGATGCAAGTCACGAGTTACGTACCCCGTTGACTTCCTTGCGCGCGAACCTCGAATTACTTGAACGATCGGATCTCCCTGCACAAGTCCGATCGGACATTATTCGAGACCTTCGTCTCGAAATAGATGCGCTCACTTCGTTGTCCAGCGAGCTCACTTCGTTGGCAACCAATCAACAACTAACGGAAGATCCTCAGGAGGTCGTCGTCGTCAACCTTGCGGAGGAGGTGGCAAAACGGGCTTCCCGACGCTTCGAGCGCAATGTGACTGTGGTCGGTGAAACATCCCTCGTCGTGAATGTCCGTCGCGACCAATTCGATCGGGCGCTCACGAATCTGATCGACAACGCAATCAAGTTCTCTACCGAGGATGTGACGGTGACGGTCACCAAGGATTCGGTTCAGGTTGCCGATCACGGTCCCGGTATTTCCGAGGACGACCAAGCCCGAATTTTTGAACGCTTCTATCGCGCCACGTCGTCCCGATCACTTCCTGGTTCAGGGCTCGGTTTGGCGATCGTCAAACAGTTTGCTGACGACCACGGGGCCACCGT
>CAZZJH010000041.1:8032-9556 GCA_964654335.1 uncultured Acidimicrobium sp.
CCGCTCGCACCAATCAATGCAATCGCACATCCCGCTGGCAAACCATCGATCAACTCGCCGAGCCCATGCTTCGTCGTTGCACTCACCGCATGTACCGGTGCTCCCGCGCTTACTCGTCGAACTTCTTCTTCACGCTCAGCCAGCACCGACGGCAACACCAGATCACATTTGTTCAGTACCAGTATCGGTGTGGCCAAACTGTCGAGCGCAACGGTCAGTTCCCGCTCGATCCGTCGCGGGCTCACCTTTTGGTCGGCCGCCTGAACGACCAACACGACGTCCACATTTGCCGCGATGACATCCTTCTGCACACGTGCGCCCTCACCGGAACGACGCCGAGTAATCGCCGAAGATCTTGGCAACACGCTGGTCACTCGCTCACCGTCCATGGTCACGATGTCGCCTACTGCGACGTCTGCACCAATGTTGCGGACACGAGATTCGTCGTCGTTCTCGGTGTTGCGCAACGTGCTCCAGCCACGATCGATACGAATTACTCGCCACTCCGTTGCTGTCGAATCACTCGACGTCACGCGTGCTTCATTCGTCATTCACCACCCGACGCTACCGATATCAAAGCCATACTGCATTTGGATTTGCGTGGATAGCCTTGACAACCCTGTGTCTCAGCACATAACGATGAAAAGTCATGTCTAAGCCCCTCGTCATCGTCGAGTCGCCCGCGAAAGCAAAAACGATCTCCAAATATCTGGGATCGAACTTCGAAGTTCGCGCATCCGTCGGTCACATTGCCGACCTCCCGAGCAAGGGCTTGTCCGTCGATGTGGAGAACTCCTTCAAGCCCACCTACGAACTCACCGAACGCGGAAGCACCGTGATCAAGGAACTGAAGAGCGCCTTGAAGGATGCAACTGAGCTCTATCTTGCAACCGACGAAGACCGCGAGGGTGAAGCCATCGCTGCCCACCTTTTCGAGTACCTCAAGCCCAAAGTGCCGGTCCGCCGAATGGTGTTCCACGAGATCACCAAGTCCGCCATCGAAGAAGCCATCGCCCATCCCCGCGACATCGACTACAAGTTGGTCGATGCTGCCGAGGCTCGTCGCATCCTCGATCGTCTCTTCGGATATGAGGTATCACCGATCCTCTGGCGCAAGGTCAACCGCGGATTGTCGGCGGGGCGCGTGCAGAGCCCGGCCATTCGCCTGGTCGTCGAGCGCGAGCAGGAACGCATGGCCCACATCTCGGCGATCTATTGGGATCTCGAGGCCGTCACCGATTCGCAACCGTCTTTCGTCGCCACACTCCAATCACTCGACGGCGCCCGCATCGCTACCGGTAAGGACTTCAACGAAAAAGGTGTGGCCAAGGAAGGCGTCACGGTTGTCGACGGAACCCGAGCCGAAAGTCTTCGTGACGGCCTGGTCGGAAGTCCTCTCCAGGTGCGCAGTGTGGAGGACAAGCCGTACCGCAAGTCTCCAAAGGCACCGTTCATGACGAGCACGCTCCAGCAGGAGGGCGGCAACAAACTGCGCATCACCGCGAGCGAAGTCATGCGTATCGC
>CAZZJH010000041.1:9656-12778 GCA_964654335.1 uncultured Acidimicrobium sp.
TGGCAGCGCACCCTTGCCTCGCAGATGACCGATGCGCTCGGCACCACCGTCACGATGAAGCTTGGCGCACAGAGCAACGACCAAGATTGCGAATTCTCCGCAAGCGGTACCACGATCACGTTCCCCGGCTACCGACAGGTCTACCAAGAAGCTGAAGATGACAGCGAGGAAGAGTCCGAGGCGCTGCTTCCGCCGCTCAAGGTGGGCGACCAGGTGAGCATCTCCGAAGTGAGGGCGCTCGAGCACCGCACTTCGCCGCCTGCCCGTTACACCGAGCCAACTCTCGTCAAGCGGTTGGAAGAGGAGGGCATTGGCCGCCCTTCCACGTATGCATCCATCCTCGGCACCATCATCAATCGTGGCTACGTGTGGAAGAAAGGTCAGGCACTCGTTCCGTCATGGACGGCTTTTGCTGTCGTTCGCTTGTTGAAGGACCACTTCACCACGCTGATCGACTTCCGCTTCACCGCAACCGTCGAAGAAGAGCTCGACGAAATTGCCGAAGGTAAGCGCGTTCGCGATGCGTGGCTTGGCGAGTTCTATTACGGCAACGGCAAGGAACTTCCCGGGTTGAAGCCACTCGTACAACACAACATCGAGAACATCGATGCCGCCTCATTGAATGCATTCAGCGTTGGCGCGCATCCAGCAACCGGCGAAATCATCGAGGCCCGACCCGGCAAGTTCGGACCATACATTCGCTGCGGCGATCTCACGGCCGCCATCCCCGACAGCATGGCTCCCGATGAATTGACCGTCGATGTGGCACTCGAGATCCTCTCGCGTCCGAAGTTCGAAGATCCGATCGGCGAACACATGGGTCATCCTGTATTCAAGAAGACGGGTAAGTACGGCCCGTACGTCCAGTGGGGTACACCAGACAGTCCACCTGAAGGCAAAGAAAAGCCCGTCATGGCCTCACTGTTTTCGACGATGACCGTCGAGTCACTTACTTATGACGATGCCATCAAGTTGCTCTCGCTCCCCCGCGTGATTGGCAATCATCCTGACGATGGTGAACCAATCACTGCACAGAACGGTCGTTACGGCCCGTACATCTCCAAGGGGAAGGAAAGTCGTTCCATCGAATCCGAGGAGCAGATCTTTTCGATCACGTTGGAAGAGGCGCTCGCGAAACTTGCTGAACCGCGCGTCTATGGTCGCCGCGGTCCCGCCAAACCACCACTCAAGGAGTTCGGCAACGATCCCGTGAGCGGACGCCCCGTCGTGGCCAAGGAAGGCAAGTTCGGTGTGTACGTCACCGATGGTGAAACGAACGCCAGCCTGACCCGCGGAGATCGACTCGAATACGTCACGCCCGAACGTGCCTATGAGTTGCTTGCGGTTCGACGCGATGCGGAACCAAGTTCGAAGAAACGCAAGAGCGCTGCCAAGCCGGCAAAGAAGGCAGCCAAGAAGACAGTGAAGAAAGCGGCGAAAAAGGCCTCGGCCAAGAAACCTGCCAAACTTCCTGAGGAATGAACCGAGGAAAATACATCGCCTTCGAGGGACTCGAGGGCTGCGGCAAATCCACTCACGTCACACGACTTGCCACGGCACTGAACGGCGTCGCCACACGTGAACCCGGCGGCACGGAGATCGGTGCAGCATTGCGCGCAACGATGCTGGATGCCAAGAACACTTCGCTCTCTCCGCGCTCTGAGGCCCTGATGATGGCTGCAGATCGCGCGCAACACATCCAACAGGTGGTGCTTCCGGCCATCGAGTCGGGACGTCATGTCGTGAGCGACCGCAGCGTCTACTCGTCGCTTGCCTACCAGGGCTATGGGCGCGAATTGGATCTCGAGACACTTCGCCGTTTCAACTCGTGGGCCATCCAAGACGTTTGGCCTGATCTAGTCGTCTTCATTGATGTTCCGCTCGACGTATTGCTTGAACGCCTGAAGAAGCGCGAGCTCGATCGTTTCGAGCGCGAGAATCGTTCATTCTTCGAACGTGTACTGCGGGGATTCCACGAGATGGCGCAACTCGAACCTGATCGCTGGTTGATCATCGACGGTTCACCACCGAAGGACGAACTAGAGGTGACCATCCGTCGGCTCATCGTCGAGCGACTCGGAATCTGATGACCGACACCGTCTGGTCCGAAGTCATCGGTCAAGACCGAGCGATCGACCGTCTACGCGAACTCGCCAAGAATCGAGTGCACGCCTATCTGTTCGTTGGCCCCGAAGGCTGCGGCAAAGAAGAAGCAGCACGAGCATTCGCCGCTCGCCTGATTACCGACGATGAGAGCGCCGACAACCGTGACGCACAGTTGATCATTCGCGGTGGTCATCCTGACGTGATCGAGGTACTTCGCGAAGGAGCTGCAGTCGACAAGGAAGAGGCCGACAACGTCATTCGACTTGCCGCTACCACCCCTACCGAAGGCTCACTCAAGGTGGTGATCATCCACGAAGTACATCTCATGCGCGATTCTGCCGCCGTTCGACTGTTGAAGACGATCGAAGAGCCCGCGAACTCGGTCGTGTTCATCCTCCTTGCGGACCAACTCGTGCCGAGCCTTGCCACCATCAACTCTCGTTGTGTCGTCGTCACGTTTACACGAATCGACGACGAGGTGGTCGAACAAACACTCGTGAAAGAAGGTTTGTCCGCAGACACGGCACGCTCGGTAGCCCGAATCGCTTCAGGGAACCTGGAGCGGGCTCGAATCCTTGCCAGTGATCCTTTGGTCATCGAACGCACCGAAGCATTTGCATCGGTGCCGAGTCGTCTGGACGGCTCGGGAGCAACCGTGATGGCCATCGTCGATGAATTGTTCGATCGTGTCGAGAAGGCCACCGAAGCGCTCGCCACGCAGCAAGCACGGGACCTTGCTGCACTCGAAGAGCGAGTGGCGCTCACTGGTGAACGCGGAAGCGGACGCAAAGCCCTCCAAGATCAGCACAAGCGCCAGACCCGCAAGTTCCGTACCGATGAGCTCCGTAGTGGCCTCGCTTCGATGGCTGCCTCCTACCACCGTCTATTGATCGACGATCCGTCTGGGCAGGGAGCAGAGCACTACAGCGCAGCGATCTCAAAGATCACCAAGGCAATCTCGTCACTCTCACTCAACGCCAATGACGAACTCGCCGTTCAGGCTCTCCTGTTGCAAT
>CAZZJH010000042.1:0-6975 GCA_964654335.1 uncultured Acidimicrobium sp.
CGAATCGGTGAGGGCTTGATCTATGACTTGAGGGTGGCCTTGTTCGACAAGGTGCAACACATGCCGATCGCATTCTTCACACGAACCCAAACCGGTGCATTGATCACGCGATTGAACAATGACGTAGTGGGCGCACAAACCGCGGTGACGGGAACGTTGGGCAGTGTGGTGTCGAACGTGGTGATCCTGTTCACCACGTTGGTGGCGATGCTCACGCTTGAGTGGCGGCTTACCTTGATCTCGCTCGTAGTGCTTCCCGTGTTCATCTTTCCTGCCCGCCGCGTAGGCGTTCGTCTACAGCAGATCTCGCGGGAACAAATGGGGCTCAACGCGGAAATGAACACCCAGATGACGGAACGATTCAACGTTGCCGGAGCGTTGTTGGTGAAACTCTTTGGTCGTCATCAAGACGAGACCAACGGGTTTGGTTCTCGCGCGGCGCGCGTGCGCGACATCGGAGTGAGCTCGGCCATGTACGGCCGCGTGTTCTTCGTGGCGCTCGGATTGGTGGGAGCGTTGGGCGCAGTGGCGATCTACGGAATCGGCGCATTCTTGGTGATCTCGGGTGGGATCACGGTGGGGACGCTGGTGGCAATGGCCGCATTCGTGCAGCGCATCTACCAACCCTTGACCGGATTGACGAATGCGCGCCTCGAGGTAATGACTGCTCTCGTGAGTTTCGAGCGGGTGTTCGAAGTGCTGGACGCGCCGGTCGCGATCGCCGACAAGCTTGGTGCAGTCGATCTAATCGCTCCCCGCGGCGAAGTGGTGTTCGACCACGTCGGCTTCAGATATCCACCCGGCAAGGACGTATCCATCGGTTCGCTCGAGGCCAGCGGTGTGATGAGCGGCACCGACCCCGACGTCGATGTCCTGCACGATGTCTCGTTGCGCATCGCTTCAGGTGAAACCGTGGCACTCGTCGGAGCAAGTGGTTCAGGAAAGTCCACGCTCGCGATGTTGATTCCGCGGTTGTACGACGCAACGAGTGGCCGCGTGACGATCGATGGAATCGACGTGCGCGACCTCACACTCGACTCGCTACGCGGAGCAATCGGTGTCGTGTCACAGGATCCACACATGTTCCATGAGTCCATCAAGGCAAATTTGCTGTATGCCCAGCCTGGGGCGACGGAAGCCGAATTGGTTGAATCATGTCGAGCAGCGCACATTCACGATGTGATCGCGGCATTGCCCGATGGTTACGACACGGTGGTTGGTGAGCGTGGCTATCGATTGTCGGGTGGTGAAAAGCAACGACTGGCCATTGCCCGGTTGTTGCTGAAGAACCCCGCCGTGATGATCTTGGATGAAGCAACGAGCCATCTCGACAACGAAAGCGAAGTGCTGGTGCAAGCGGCGCTCGATCGGGCCATGACGGGAAGAACTTCTCTCGTGATCGCACACCGTTTGTCCACGGTTCGTGATGCCGATCGCATCGTGGTGCTGGATGCCGGTCGAGTAGTGGAGCAGGGAACACACGATGAACTTCTCGCCCTCGATGGGGCGTACGCGGCTCAGGTACGTGCTGGAGGCAACGAGTTCACCGGGGCGGTTCGGTGAGCGACGAGGTCACCCTCTCGGTCAGTCAATACATCGGAGTTATGAATGAGGTGCTCAAGGCGTCGCAGGGGCCGGGTGTATGGGTGCAGGGTGAAATCGAGGGGCTGAACAGTCGAGGCAAGCACACGTATTTCAACATCGTTGAGCGGGGCGATGGAGGAAGTGCCGCGTTGAACGTGGCGATTTGGGAATTCAACATGCGCAAGATGCGTCCAATCATGGAACAGCATCGACTGGAGTTGGCCAACGGAATCAAGGTTCGGCTTTTCGGCAGTGGAGACTTGTACTTAGAGCGAGGCTCTTTTTCGTTCAAGGCATCGAAGATCGACCCGCGTTTCACGCTTGGTGACCTGGCAGGGCTTCGTGATGAAGTGATCCAACGCTTGAAGAAAGCCGGTCTGTACGAGGCAAATAGACGGATTCCTGTCCCCCTCGTGCCGATGAAGCTCGCAATCGTGACGAGTGTGGGAAGCGCGGCACATGCGGACACGCTGCACGAACTCACCGAGTCGGGGATTGGATTCGACATCCGTGTGGTGGACGCCCGAGTGCAAGGTGACGATGCCGTACCGTCGCTCGTCAACGGATTGAGAGCCGCAGATTCGATCGACGATGTAGACGTGATCCTCCTCGTTCGAGGTGGAGGCTCGCGCACCGATTTGCTGGCGTTCGACACTGAAGTGGTTGCTACGGCAATTGCCGGGTGCCGGAAGCCGGTTTTCACTGGAATCGGTCATGAGATCGACGTGAGCATCGCTGATGAAGTGGCAAGCAGGGCATTCAAGACACCGACAGCGTGTGCGGCACATGTCGCAGAAATCGTCAGGGCGTTCATCGATGGCACTGAACACGCATGGTCAGAAATTGCGACGCGCAGCATGGTGCAGTTGCAAAGTGCAGAGCACGAACTGCTGCGAACCAGTGAACGACTCGTCCAGCGACCACGCGAGGTGATTCGCCTTGCCGAGCAGCATCTTGGACATTCGACCACTCGTTTGCGGTTGCTCGACCCGGTGAACACGATGAAACGAGGCTGGTCGATCGTGCGGGACGATGCGGGCCGTGTGGTGCGATCAATCAGTAGTGCAAAGAAGTCGGCAACGCTTTCGATTCAGGTGAGTGACGGAGTGATCGTTGCAGAAGCGAAGGAAACACAATCTTCAGACACGAGAAAGGGTGATTGATGGCAACAAAGAAGAGTGAGAAGAGTCAGGTCGGCTATGCCGAGGCACTGGCTGAACTCGAAGAGATTCTCAGTGGTCTGGAAGACGAGGATGTCGACGTCGATACCTTGGCTGAGCAGGTGCAGCGCGCCGCTGAGTTGATCGAATTGTGTAGGGAAAGAATCAGCACAGCCAAGTTGCGCATCGAAGAAATGGTGGCCAACGCGGACAATGACTGAAGGTCTTTCGTCATCCCGACCTAGCCTGAGGAGGTGCCGCTAGCCCCTCCGTCGCTGTCGCGAATCGCCTCTGCGGTCGATGAGCGCTTGGCGCAGTTGCTCGAATTAGAGAGAACGAGATGGGGCGCTTTCGACGACGACCTGCTTGAGCCGCTCGAGGAGATCTCGCGGCTAGTGCTGGCAGGTGGGAAGCGGTTGCGTCCAGCTTTTTGTCACTGGGGTTTCGTGGCCGCGGGCGGCGTCGAATTGGACCAACGTGTGGTGAACGCAGGAGCAGCTTTCGAGTTACTGCACGCGTTTGCCTTGTTTCACGACGATGTGATGGACGGTTCGACCAATCGCCGTGGCGAACCAGCGACCCACATTCGACACACCGAAAAACATGCTTCGAAGAGTTGGGTGGGCGAATCACGCAGGTTCGGAGAAGGTGTAGCGATTCTCGTAGGCGACCTCGCGTTCGTGTACGCCGATGCTCTGATGCGGGGCGCCTCGGTCGAAGCTTTGGACATGTGGAATGAACTGCGGGTGGAGTTGAACTTCGGTCAATATCTCGACATGTTGGGCTCGGCAGTGAGCGAACGACGACGAGAAAAAGCACTGCGCATCTGCCGTTACAAGAGTGGTAAGTACACGATCGAAAGGCCGCTGCACCTTGGTGCTCTCCTCGCCGACAGCGACATGAGTGGCGAGTTGCTCCCCCACCTCTCCGCATACGGACTTCCGTTGGGTGATGCTTTTCAAATGCGCGACGACGTTCTTGGTGCCTTTGGTGAGACCGCGGTGACGGGTAAACCAGTGGGGGACGATCTTCGCGAGGGCAAGCCGACACCGTTGATGGCAATGGCGACGAGCAGGGCAACGTCGGCCCAGCGCGAGGTGCTGGCATTGGTGGGCAAACCGGGAATGTCGGACGAAGAGGTTGCTCGGGCACAGCAAGTGATTCGCGAGACGGGGGCACTCGATGAACTCGAAGAGCAAATCGCCACGCTCACCGATGAAGCAGTGAGCGCAATTCGCAGTGCACCAATCAGCGAGCGAGTGAAGGAAGAACTGGTTGCCCTCGCGGGTTTTGTGTCGTGGAGGGAAGTCTGATGAAGGTAACGGTGATCGGTGCGGGATTGGGTGGACTGTCTGCCGCGGCACACCTAGTTCAGAGTGGGCATGAAGTGACGATCGTCGAGCGCGACCCGATCCCCGGTGGACGCGCAGGAATGATCGAGCAACAGGGTTTCCGGTTGGACAACGGTCCCACGGTGATGACTATGCCGGACCTGTTGGAGCGTGCCTTCAACGCGATCGGTTGTGAGATGCGTGACTATGTGACGCTGAAGAAGGTCGATCCGATGTATCGGGCCGTGTACGCCGATGGTTCCGAGCTGAAGGTGTTGCATGGGCGTGAAGCGATGGCGGAGGAGATTCGCCGGTTTGCCAACGGTCGTGAAGCGGCATCGTTCATCGATTTCTGCAACTGGTTGGAGAAGCTCTATCGCGCCGAGATGGAGTCGTTCATCGACACAAACTTCAATTCTCCACTCGATCTCGTCAAGCCCTGGCGCCACGGCTTGGCGCTGTTGCGAATGGGAGCGTTCTCGAAACTCGACAAGAAGATCGCCTCGTTCTTCACGGACGAACGCCTGCAGCGCATCTTCAGCTTTCAGTCGATGTATGCAGGCCTGGCGCCATACGAAGCACTCTCGCTGTATGCGGTGATCACGTACATGGATTCGGTACAAGGTGTGTACTTCCCCGAGGGGGGCATGCACGCAATGGCAACGGGCCTGGCGAAGGCTCTACAGGACAAGGGAGTAGTAATTCGTTACGACTCTCCTGTGACGAGGATCTTGCGTGCGGCTGGTTCCCACGGCGCGGTGACAGGTGTTGAGATTGCAGGTGACGAGCGTGTCGTTGCGGAGGCCGTGGTGTGCAATCCCGACTTGCCGGTGGCTTATCGCACATTGCTCGGTGGAGTGGACGCGCCACGTGCTGCAAGGCGCGGCAAGTACAGCCCAAGCTGCGTGCTGTGGGTAGCGGGAGTGAAAGGTCTTCCTCCGAGCGAAGCAGCACATCACAACATTCACTTCGGACATGACTGGAACGGATCGTTCAAAGCATTGATCGAAGACGGCGTACGGATGCCCGATCCGTCGGTACTCGTGACACTGCACTCACTCGACACCAGGGGTCTTGCTCCTGAAGGATGCTCGTCGTTGTATGTGCTCGAGCCGACGCCGAACCTCGATGGCACGATCGATTGGTCGCGAGAACGCGAGCGAATCGTTGGAGACATCAAGAATCGTGTTTCCTCGCTTGGCTACCCCACCGATGTGGTGGTGGAACGTGTGTACGACCCGCTCGATTGGGAGGCCCTCGGGATGGAGCGTGGGACCCCATTCGCTTTGGCCCACACGTTCTTCCAGACGGGTCCTTTCCGCCCGAACAACATCGACGACCGAGTACCGGGGTTGGTGTTCGTGGGCTCGAGCACGGTTCCTGGTGTCGGCGTGCCGATGGTGCTCGTGTCTGGCCGACTGGCAGCCGAGCGGGTGAACGAATACGCAAAAAAATGATTCGTCGCACACCGCCCGTACCCACCACTCGCTTGTTGCCGCAAGGTCCGGTGACACTCGCGGAGAGTTACGAGTTGTGTCGCATGTTCAACAAACGGCACGGCACGACGTACTACTGGTCGACACTGGTGCTCGATCCAGACAAGCGCCCCCACGTACACGCCCTGTACGGATTTGCGCGTTATGCCGACGACATCGTCGATGACCTCGGACCAGTTCCGATCACCGAGCGCGCAACAGCGTTGGCCAGTTTCGGTGAGCGCTTCTTTCACGATCTTGCTGCTGGGTCGTCCGAAGATCCGGTGCTGAAGGCAGTAGTCAATACGGTGCACCAACTACAGATCGATCCAGACTGCTTTCGACGATTTCTACGAAGTATGACTATGGACTTGACAGTGGAGAAGTACGAGACATGGGCCGACCTGCTCGATTACATGGATGGCTCAGCCGCAGTGATCGGCGAGATGATGCTGCCCGTGCTCGAACCGATGTACCCAGAAGCACTGCCTTACGCGCGGGATCTTGGGAATGCCTTCCAGTTGACGAATTTCCTCCGTGACGTCAATGAAGATCTCGATCGTGGCCGCGTGTACATCCCTCAAGAAGATGTGCGACGGTTCGGTGTTCGATTGGAGGAGCGTCGTTGCACGCCTGAATTCGTCGACCTCATGAAGTTCGAGATCGCTCGTTGCAGGGAGCTCTATGAATCGGCCGACAAGGGTTTGGCGATGTTGCCGAACCGATCACGCAAAGCGATAACTGCGGCCCGGAAGTTGTATTCACGCATTCTCGACAAAATCGAGGAGCAGAACTACGACGTGTTCAGCGGACGGGCCAGTGTGTCGACGGTGAGCAAAGCCGTGATGGTGATGCGAATGTTGCTCCCCTCTCGATGATCGTCAATCAATCGTTTTCTCCCCTGCAGCGTGTGTTTGCGGCGATCGCAATCGGCGCGATGATTGCCACCCCGCTGTACGAACGTGCGAGCGAAGAACGAGTGGTGCTGACCCACCTGGTGATTGGCGGAATGTTTGCTCTTTCTCTCCTCGTCATCCGAGCGTCGTGGGGCGTCAAGCGTGCACTGTTGGCAGCCAGTGCGGTGGTGTGTTTCACATGGTTGCTCGAGGTGATGGGCTCTACAACGGGCATCCCCTTTGGCACCTATGACTACGCAACGCTGCTGCGGCCTCAGTTGGGAGGAGTGCCATTGGTGGTGCCGTTTGCGTGGCTCGCGATGGCGGTTCCTGCTCGTGAGGTTGCTCGTGTGCTCGGAGTTCGTCTCGTTTGGCAGCGAGTCCTCATCGGCTCGATTGCCTTGACCGCATGGGACGTGTTTCTTGATCCGCAAATGGTTGCCGAGGGGTACTGGCGATGGGCGGTCGATGGGTGGTACCGAGGAATACCCCTGACGAACTACGTCGGCTGGTTGATTGGTGGCGCTGT
>CAZZJH010000042.1:7075-8339 GCA_964654335.1 uncultured Acidimicrobium sp.
ACGTGGTGGTCGTAGAGCGACTACCCGAATTCGGTGGGAAGCTCGCCACGTATTCACGTGACGGCTATCAATTCGAAATCGGGCCGTCGCTTCTCACATGGCCAAAGGTGATCGACGACGTCTTTCGTCTCGCAGGAACGTCACTTCACGATGAAGTGAGGTTGGTGCGCTTGGCGCAACCATTTCGATACTTCTGGGCGGGTACTGGCACTGCAACCTTCTACGACGAAGCAATGGTCACGGCTCAATCGCTCGATGGCATGAGCCCTGGCGCGGGAGACGAGTACCTGAATTTCCTGCGACACTCGCGAAAGATCTGGGAGGTGAGTGAGCGCACCTTCTTTGCCGGCCCCATGACGGGAGTGATCTCCTTGTTGCGACGAATGCGCTCCCCCCGCGATTTCCTGCAAATCGATGCGTCTCGGACACTGTCTAAGGCCTCTCGAAAACACTTCAGTGATCCCCGACTCAGACAATGGTTGGGTCGTTATGCCACGTACAGCGGCTCGTCACCGTTTGAGTCCCCCGCCACGCTCTCGTGCATTCCCGCTCTTGAGGCCGATCAGGGATCGTGGTACGTAGAAGGCGGTTTGGGTGTGCTGCGTGATGCAATCGTCGCGTTGGCTGCACGTGTTGGCGTGCAATTGCTGCCGAACACGGAGGTGACGGCGATTTCCACCAAGCGAGGGCGTGTCACTGGCGTGCGCACCGCCCAAGGCGATGAGTTGGCAGCCGAGATCGTGGTGGCGAATGTGGATGCCGAACACCTGTACCGCGACCTTCTGCCTCAAATGCGCAGACTGCAGAAGGTTCGCAAAGCCGGACGCTCCACCAGTGGAATCGTGGTGCTTGTCGGAGTTCGAGGAAAGACTGAGGGCATCGCTCATCACAACGTGTGGTTCTCTCGGGACTACGAGCGGGAGTTCGACGAGATGGAACGAGGTTTGCTACCCGATGAGCCAACCATCTACGCCTGCGTGTCATCCGTGACCGACTCCACTCAGGCTCCGAAGAATTGTGAGAACTGGTTCATCCTCGTGAACGCGCCAGCAGGGCTCGAGGTTGATGACCAAGTTGGAAGTCGATTGCTCGATGAGCTTGCTCGGAGAGGTCCAGATCTGCGTGATCGTGCGGAGTTCGTGGAGACGCTCACACCCAAGGACTTCGAGACGCGCTATCGCTCTTCTGGAGGTTCGATTTACGGCACTTCATCGAACGGAATGCGCGCGGCTTTTCGTCGGCCGGTGAATGTTGGACCCGTGAA
>CAZZJH010000042.1:8439-11966 GCA_964654335.1 uncultured Acidimicrobium sp.
GGCGCTGAACAACGCACACCCCGGTTTCTCCGATCGACTTTTCGATCAGGAAGGCAAGTTGCACAAGTTCGTCAACGTCTTCGTTGCCGACGACGATGTGCGTTACTTGGACGGACTCAACACCAAAGTGCCTTCGGGCGAGACGGTGTCGATCATTCCGGCCGTTGCCGGAGGCTGATCAGCACGGGCAATCCGCCTCCAGCGGTACAAGTTGGAGACGTGGGTAGTGATGTAGATGAGGCTCATGGCGGTGAAGCCAGGCTTGTCGAACACGATGCTGTAGGCGAGCCACGGCAGTGAGCTCGCCAGAACCAAGCCCCATCCCCACCACTTGCGGGCTCCAACGAGCCAGAGACCACTGATGGCAATCAGCTCGAAGCCCACGAGCAACCAGGTCCAGGTGTTCTCACTCATGGCATTCAGGATGGCAGGACACATGCCGCGGAAACAGAGGAAAATCGGCCAGAATGGGGACTATGGCTGATGAATCCTCGGTAGTTGATGCTTTAGACCGTGAAATCCTCGGAATTCTGCAAATAGACGGGAGAATCTCTTGGCAGCTATTGGGGGATCGGGTAGGGCTTTCGGCCAACGCGGTAGCGGAACGTGTGCGGCGATTGATTCGCGCTGGCGTAATCAAGGGTTTTCGGGCCGATGTGAACCAGGAGGCCCTCGGGAGATCGCTGGAGGCAATCATCCATGTGCGGATGCCTCATACCCAAGGGTTCGACGACGCAGTGATGAAACGAGACGACGTGATGTGGGCTGCCCACGTGACGGGGGAGTCGGACGTGACCGTGGCGGTGGCGTGCGCAGGGACTTCCGGGCTGGACCATTTCCTCAAGTGGCTGCAGCGGGAGGGGGCCACGGAAACCCGCACGGACGTGGTGCTGAGCAAGATTCGCTAGGGCTCGACCGAGCACGTTTAGCACTCCCGACGGTAGAGTGCTAACGCCCTGAGGGGCGCCAAAACGGCCCTCAGGCACCCGAAATCTTGTTGTCACGGAGGTGTGAAATGTCCAAGATCATTGCGTTCGACGAAGAAGCCCGCCGAGGTCTGGAAAACGGCATGAACAAGTTGGCCGATGCGGTGCGAGTGACCCTCGGACCAAAGGGCCGCAACGTGGTGCTCGACAAGAAGTGGGGCGCGCCCACGATCACCAACGATGGTGTGTCGATTGCCAAGGAAATCGAACTCGAGGATCCCTACGAGCGCATCGGCGCCGAGCTGGTGAAGGAAGTTGCAAAGAAGACCGACGACGTTGCCGGTGACGGCACGACCACGGCAACCGTGCTCGCGTGGAGCATGGTGCGCGAAGGATTGCGCAACGTGGCAGCAGGCGCCAACCCGATGGGTGTGAAGCGTGGCATCGAGGCCGCAGTGGCTAGTGCTGTCGAGTCGATTCGCTCGCTCGCCAAGGAAGTGGACTCCAAGGAGCAGATCGCTCAGGTGGCAGCCATCTCCGCTGCTGACCAGGAAATTGGTCAGATGATTTCCGAGGCGATCGACAAGGTGGGCAAGGACGGTGTGATCACCGTCGAGGAGAGCCAGACCTTCGGCATGGAGATGGATCTCGTCGAAGGAATGCGTTTCGACAAGGGTTACATCTCGCCGTACTTCGTGACCGATGCCGATCGTATGGAGGCCGTCATTGAAGACGCACTCTTGTTGCTCGTGAGCGGCAAGATCACCGCAGTACGTGATCTCGTTCCCGTGCTCGAAAAAGTGATGCAGACCGGCAAGCAGGTCGTGATCATCGCCGAAGACGTGGAAGGCGAAGCACTCGCCACGCTGGTGGTGAACAAGATTCGCGGCACGTTCAAGAGCGTTGCGGTGAAGGCTCCTGGCTTCGGCGATCGCCGCAAGGCCATGTTGCAGGACATCGCGATCCTCACCGGTGGTCAAGTGATCAGCGAAGAAGTGGGTCTCAAGTTGGAGAACACCTCGCTCGACCTGCTCGGCCGTGCGAAGAAGGTCGTGGTGACCAAGGACGAAACCACGATCATCGAAGGCGCAGGCAGCGATGCCGACATCAAGGGTCGAATCGCCCAGATCAAGACCGAAATCGACAACACCGACAGCGACTACGACCGCGAGAAACTGCAGGAGCGCCTCGCCAAGTTGTCCGGCGGAGTTGCCGTGCTCAAGGTTGGTGCTGCCACCGAGGTGGAGCTCAAGGAAAAGAAGCACCGCATCGAAGATGCGGTGAGCACCACGAGGGCCGCGATTGAAGAAGGCGTCGTACCTGGCGGTGGCGTCGCGTTGCTGCGTTCGCAGGCTGCAGTGCTGAAGACTGCCGAGTCATTGAAGGGCGATGAAGCCACTGGCGCGAAGATGGTGGCTCGTGCACTCGAAGGCCCGATCAAGCAGATCGCCGAGAACGCTGGACTCGAAGGTGGAGTCGTGGTGGAGAAGGTGCGTGGCATGAAGGGAAGTGAAGGCCTGAATGCTGCAACTGGTGAGTATGAAGACCTCGTGAAGCTTGGCGTGATCGACGCTGCCAAAGTGACGCGTTCGGCACTTCAGAACGCTGCTTCAATCGCGGCTTTGTTCCTCACCACCGAGGCTGTCATCGCAGACAAGCCTGACGAGAATGCTCCGGCAATGCCGGGCGGTGGCATGGAGGACTTCTAATCCTCGGTCTTGTAACTGTTCAATCCGCTCGAGGGCGCGACAAGGATCTGGAGATCCTGAGTCGCGCCCTTGGCGCATCTGACGTCGAACATCGAATCGTCGACTGGGATGACGAGAGCATCGACTGGTCGTCGTTCGATGCAGTCGTGATTCGGAGCACCTGGGACTACCACCGTCGGCCGCAGGAATTTCTCGACTGGCTCTCTCGAGTCGCGAAAGTTACTTCGTTGCACAATGCGCTCGAGATCGTGCGGTGGAACATGGACAAGCGTTATCTGCGCGATGTCGAATCTGCAGGAATTCCTGTCATCCCGACGAGGTTCGTCGAATCGGTGAGCGAACTCGATGCTGTGCGTTTCGGCCCAGACGTGATGGTGAAGCCGACGATCAGCGCCGGATCGAACGACACGTCTCGGTTCGTGGACGACCCCTCCTCAGCCCGGGAGTTTGCAGAAAAGATTCTGGACTCCGGTCGTGCGGTGATGGTGCAGCCCTATGAATCCTCGATCGACGAACTTGGAGAAACCGGCCTTCTGTACTTCGCTGGAGAGTTCAGTCACGCATTTCGTAAGGGTGCGATTTTCCGAGATGGCAGTGCGACGCACAATGGTTTGTACGTCGAGGAAGAGATTGGTCCTCGTCAACCTTCGGACAGCGAGCTGCAGTTGGGTGCTCGAGTGTTGGACCTCGTAGGAGGGCGCTTTGGCTCATTGCCGTTGTACGCCCGAGTGGACATGGTCAGCGCGCAGGACGGTTCGGCATCGATCATGGAGGTGGAGCTGATCGAACCCTCACTGTTCCTTCACGTGGAGCCTGGCGCAGCCGAAAATGCGACACGGGCGATGGTGGCGCTGCTAAGAAGTTGATCTCATGACCGTCCCAAACGAAGTTG
>CAZZJH010000043.1:0-11439 GCA_964654335.1 uncultured Acidimicrobium sp.
AGTACCACCGCAAGTTGACTCATACTCCTGGCAACCACACAAGGGAACACTCCGTTGGCCACCGCAAGCACATCGCTGGGTGCATCGTTGCGGTGATACGTAGTGATTGGCACAAGCAGTGTCTCTCGACATTGTTTCCACTCACTTCTCTCGGTGAACAAGCCGTGAGTGATGTCACAAAGTGAGCAGTTACGTACTCCGAATCGAGCGCCTAGCCAATAACTGAGTTCACCAACGACTGTTGCGTCTGCGTCGTATACACCGATGAATTCCGAGATCTTCATCGTCTACTTACGAGAACGAGCGGGATCAGGCGCGCGCGAACTTGCTCGGATGCACCATCTTCTCCCGCGGCAGGCGGATGTCGAGATAGGTGCGAATCTGCTCATCGAGTTCCTCCGGAATGTGATCCGGGTAGTGGTTGTCGAGGATCTCACGCACCCGCTTACGAGCCACGTCGAAGATCTTCGGACTTCCCACTTCCTTCCATTCCTTGTTACTCAAACGGTCACCGATTGCCGGGTAGAGGTACTCGCTCTGCATGATGCGCAACGTCTGCTCAGCACCGAGATAGTGGCCAGGGCCTTCGATGCACTGCTTACGCATGGTGTCGAGCGAAAGGGTTTCGTCATTAACTTCGATGCCACGGATCGTGCGCTGCACGCTGCCGATGGTGTCGTTGTCGAGGACCACGCCTTCGAGCGAATAGCCGAGGAGGCTGCCATGCATGCCGGCTGCCTCGTAGATCAGGTTCATGCCGGCGTTGCCAACGAGAGCATGGTTGATGCCCTTCTCCGAACCCGACTGTGCATCGGGGAACTTGGCATCACTGATTCCCGATGACGTACCACCGGTGAGGTTGTAGAAGTGCGCCATCTGGGCGCTTGCAGCCGACAGCAACACTTGTTCGGGGCTACCGCCCGACATTGCACCCGATCGCAAGTCGGACACGAAGCACCACAACCCGAAGATCGCTGGTGCACCGGGAATGATCGCATTCACATAGGCCAAGCCAGCGAGACATTCCGCTACTTGTTGCACGAGCGCGCCGGCGATGGCTGCCGGTGCAGTGGCACCTGCCTGACCAGCCGACAACAGCAACACGGGCATCCCGCCGAGCACCGCTACCTCAAGACACTTACACGCATCGCTCGCGAATTTGAGTGGTGGCACCACGAAGCAGTTCGACTGACTGACGAACGGGCGAGCACGCCACTTGTCTTCGCCACCAGCGATGTCATGCAACATCTTCAACGACGCATACAAATGATCCGGGTGAACCCAAGACGTACCCACGTGCTTCGTCGTGCCACTCACGCTCAGATAGCACGTGTTGATGTCCATCGCCGAGGCATCTGGGATGTCGCGCGGCACGACTGCTCGTTGATAAAAGTGGATGTGCTCCATGCGATCGACGAGACGTGCGATGTCGTAGGCGTCTTGCGCCAATGATTCGCGGTAATCACCCGTCTCCGGATCGGCGATGTACACGGCAGCGCCTGCAGTTCCGAAGTACGTGTTGGTACCCCACGGCTCCATGTCGTATTTCGGATCTTGTGCATACAGCGGGAAGTTACGACCCGCCATGGCGATCGTGTCCTCGATCAAACTCCGTGGGAAGAGCAAGCGCCCGTTCGCATCCAACTTGCAGCCCTTCGGCAACAGGTAATCGAGCGTGGACTGGATGGGATCGGCAAGACCGATGGTCTCGAGCACGGTGATTGCTGCTTCATGGATCTGCAAGACCTGAGCGTCGGTGAGCACCTTGTATCGACCACTCGGCATTCCGGGGCGAACCGGGCGGATGTCTTCCGAAAGAGGTGCCGCACGGAGAGCCGCGCGCGCTGCCCTACCGCCCCGTCGACCTGCAGATGAATCGCTCATGTCTGCTCCTACTTCCCGCTCATGCTTCCTGATTGGTTACTTTACGACGCACCCAAGGCTCATGCCTTGACGCGCTCAGATTTGGGGTCATAAAACGGCTGCAATTGTGCGGTTGCGCCGATGCGCTCGCACGCAACCTCGATTTCGTAGGTACCAGACTCGATGAACGCCTTGTCGGCCAGCCCGTGGTGATTTTCCACGTAGCCCATGCCGATCGACTGGTCGAGCGTGTGTCCGTACATCCCAGAGGTGATGTGTCCCACGATCTCCCCGTTCCGCCAAATCGGTTCGTTGTGATAGAGCAGCTTCGACGAATCGTTCAATGCGAACTGCACTAACCGCTTCCGCACACCATTCTTCTTCTGTTCGAGCAACGCATCTCGTCCGATGAATCCGCCCGGCTTGTCCCACGCCACCACGAAACCGAGTCCGGCCTCGATTGGTGTGTCATCGGGAGAAACATCGTGACCCCAGTGGCGGTATCCCTTTTCCATGCGCAGAGAGTTGAGCGCGTGGTAACCAGCGTGCTTCAGCCCGAACTTCGCTCCAGCCTCAACCAAGAGGTCGAACACATTGGTGGCGAACTCCGTGGGAATGTACAACTCCCAACCCAGTTCACCGACGAACGTGATTCGATTCGCTGCCACCCGCGCGTATCCAAGGTCGATCATCTGTGAGGTTCCGAACGGGAACGCGTCGTTGGACAGATCGTTCCACGTGAGTGACTGCAAGAAGTCACGCGACTTCGGACCCATGATGCTGAGCGTGGCGTATGCCGACGACACGTCGGTGACAATGGCTCGATCGTTCGGGCCGATGTGATCACGTAGCCACGTGAAGTCGCGAACCTGTGTGGCAGCCGCCGTGACCACCATGTACTTGTTGGTTCCAAGGCGCACCACCGTGAGGTCGGCTTCGATTCCACCGCGCTCGTTCAACCATTGTGTGTAGACGATCTTTCCATTGGCGACCGACATGTCGTTGGCCGACACCCGGTTGATTACGGCTTCGGCATCAGGGCCTTCCAGAACGAACTTGCCGAACGACGACTGATCGAACATCGTCACGCCTTCGCGCGTGGCTCGATGTTCCGCACCCGAATGCTCGAACCAGTTCTGGCGACCGTAGGTGTACTCGTATTCGGCCTTCACTCCTGCAGGAGCGAACCAATTGGTGCGCTCCCAACCCGCTACTTCACCGAAGCATGCGCCACGAGCGGCAAGTCGATCATGCAGCGGGGAGCGACGCGCATTGCGTGCCGTCTCTGGCTGACGGAACGGCCAGTGCATCGCATACAGCAGGCCGAGCGATTCCACCGTTCGGTCATGGAGGTATGAGCGGTTGCGTTGGAACGGCATCGTGCGGCGAACATCGACATCCCAGAGGTCCACCGGCGGATGACCATCGATGATCCAGTCCGCAAGCACTTTGCCTGCGCCACCACTCGACTGAATGCCGATCGAGTTGAAACCGGCGGCGACATACAGGCCCTTCACCTCGGGTTGTTCACCGAGCAAGTATCGATCGTCCGGCGTGAACGACTCGGGGCCGTTGAAGAAGAGACGAATTCCCGTCTCGGCGAGAATCGGCATGCGATGCGTGGCATTTTCGACAAGCGGAGCGATGTGCTCGAAATCCTCGGGCAACGAGGTGAAGGAGAACTCTTCTGAGATGCCCTTCATTCCCCACGGCTTTGCACCAGGTTCGAACCAGCCCACCAGCAACTTGCCAGTGTCCTCCTTGAAGTAACCGCATCCATCCATGTCGCGAAGCACGGGCATGGTGGGCGAGATGCCATCTACGGCCTCGGTGACTATATAGAAGTGTTCGGCGGCATGTAGCGGCACGGTGGCACCAACTTGATCACCAAGTTCACGCGCCCACATTCCTGCGGCATTTACCACCGCATCGGCCTTGATCACGCCCTTATCCGTTTGGACGCCAACGGCTCGTCCATTCTCCACGATGATTCGCTCGACCTTGGTGTTCTCAAAGATCTTCACGCCATGACTACGCGCGCCTTTGGCGAGTGCTTGCGTGACGTCGATCGGGTTGACCACACCATCGTTCGGCAAGTGCACGGCGCCGACGAGGTCGTCGACTCGTGCGAGCGGGAACATGTCCTTCACGTCTGATGGCGTGATCACATTCACCTCGAGACCGAACACGCGTGCAGTGGATGCACCGCGCTTCAGTTCTTCGAAACGTTCCTCGTTGGGCGCGATCGCCACTGAACCTCGTCGCTGATAGCCCGTTGCCTGTCCTGTCTCATCCTCGAGCGTCGCGAACAAATTCGTCGTGTATTGCGCCAACTTGGTGAGGTTCATCGTGGCGCGCAATTGACCTACCAAACCTGCCGCGTGCCAGGTGGTGCCGCTCGTGAGTTGCTTGCGCTCGAGCAGCACCACATCCGTCTCGCCGCGCTTGGCCAAGTGGTAGGCGATACTGCAGCCCACCACACCTCCGCCAATGATCACGACGCGTGCGTTCCCGGGCAGGTCTGCCATGTATTCCCCTCCAGCGATTGCCGCCCCATTGCGGGGGCGATTTAGTATGTCACGCGCATAGACGAGTAAACGGGTGACGAGAGCGTCCCCGCGATGGGGGGAAATGTCATGGCCGAGCGAGCTCGAATCGTCATCATCGGAGGCGGCATCGCGGGCGTGAGTGCCCTCTATCACCTGGCAAAAATGGGCTGCACCGACGTCCTCCTCCTCGAGCGAGACGAACTCTCTTCCGGCTCAACCTGGCATGCCGCCGGCAACGTGCCCACCTACTCGGGGTCGTGGAGCATCATGAAGGTGCAGAAGTATTCCGCCGAGTTGTACCGCGAACTCGCCAAGGACACGGAAAATCCCATCAACTACCACGTCACCGGATCGGTGCGTCTTGCCCACAGCAAAGAACGGATGGCTGAGTTCAAGCACGTGACATCTATGGCGCGCGCGAATGGCATGGAATACGACGTGCTCTCGCCAAAGGAGTTGAAGGACCGCTACCCACTCCTCGAAACCCACGACCTTGTCGGAGCATTGTGGGATCCGCTGGATGGCGATATCGACCCGTCACAGATCACCTCTGCAATGGCCAATGCCGCACGCAAGATGGGCGCGCGAATTCGTCGCAACGAACGCGTGATCGCACTCAAGCAGCACGCCAACAACGAGTGGACGGTGACGAGCGACAAGGCAGAAATCGAATGCGAAATGGTGCTCAACGCCGCTGGTTATCGCGCGGGCGAAGTGATGGAGTTGATCGGCCGTCACCTGCCGATCATGACGATGTCGCACCAATACCTCATTACCGAGGAAATCCCCGAGCTCGCCGCTCGTGGCGACGACAAGTTGCCACTGCTGCGCGACCCCGACACCAGTTACTACCTGCGACAAGAGCGCTCGGCATTCATTCTCGGACCGTACGAATGGCAGTCGACCGCAATGTGGCTGGACGGCATCCCCGACCAGTTCGCCAACATGTTGTGGCCTGCCGATATCGAGCGTCTGGAGACACAGATCCTCGACGCCGGTGAGCGCGTGCCCGTGATCGGCGAAGCCGGTATTGCCAAAGTGGTGAACGGCCCCATCCCCTATGCACCAGACGGCAACCCATACCTCGGTCCAGAACGCGGCCTTCGCAACTTCTGGCACTGCAACACCTTCAGCTTCGGCATCGCCCAAGGAGGGGGTGCCGGAAAGGCAATCGCCGAGTGGATGTTGAACGGCAGACCGGAGTTCGATCTCTGGTCCATCGACCGCCGTCGTTACAAGGAGTACGCCTCCACGCAGTACACCGTCGACAAGGCACTGGAGGTATACCAGAACGAGTATGCGATGGGATTCCCATTCGAGGAGCGCCCCGCGGGTCGACCGCAGTACACCTCGCCGCTCTACGACGTTCTCAAGTCGAAGGGGGCTCAGTTCGGAGCCCGCGGTGGTTGGGAACGTCCCACATACTTCGACCCGAAGGGCGAAGTGAAGGACCACACGTTGTCGTTCTTCCGCAAACAAGGTTGGCGCTCTGTGGTCGAGAAGGAATGCGATGCGGCGCGCAATGGCGTGGCCGTGCTCGACTTGCCTGGCTTCACCAAGATCCAAGTGAGTGGCCCAGGTTCGACCGCGTACCTCGATCACCTGCTGTGCACCAAGTTGCCCAAGGTGGGCAGGCTCGGACTCGTCTATGCACTTCTGCCCGATGGCAAGGTGTTGAGCGAATTCACCGTGGCTCGCATGGCCGAGAATGAGTACTACCTCGTCGGCGCAGCCAGCAGTGAATGGCACGATCTCGACGTCTTGGAAATGGCCTTGCCGCAGGACGGCTCTGTCACCCTACGAAACATCACGAAGGACTTCGGCTCGATCATCGTCGTTGGCCCGAAGTCACGTGAGGTGCTCTCGCAAGTGACCACCACTCCGCTCGACAACGCTTCGTTCCCGTGGTTGTCCCATCAGTTGATCGACACCACGTTCGGCAAGGTGCTTGCGCTTCGCGTGAACTACGTGGGTGAACTTGGATGGGAGTTGCACGCCGCCAACGACCAAATGACGGGCCTCTATCAAGCCATCTGGTCGGCCGGCGAACAGCACGGCATCCGCGACATGGGCATCTACGCAGTGGACTCGTTGCGCCTCGACAAGAACTATCGCGGCTGGAAGGGCGACCTTGAAATTGGCTTCTCGCCGTTCGACGCCTCGCTCGATCGTTTCGTCGACCTCTCCAAGAACGACTTCGTGGGCAAGGCAGCCCTTGTCAAGGAGAAGGAGAAAGGCTCTGCCTACCGCTTCGTCGGTATGACCCTCGATCAAGACGGCGAGGCCGACGCTCCGTTCTGTGCCGGCATTTTCGACGGTGACAAGCGGGTGGGTATTGCGACTTCAGGCGGCTGGAGTTTCACACTGAACAAGAGCGTCGCACTTGGCTACGTGGAGCCGAAGTATGAGGCAGCGGGCACCAAACTCACCATCGAGATTTTTGGTGAACGAGTACCGGTGACCGTGGGTAGCGAACCGCTGTTCGACCCGAAGAACGAGCGCCTCCGCTCCTAATTCAGTCGCGGCAGTGGCAACGCTCCGCTTCCGGAACATCACCCAACACTTGCTCGATGTGTTGACCGCACCCTTCGTAGGTCGGCTTCTCGCACTCGTCACACAACACCTTGATGCACATGGTCCCTAGGGTGTCACCCCCTAGGGACCATGTCAACACCTACTTCTTGGTGACGACGAGCGGGAGGCGCTTGATGACGGTGGTGTCGCCCGTGCGCACGCTGATGAACGTCACGCAACGACCCACTTTGACCGCCTCGATTGCCTTGCCAGAAACACGGCAAATAGAACGAGAATCACTGCGCACCGTGGCGGACACCTTCGAGTTGGCTTTCACCTCGAGCCCTGCGTAACCGGCTAGTGAAACGATATTGCTCTTCTGACCCACCAGCGGATTGAAGGGACTAGCGAAGGTGAGTTCGAACATGAACTCATGAGCCGCATTGATTGCGCCGCTCGCTGGATACACCGCGATTCCGTACCTACCGATGCCGTCGATTGCACTCACCGGAACCTGTGCCGTGAAGTTCCCGGCGTCGTCCATGGTGATCACGTTCGGGTTGGTGCCCGTCGGATCGACGAAAGGACGTGACGTTGCCGGCAACGCCCACATCTGCGATGCAGGAACCGTGCGACGACTGGCAGCCGGGGCACCGACTGATGGCTTCCAAACATCATCAAATCGACCAAACACCACGTACACGCCAGTCGCCTTGCCTGCGAGTGGCGGGCGATTGCCCACAGCCAAGCCAGTGAAGCCCTTTCCTTCGATCGTGATCAGCGTGGTGCCGATGTTGCTCACGCGTGTGGAACCCTTCATCGTGGCTGTTGGCCCGTCGGTGGCCGCCTGCGCCTGGGGCGCAGTTGCGAACGACGAAGCCACGACGGCAGCTGCGCCGATCAAGCGGCAAAAGGTGCTGGTCCTCTTCATTGATGCTCTCCTTTTTGGGGGTGGGGATTACTTGAAACTTTGCGGTCGGGTGAGATCGACAACGCCGACTTGTCACCCGATACGTGCACTGGATACTGGTACACCTCGCTCAACAAAGCCGAACTGAGCACCGAACTCGGACCACCATTTGCCCGCACGCGTCCTCGTTCGAGCAACACGACGCGATCGGCATAGGCAGCCGCAGCTTCGACGTCATGGAGAACAACGATCACCAGTGCCCCGTTCTGAGAACGTTCCTTGAGCAATTGCAATACCAACTCTTGGTGTCGGATATCGAGCGCCGACGTGGGTTCGTCGAGAATGAGGATTTCCGTCTCCTGAGCGAGGACACGAGCAAAAGCCACGCGGGCACGCTCTCCTCCAGAAAGTGCGGTGATCTTGCGCGCTTGGAGGTAATCCACTTCTACCCTTGTCATCGCGTCTTGCACCTTGACTCGATCATCAACCTGTTTAGGCGTATCGGCCCATGGGTAGCGCCCCATCTCGACCACTTCGCGAACACCGAAGGGAAACGTGACCTCATTCGACTGGGTCATCACCGCACGCCGGCGTGCCAACACTTTCGAATCGACATCGCTGATTGGAGCGCCGTCGAGCAACACCGATCCAGAATTCGGCGCAATATCGCCCGCGAGCATGGCCAGCATGCTCGACTTCCCTGCCCCGTTTGGCCCGACGATCGCCACGAATTCGCCGCCCCGGAATTCGGCGTCGACATCAGAACACACCGTGAGGTCGCCACGCTGCAACGTTGCACCGCGCATCTCGATGCTCACCCTCATGCCCATGCCCCATGAACTTTGCGCAACTTACGGATCTGCCAGATGAACACCGGTGCACCGACGAGTGCAGTGACGACTCCCAGTGGCAACTCGGCAGGGTCGACGATCGTGCGCGCCACCGTGTCGGCGACGGTCACCACGACTGCACCGAGCAGGATCGACAATGGAAGCAAGGCGCGGTGAGCCGGGCCTACCAGTGCACGAACGATGTGCGGCACGATCAACCCGACGAAGAGCACCACTCCCGATACCGCCACCGCAGATGCGGCGAGGAGCGCCACCACCAGAAGAACGCGAACACGGGCGCGCTCCACGTTCACTCCGAGGTGACGCGCCTGGTGATCACCTAGCGACAACAAGTCGAGCGTGCGCGAAAGTGACAACGCGCCAAGTGCGCCGACAAGGGCAACGGGAGCAACGATGCCCAACTTGCCCCACGTTGCTTGTGCCAATGAGCCGAGTGTCCATGAAGCCAACGAACGAAGTGAGGCGTCATCGGCGACGTACGCGAGGAATCCGATTGCCGCGGACGCGAGTGCGTTGAGCGCGATTCCCATGAGGATGAGTGTGAGCACTTCGGTGCGGCCATTGCTTCGCGAAGTGAAGTAGACGATCACCACGGCGAGGAGTCCACCGAGGAAAGCTGCGAGCGGAAGAGTCCACACACCAAGTGGCGAGAACCCCGTGACGATTTGCAGCGCGGCCCCGAGCATCGCCCCTGAGGAAACGCCCACGATGCCGGGCTCCGCAAGTGGGTTACCGAATGCTCCCTGCATCACGCCACCGGCGCAACCAAGTGCCGCACCCACCACCACTCCGAGCAGGATTCTTGGTAGTCGGATCACCCACACCACGTCCTCGGTGATCGGATCGAGAACTACATCGCCACCAAATCCGATTCGCGACAGCAGTGACTGCGTCAGCTCTCCCAACGACACGGGATAGGCACCTACCGCAGACGAAACGAAAATCGTCGTGACAAGAAGCGCGAGCAATACCGCACCAACGACGATCGGGTTCAGGTACTCGGCGAGCGAGCGGCGATCGGTCATGAATCGACTCCCATCAGCCTGCGCATCTCGTCATGTAGCGATGCGATCAGGCCGGGAGTGCGCGGCCCAAAACTGAACAACAAGCCATCTTCGATGGTGATGATGCGACGGTTCTGACCGGCGGGAGTTTGCATCACTCCAGTGAGCCCGAGAAGACCATCGATGCCATCTACCGAATCGAGACCCGTCGTCGTGACGAGCAAGATGTCGGGCTGGGCCTTCACCAAGGCCTCCGGGGTGAAGGTGGTGAAGGGTTGAGCGAGACCAGCCTTCGTGCCCGCATCGATTCCACCCGCCGCGGCGATCAACGAGTCGGGCCCGCAATCAGGCCCACCGATCAAGTACACGCTTGCCGTGCCACGCAGATACACGAATGCCACCGTCGGCGGCGTGGAGGTGGGCCATTCGAAACTGGCCAGCTGATCTGCGATTTCCGTCGCGACTGCTTCGCCACGATCGACTACGCCGAGCAACTCGGCAATCGTTCGTAGACGTGGTCCGATCTCCGAGACAGTCGTTGCCTTCTCGATCGTCTCTACGCGCACACCCGTTGCCGCAATTTGATCGAGTGCCTCTTTGGGGCCGGTGTCCTCGTCGACCAACACGAGAGAAGGACGGAGAGCCAACACCGACTCTGCACTCACGTCATGACCCGAGGTGACGATCGGGAGATCGGCCGCTGCCGCCAAGGTGCTCGACAGATCCTTACCCACCACCTGATCACCCAATCCCAATGCAAACACGCTTTCGGTGATTCCAGCCGACATGGTGATGATGCGTACCTCGTCTTCCTTCGCACCTCCAGCAGACGAGCCGCACGAAGCTACAACGAGCAGAGTCCCAAGAATCAATCGCCTCATCGACGGCGCCTCACGGCGAGCACCGCAACCACTACGAGAATCAGCACCACGCCGAAGATGAGCGACCGAGGTGGTAGCCAATTTCGAGCTTCGTCTTGTGTGGCGATCAAGACGAGATCATCGACGTTGTCCACGACCGTCACTTCCACTACGACTTCGGTTGTCGTGGTCACTTCCTCCAACACCGTCGTTGTCGTGGCTTCCCCGTCAGTGGATTGTTCGACGTCAGTCGTCGTCGAAGTGACCACCGTCGTTGCAGTTGCCTTCGAAGAACTCGGCTTCACCGAGGTAGTTGGGGCTGTACCGAGGAACGTCACGGGAATCTGGAGATCCTGCGAACGATCCGAATTGATGGTGTGATCGCTCTTCGTCACGATCGCGCAACGCACTGCTCGACAGTCGTTGAACTTGTCGATGACAGGACCCACCTTGAAACTGACGCGGAACGATCCACCCGGCCCATACGCCCGAGGGAGACCTGCTGCGTAGCTCGGTGGGTTGTCGGAGATCCAAACCGATGCCCCACCGTCGCCTTCCATGTCCACACCGCCGCCGCACGGTGATGGCAGCACACCTTTCGGTGACGCGACACACAGGGCGACGTAGATCCCCTTGTTGACGTCATAACCAGATCCACTCACTGAAATCGTCTGACCGGACTCCGACAATCCCGTCGATTGCGACACCGTCAACGTTCGCGTGCCATCGGAAATCGATTCATCGGCGCGCACCATCGATGGAGCAATCGCCACCGAGCCGATGAGCAACGCAATTCGCAGGAAAAACTTCATGGGGGTTGCCCTCAAACCTAGAACTGGCAAGCATTTGAGGGGCAATGGAACTCCGTGACGGTAGAAAAATACCCTC
>CAZZJH010000044.1:0-11388 GCA_964654335.1 uncultured Acidimicrobium sp.
ATGTGAGTGCATTGCAGTCCACCGTCGAGAACCTGTACCAGTACTGGAAGCCGGGCATGGAGCCGCCGTCGCTCGAAGAGTTGATGAAGCAAGTGCCCGCCTCGGCAGCACCGGCCGCGGCTCCCACATCGACGGGGGATGCTGCCGCCAACCCTGACCTGGCTCGTGTGCCGGCGCACCTGTTGGCCCGCTCCCAGGCCGCCCTGGCCAAGGCCCGCGCAGCGAAGTAATAGCTTTCGCCCCTTTTTGCCCATATTTCGGGGGGCTGAGTAAGGCCATGGCGGGGCTCCCATGTGATCATTTCGTGGGGATGCTGAACACCGATATTTCCTTGCAGGACGTGGCCCAAATGCTCAACGTCCATTACATGACGGTGTATCGCTACGTGCGCCAAGGCCTACTTCCGGCCAAGAAGGTGGGTCGAACCTGGTTCGTGTCGACCAGCGACCTGGAGGCCTTCAAGAAGGCGCGGATGGCCGAGCTCGATTCGCCCGATCACAGCTCGTCTCAGGGTCGTGCCCGGGCTCCGTGGGCAGAGCGACTCGAGTCGCGGCTGATGGAGGGCGATGATCGGGGTGCGCTCGAGGTGATGGACTCCGTGTTGCGTGCGGGGAACGACCTCTACTACTTGTATTTGGAGGTGCTGTCACCGGCCCTCGTGTCGATCGGTGCGCAGTGGGAGCGTGGTGAGATCGAGATTTTCGTGGAGCATCGCGCGACCAACATCGCGATGCGATTGATGAGTCAGGTGGGCAGTCGTTTCTCGCGTCGTGGCGTGAGCAAGGGCACCGTGGTGATGGGTGCACCAAGTGGCGAGGAACATGCAATGACGGTGGCGATGATCGCCGACCTCGTGCGTAGCGAAGGGTGGTCGGTGCATGATCTCGGTGGCAACATGCCGGCTCACTCGTTCGCTGAGGCGGTGCGTCAGAGCAACGACGTGGTGGCGGTGTGCGTGGGAGTGACCATGACCACTTCGGTTACTGCGGCGCGTGAGTCGGTGATGGAGATCCGCAAGGTGTTGCAACCTGGCGTGCCGATCTTCGTGGGCGGCGCGGGTATTCGCAATGAGGAGACGGTGGAACTCGTCGGCGCCGATCAGTGGTCGAAGGACGCCCGTCATCTCGTGGAGTCGCTCGGCCAATTGGCTCGCCGCCGCTGAGTCGCGGCACCAGTAAATAGCGAACATACGTTCGCTACAGTGACGCCTATGAGGCTCACGGGAACACTCTCCGGATCGCTCGCCGAGTCGGCTGCCGCCGTCGAGCGGCCCGCGCTTGTTGTCATCGAGTCGCTCGCCGCCGTGCTGCCCGATGGTCTCGTGCGTGGGCGCAGCGTGTTGTGTTCGGGAGACGCCGCACTCTCCCTTGCTCTTGCCGTCGTCGCCGGGGCATCGCGCAGTGGGTCGTGGTTGTCGGTGTTCGGTCTCAGTGACTTGGGTTTGCTTGCTGCCCATGAGCAAGGTGTGGCACTCGAGCGCACGGTGCTCGTCACGCCACCGTCAGGTGCCAGTCAGTGGTCCGCCGCGTTGGGTGCGGCTGTGGAGGGTTTCGAGTTGCTGTTGGTGGAAGTGCCGACACGGATCTCGGTGGGTGAAGTGCGCAAGGTGCAGCAGCGCGTGCTCGCGCGGCGTGGGGTACTCGTTCTCGTCGACATCGATGGTCGGCATGCACGACAACCCGTGTTCCAGCCGGATGTCGTGCTGCACACGGTCACCAAGCGTTGGTGCGGCATTGGCGATGGCCACGGTCACGTGCGAGAGCGTGAAGTGATGGTCGAAGTGAGTGGCCGGCGAGTGCCGGCAACGCTGCATGCCGCACGGTGTGTCACGTTGCCTGCGCCGTACTGATATGTCGCGCGTCGCTGCCACTCGGGTGGCGGCACTCGTGTTTCCGGATTGGCCCGCTGTCGCGATGCAGCGAGAACTCGCCGATCGGGGCGAGCGACACGACGTGGTGGCCGTGCTGCGTGCTCAACGTGTGGCGGCATGCAGTGCGCTTGCCCGGGTTGCAGGGGTGCGCACGGGTATGCGCCGTCGCGAGGCACAGGCCGCTTGCGCCGATCTGATCGTGGTTACCGACAATCCCGAGCGCGATCGGCTGGCGTTCGAGCCGGTGGTGCGCGCGGTTTCCGAGCTGGTGCCACTCGTCGAGGTGGGCCAGCCGGGCACGGTGGTGCTGCCCACACGCGGTCCGTCGCGATATGTCGGTGGCGATACCGCCCTTGCCGAACGGTTGCGCGCACTCGTCGCTGCCATTGGCGATGAACCGCCGCTGCACTACGGAGTGGGAATTGCCGACGGACGACTGATGTCGATGGTCGCGGCAATGTCTGCCATCGACAAACCCGGTGTCGTCGTTGCGGTGGGAGACAGTGCAGAGTTGCTCGCACGTCAGGGAGTAAGTGCGCTTTCCGCCCATGCCGGGGTTCCAATCGAGATGATCTCGTTGTTGCAACGTCTCGGGGTGTACACCCTCGGCGATCTGGTGGCGATCGAAGAGAAGTTGCTGGCAGCCCGCTTCGGTTCTCTCGGGGTGGAGATTCATCGCCTTGCCCGTGGCCTCGATCGGCACCCGCCAATCGTCGTGGCACCGCCACCGAACCATGCCACCAAGCAACACTTCGAACACCCGGTGGAAGATCTGCATCGAGTAGTGGCGTGTAGTCGGGAGATGGCGACCGAGTTGTGTGCACACCTCGTTGCCCATGCGGTGTCGTGTGTCAGTCTGCATGTCTCATTGCAAGGTGATCATGGCGAACACAGTGAACGCGTGTGGTACGAGTCCGATGGTTTGGGAGCAGAAGCAATCGCGGAACGTGTGCGGTGGCAGATGGAAGCGTGGGTGCGCAGTCGAACGTTGACGAGTGGCGTGGTGGTGATACGTCTCGTGCCCGTCGAATTGCGGGCCTCTTCCGGTCGCCAACTAGGCCTCTGGGATCCCTTCGGCGAGCAGGCCGAAATGGCCGTCAAAGCCGCTCAGCGCTTGGCTTCCCTGCTTGGGCCTGAGGCCGTGCGGGTGGCCGAATGGCGGGGTGGTCGGGACCCCGCGGAGGCCTTCGCGCGCACTTCGGTTGCCCTCGTCGATCTTGCTCATCGTGCCGCTACTGCAGTGACACCTGATCGTCGTTTCGTCGGTGCATTACCTAGTCCGACTCCCGCATGCGTCCATCACGAACCATTCGACGTGCAAGTACTCGATGCACATCGTCGGGCAATCGTCGTGAGTGGTCGACATGAGATGAGTGGTGCACCGACACACGTCGTCGTGAACGGAAAGGAGCTCGATGTCTTGTCGTGGTCGGGCGCATGGCCAGTGGAGGAGCGATGGTGGGATCCGCAGCGTCATCGTCGCGCAGTGCGCATGCAAGTCGTGGTAGGTGAGAGTCCTTCGATGGCGCTCGTGCTGACACTGGAGCAAGGTCGTTGGCGCGCCACTGCACGGTATGCGTAGGTCATGAAAAATCTTCATCGCAGTTGGTAGATTCTTGGACTCATGTCAGTGCACACGAGCGAGCGCAATCAGCATGTAGTGCAGGCACTGATCGCACATTTTTCTGCTGCAATTCCATGTGACGAGCGCGAGCGCAAGTCGATCGACCAGTTCTTGCGTGTGGTGCCTCGACTCGTTTCACCGTTGGATGAACATGCCGACCCGACGCACATCACCGGATCCGCGATCGTCGTCGGTGAACGTGGCGTGGTGTTGCATCGACACAAACGATTGAACATGTGGTTGCAACCAGGTGGACACGTGGAGCCGGGTGAGACGCCGGCAGAGGCAGCTGTGCGCGAGGCTCACGAAGAGACCGGCCTCGAGGTGCGCCACCCCAAGTCCGGCCCCTGGCTCGTGCACCTGGACGTTCACCCTGGCCCGCGCGGGCACACCCACCTGGACGTCCGCTACGTGGTCCATGGGGAGGATGCCGACCCCGCCCCGGCTGAGGGCGAAAGCCAGGAAGTGGCGTGGTTTGGCTGGGATGAGGCCATCGACATGGCCGACGTGGGTTTGGTCGGGGCCCTGCGCACCGTCCGCCGCCTCCTCTAACAAGCGAACATACGTTCGGTACACTCCCCGCGATGGGGGCCGATCCATCCTTTGCCAACCTCCCGTGGTCGGAGTTGGAAGCTCGTTTGTCCGATGGTCGTGCGCCGCGCACGACGGGATGGAACGACGGCGGTGATGGCCCCGCATTTGGTGCCAAACGTCAGCCGTATGTCGCGCCAGCTCACATCGATCATCAGGATGATGAGCCGTACGCGGAACTGCATTGTCGATCTAATTTTTCGTTCTTGCGTGGCGTCGCACATCCCGAACAACTTGCGGAGACCGCCGTTGCTCTTGGACTACGTGGGCTCGCACTCACGGATCGCAACGGTTTGTACGGCGTGGTGCGTTTTGCCGAGGCGGCTCGCGCACTCGAATTGCCCACCGTATTCGGAGCGGAGATCGGCTGTGACGAGGGCGACGTGGTGGTGCTCGCCCGTTCTCCCCGCGGCTACGGACATTTGTCTTCGGCGATCAGTGCGGGGCAGTTGGCGGGCGAAAAGGGAGCGCCTCGGTTCAACATCGCTGGGCTCAGCGAATTTTGTGCAAACGAATGGCGTGTGCTCACGGGTGGGGCGAGTGGCGTACTTGCCTCGGCGTTGCATCGCGATGGGCCGGCTATTGCCGAGCGTCGACTGCGACAACTGATCGCTGCGTTCGGTCGCGAGCACGTGCTCGTGGAGTTGTGGGATCACGGCGATCCACTCGATTCGGTGCGTAACGACGAGTTGGTGCGCTTGGCACATCGTTGCGATGTGGAGTGCGTGGCCACCAACGACGTGGTGTACGCAACGGTGTCCCAACATCGCCTGGCCACTGCGGTCGCCGCAGTGTCACGACGAGCCAGCTTGGATGCCATCGATCCCGATCTGCCGCCGGCAGCCACTGCGTACCTGCGCTCGGGTGGCGAGCAGCGTCGGCGTTTTGCGCGTTACCCGGGGGTGGTGGGGCGAGCCGCAGCCGTGGCCGCGGAATGCGCATTCGATCTGCGTCTCGTTGCCCCGCGGCTACCACCATTTCCCTGCCCCGACGGGATCAGTGAGATGACGTATCTCCGTCGACTCGTCGAACATGGTGCGCAACGTCGCTACGGCAACAGACCAGTCGACACCACCGAAGATCTCTCCCTGCGCAGTCGCGCCTGGCGCACGATCGATCACGAACTCGAGGTCATCGCCACACTCGGATTCGCGGGCTACTTCCTCGTGGTGTGGGACATCGTGCAGTTCTGCGAGCGCAGCAACATCCTGTGTCAGGGACGGGGAAGCGCGGCCAACAGTGCGGCGTGTTATGCACTCGGTATCACGAAAGTGGACGCCGTTTCGCTGGGATTGTTGTTCGAGCGTTTCCTCTCCCCGGAGCGCGATGGCCCGCCGGACATCGACATCGACATCGAGAGTGGTCGTCGCGAAGAGGTCATTCAGTACGTCTACGAACGCCACGGCCGCCATCACGCCGCACAGGTGGCCAACGTGATCACGTATCGCGCGCGTTCGGCGGTGCGCGACATGGCTCGAGCACTGGGTTTTGCGCCGGGGCAACAGGACGCCTGGAGCAAACAGATCGATCGGTTCTCACATCTCGGTGAAGCAACCGGCGCCACCCCCGAGATTCCCGACGCAGTGCTCGAGCTCGCCGCACAGGTAGAGCACGCTCCGCGTCACCTTGGCATCCACTCCGGCGGAATGGTGATGTGTGATCGCCCGGTGACGGAGGTGTGCCCCGTGGAATGGGGGCGCATGGAGGGGCGCAGCGTGTTGCAGTGGGACAAGGACGACTGCGCGGCGGCCGGGCTCGTCAAGTTCGACCTGCTCGGTTTGGGCATGCTCTCGGCATTGCATCGCGCAGTGGATCTCATTCGTGAACATCGCGGCGTCGACGTGGATCTCGCGACGATTCCCCAGGAAGACGAGGTGTACGCGATGTTGTGTCGTGCCGACACCGTCGGGGTGTTTCAGATCGAGTCGCGGGCTCAGATGGCCACGCTTCCGCGATTGAAACCACGTCGCTTCTACGACCTGGTGGTGGAGGTGGCGCTCATCAGACCAGGTCCGATTCAGGGCGGTTCAGTGCATCCCTACATTCGGCGACGCAACGGCAAGGAGCCGGTGACGTATCTGCATCCGTTGCTCGAGAACAGCCTCGGAAAGACGCTCGGTGTGCCGTTGTTCCAGGAACAGTTGATGCAGATGGCGATCGACGTTGCCGGTTTCACGCCTGCGCAAGCCGATGAGTTGCGTCAAGCGATGGGATCGAAGCGTTCGCGAGCCCGCATGTTGCGGTTGCGTGATCGGTTGTATGCGGGCATGGCGCGCAACGGAATCGTCGGTGACGTGGCCGATCAGATCTTCCTCAAGATGCAGGCGTTCGCCAACTACGGATTCCCCGAGAGTCACTCGGTGAGCTTCGCGTATCTGGTGTACGCCTCGTCCTGGATCAAATTGCACGAACCGGCCGCGTTTTGTGCCGCGCTGGTGAACTCGCAACCGATGGGTTTCTGGTCGCCACACTCGTTGGTGCAAGACGCGCGTCGCCATGGCGTGGTGGTGCGCTCACCCGACCTCAATGCTTCTGCGCACGATGCCACGCTGGAGCCTTGCGCCGACTCCTTCGGTGGGCTCGCGGTACGTCTCGGCATTTCGTCGGTGCGGGGCATCTCTACCGAGTTGGCCGAGGAGATCTCCTCCGCACGACCATTCCTCGACATGGAGGACTTGGTGCGTCGTGTTCCCCGAGTGCAGGAGTCGCATCTGGAATTGCTGGCCACTGCCGGCGTGTTCGATGAATGCTTCGGCTCTTCGCGTCGCTCGGCATTGTGGAGTGCGGGCGCAGTGGCCCAGTCGCGACCCGATCGCCTGGAAGGAATCACCGTCGGTGCCGACGCACCGAGCCTGCCGGGAATGGCTCCGATGGAAGAAGTGGTGGCCGATCTGTGGAGCACCGGCATTTCCACGCGTGGTCATCCCACGGAGTTGTTGCGCGAGGAGTTGTCGCGGCTCGGTGTCGTTGCAGCGCGCGATCTACCCACCATCGGTCTCGACAAAGTGATGGTGGCCGGCACCGTCACCCACCGTCAGCGGCCGATGACGGCGCGCGGTGTGACCTTCATCAATCTCGAGGACGAAACTGGGTTGATCAACGTCGTGTGTTCGCAGGGTTGCTGGGCTCGTTATCGCCGTGTTGCGCGTGGAGCCGGCGCACTGTTCGTGCGCGGTCGTCTGGAAGTGGGCGATGGAGGAGTGGTCAACGTGGTGGCCGAGCACATCGCGCCGCTCGTCATGTCGGCACGCGTGCCGGCTCGCAACTTTCGTTGAGCGTTACTCGTTGGGGCGTTCGTTCAAGTGTTCGTTGAACGCGCGATACGTCTCGTAAATGTCCTTACACACGTCGCACAGGGGCAACTGCTTGGGATCGCGTGAGGGCACCCAGACGTGTCCGCACAGTGCTTCGATCGGTGTGCCGTTGATTCGCGCCTCGAGGATCTTGGCCGCCGCATCCTCGTCGGGGCCCGTTTTCACGATGTGGGCCATGACGGGTTCGCCCGTCTCTGGGATTCGCTCGGTGATCGGTTCGACGACGGCGGGACGGACCTGCAGCGGCGTGTTCACGATTTCTAGACTACGACCATGCCGCTGTACGAGTTCCGCTGCAAGACATGTGACACCACCTTCGAGGAGCGTCGCGCGATGGCTGATGCGGATGTACCCACACTCTGTCCAGCAGGACATGACTCGGTGGTGCGACTGCTGAGCGTCTTTTCTTCAGTTGGCGGTGCGTCCGCACCGCAGGCGGCCGCACCGCGCTCTGGTGGCGGATGCGGCAGTGGCTGCGGCTGTCACTGACGAGTGACCTTGACTTCGCCGTGTTGAACGGTGAAGAAGTCGAGCAGTGACAACCCCGCGTGGGAAAGACACATAGCCAGCATTCGTTCGATCGAATCATCCGCCGACGATGTAGTCGTAGGCCGAACGTGGGCCGCGATCACGGCCACTGCAACTGGAGACGAGGCCACGAACCCGACCACATCGTGGGCCAATTCGTGGAAATTCGGGCGGACATCGAAAACTGCAAGCGAGTGGCCCGTACGGAGATGATCACAGGTGACGATGACCAGTTCTTCGCGCAGTGGTCGTGTGATGGCCAGTGAGATGACGCTCAGTGCTTCGGTGGTCGAGCGAATCGGCTCGATGCGGGCACGAGGAAGATGGAGGGGAGGCGCGAATGACTGGAGCATGATTGCCGCAGATTAGGAAAGCGGTGTGACGGCGATCACCACGCTCGCCACGGCTATCGCAATCGGCACCGCTACTTGCCACCATCCGGGCTGCCGTGTGCGGGGCGAAGGAATCATCGCGGCACCACACAATGCGCCGGCGATTGCGCCGCCGAAGTGACCGCCTATCGAAACTCCGGGAATGGCGATCGTGATCAGCAAGTTGATGACGAACGTGAGTCCGAGGCCTGTTTGCATCGGGTTCACACCGCGCTGACGGAGCCCAACGACTCCTGCTGCCATCAGCCCAAATACCGCGCCCGAAGCACCGCCGGTGAATGCATCGGGCGAGAGCAACAACGCGCCAGCGGAGCCGGCCAGTAGCGAGGCCGTGTAGACGAGACCGAAACGCAACGTGCCGAGTGACGGCTCGAGCAATCGGCCAAGTTGATAGAGCAGGAGCATGTTCATGGCGATGTGGAAGATGCCGAAGTGCACGAAGCCCGCGCTGACGAGTCGGTACCACTCGCCGTCATCGATGAACTGACGCGAAATCACCATCGCTTCCTGCACTCGCAACTGTTGGTCGTTTCCAGTGCTGTCGCCGAACCCGGCGAGCATTCCCCACACGTAGATGCCTACGTTGACCGAAATCATCGCGTTGGTGAAGACGAACGGATTGCGGCGGAGATCGCGATAGCGACCTTGGAACGGTTTCTTCTGACGGCCGAAGGTGCGCTTGCGAGTGGTGGCCCGCGGTGGCAACGGTGGGGGAAGTTGCGGGGGAGGGAAGCTCACGTGGCTACTCGGGCGCCTTCTCCGCTTCGGCTCTGTTGGCGAGGTACCAGGTCACCGTGTTGCGGATGCCTTCCTCGAAGTCGGTGTGTGCGTGCCAGCCCAGTTCCTGTTCCGCGCGCGAAGCATCGACGCGCCGACGTGGCTGACCATCAGGCTTGCTCGGATCCCACACGAGCTCACCGGTGAATCCCACCACGCGAGCGATCGTCTCTGCAGTCTCACGAATCGTCACCTCACGGTTGTTGCCGAGATTGAGCGGCTCTGTGCTCGTGCGGAGTTCCGCTGCCAACACGATCGCTTCGGCAGCATCTTCTGCATACAAGTAGTCACGGCTGGCCGTGCCGGTTCCCCATACCTGCACCTTGTCGTCACCACGTTCCTTTGCGTCCACACACTTCTTGATGAGTGCCGGGATCACGTGTGAAACCGACTCGTGGAACTTGTCTCCTGGTCCGTAGAGATTGGTGGGGATAACGAACGCGAACTGCTGACCGTATTGGGCCTCGTTCACCTGCGCGTGTACGAGCAGTGCCTTCTTCGCTATGCCGTAGGGAGCGTTCGTTTCCTCCGGATAGCCGTCCCAAATCGACTGTTCACGGAACGGAACGGGTGTGAACTTCGGATACGAACACACCGTGCCGAGGATGACGGTTTTCTCGACGCCCGTCGCACGAGCTGCCTCGATGGTCAACGTGCCCATCATCAAGTTGTCGAGATACAGCTGGGCGGGTGCGACCTGGTTGTAACCGATGCCGCCAACTCGCGCCGCGAGATGAATCACGTGACTCGGACGATGTTCAGTGAATAAACGCTCGGCAACGCCCACCTGAGTGAGATCTGCCTCGCGACGTCGCGGTGCAACCACGTTCGCGCCGAGTTTTCGGAGTCGGTCGACCACTTTGGTGCCGAGGAAACCATTGCCGCCCGTCACCACGACGGTTCGGCCTTGCCAAGACAGGGCACCTTGTTTGGTCATGCACTCCGACGATACCTAGTTGGCACAATGGAAGAGTGCGGGTTGCCTACACCCTTGAGCAGTGCTGGCACCGTGTTCCTGGTGGCACCGCGGTTGCGGCATTGGAGATCGCACGAGCGATGCCAAACGTTCGTCCCGATATCGAACTACTCGGCGTATCTGGGCGACACAACGAAGATCCCGCCGTCGACTTCGATCTGTCGATCGATGTCGCTGGGCTCGCCGTGAAGGGCCCATTGCTCTATGAAACGTCGTTGCGATTCGGATGGCCGAAAGTCGAATCAGTGTGGCCGGATCTCGACGTCGTGCATTCGACGAGCATCATTCCATTCGCCTCTGCTCGGCCGCACGTGGTGACGATTCACGATCTTGCATTCCTGCGTCATCCCGAGTTCTTCACTCGGCGGGGAAACGCCGTATTCCGTCGCAGTCTGCGGGCAGTGCGCAAGTGCGCCGATCGAGTGATCGTCAGTTCGCAAGCAACGTTCGACGATTGTGTGTCGGCAGGTATCGGGAGGGATCGATTGAGGCTGGTGCCACTCGGTGTACGGGTAATCGAGCCATCAGCTGATGAATCGTCGCGAACCTTGTCGGCGCTCGGAGTTCCGACTTCGTTCATCTTGTTCGTGGGAACCATCGAGCCGCGCAAGAATCTCGCTCGATTGATCGACGCAGTGACGAACGATCCCACTTTGCCGCCACTCGTCGTTGTCGGAGCCTCAGGTTGGGGGGAAACGGTCGACACGCTCGATGCAGAACGTGTTCGATTCGTCGGTCACGTCGACGAAGCGGCATTGCGCGTGTTGTATCGATCGGCGATGGCGTTCGTCTATCCCTCGTTGTGGGAGGGGTTCGGTCTGCCGATACTCGAGGCAATGGCTCAGTCCACACCTGTCGTGACGTCTGCAGGCACATCCACAGAGGAAGTTGCCGGCGGGGCAGCAGTACTAGTTGATCCGACGAAGACTTCGTCGATCGCTGACGGCATCGCCAAGGTGCTCCGACATCGAGACGAGTGGGCGGCGCGGTCTCGTGCGCGAGCGAGCGAAATGACGTGGGAAGCGGCTGCCCGAACTACGGCATCCGTGTACGACGAGTTGGTTCGTCCGTGACGAGTCGCGTTGCCGTCAATCTGCTGTGGTGTGTGCCAGGTCGTGTCGGTGGAAGCGAGGAATATCTCGTTCGCCAACTGCTGGGCATCGTCGAACACCGAGCCGAGTTCGATGTCCGTATCTTTGCGCCGAAGGGGTTCGCTGCGGCCCATGCGGACCTGGCCGCGTTGCTTCCCATTCACGAGGCTCCGATCGCCGCTACGCGACGATCGTTGCGAATAGTTGCAGAGAACACGTGGTTGG
>CAZZJH010000045.1:0-11314 GCA_964654335.1 uncultured Acidimicrobium sp.
GGCCCCATTCACCAAATAGAAATTGAGATAGGGAACCTGCACCGTGCGCCCCGCGTACTGCACCACCGGAAGCACCGGAACCTCGAGAATGGAAAGCCCGTGTCGTTCGGCTACCGCGCGATTCTCGGCCATCAGCCGATGATCCACTTGTGACTCGTCGCCACAACCCTGCATGACCAGTACTCCGGGTGCAACGAATGCGGCGACGTTGTCCACGTGTCCATCAGTGTCATCGTCCATCGACAGACCGTGCGGCAGCCACACCACTTCATTCACTCCGAGCTCGGTGCGCAATCTCGCTTCGATCTGCTCGCGCGACATCGAAGGGTTGCGGTTTTCGTGCAACAAACACTGCTCGGTAGTGACCAAGCGACCTGCCCCATCCACGTTGATCGATCCACCCTCGAGAACCATGTCGATTCGCTTTGCCCGATGCCCCGCATGAGCGGCCCATGCGTCCGCCAACTTGGCATCGTTGTCGTAGGGCACGAACTTGTTTCCCCAACCATTGAAGATCCAGTCGAGGGCCACTCGCTCGTTGCCATCGTGCACATAGATCGGACCGGTGTCGCGCACCCATGAATCGTCGATCGCAATACCCACCACTTCCACGTCGTCTCCGCACACCTCTCGTGCTTCGTCGACGTCTCGAGGTCGAGCAATCATCGTGACTGGTTCGTAGCCAGAAATCGTGCGAGCAAGAGCTGCGTGAGCACGCTTCGCCTCGGCAAGGTGTTCACCGTAGAGATCCGCTCGAGTGGGCCAGCACACGAGCGTCCGCTCGTGGGTGGCGAACTCGGGAGGCATCAACAACACGCACCTCCATCGAGGCTCGTCAGCGAGCGGTACAACTCGGGGCGTCGATCACGAAACAGACCCCACGACAATCTCATCTGGCGCAACTCTTCTCGGTCGAACTTCGCCACCAACACCGCTTCTTCGTTACGGTTCGCCTCTGCAACTTTTGCGCCGGTGGGATCGGCGATGAACGAAGAGCCGTAGAACGTGATCTCGGTGGAACGTCCCTGTTCGCGCCCAATGCGATTCGCTGCGACCACGGGAACGAGGTTTGCTCCAGCATGACCCTGCATCACGCGCTGCCAATGTCCCGAGGAGTCCCACGTTGGATTCGGTGGCTCACTGCCAATCGCCGTTGGATACAAGATCGCCTCTGCACCCTGCAACGCCATCGCGCGGGCAGCCTCGGGGAACCATTGATCCCAACAGATACCGACACCGATCGCGCCGTGCTGCGTATTCCAGACCCGGAAGCCGGTGTCACCAGGACTGAAGTAGTACTTCTCCGTGTAACCAGGACCATCGGGAATGTGACTCTTGCGGTAGATCCCCATCACGGTTCCATCAGCGTCGATCATCGCAACGGTGTTGAACAACGCATTGTTCGCTCGTTCATACACACTGATCGGCAACACCACACCGAGGTCCCGTGCCACTTTTCGGAAGTACTCCACCGTGGGATGCCCATCGATCGGTATGGCGCGTCTCAAATCATCCGCGGTCTGGTCCTTGCAGAAGTAGTGACCCTCGAACAATTCCGGAATCAGGATTACTTCGGCGCCTTGCCTTGCTGCTTCCCGAACGAGCCGTTCCGCTGTCGCCACGTTGGTGGCGACGTCCTCAGCCATCGCCATTTGAATGGCCGAGAGAATCATCGTCAGAGCGCGCTCTCGATTGCGGCCACCACCTCGGGTGCATCCGGTGCGGTCTTTGGATGGAAGCGAGCCACTACCTTGCCCGAACGATCCACCACGAACTTCTCGAAGTTCCAGCGGATGTCCCCTTGGTAACCCTCGCCATCACTCGTCTCGTTCAGTTGTCGATAGAGCGGATGCTGAGCGTCACCGTTCACATCGATCTTCGTCGTCAAGGGAAAGGTCACGTTGAATCGCGTGTCGCAGAATTCCTTGATTTCCTCTGCAGTGCCCGGCTCCTGTCCGAGGAACTGGTTACAGGGCACGCCGAGCACGCTGAATCCCTTGTCGGCAAAACGCCCGTGAATGGCCTGGAGGGCCTCATACTGCGGCGTAAGGCCACAACGTGATGCCACGTTCACCACGAGGGATACCTTTCCCTTCACTTCATCCAGTGCATTACCGCTTCCCATGAGCGGTGCAATTGCATTGTCATAAACGGACATGGTCACCTCCTTCTTCACGAGCGTACCCGTACACCTGCTACACAAGTCGGGTGACTCGAGCGAACTTCGACGCCAACTATTACCGCCGCTTCTACGCACAGACCCCGGTGCATTCACGCAACAAGGTGGCAGTGCTCGCCACCGCCGTACACGCAATGTGCGAATGGTGGGACGTACGAGTGAAGTCGATGTTGGACGTAGGTGCAGGTATCGGATACTGGCGCGATTGGTACCGCGAAAATCACCCCAAAGTTCGACTGCAATCCGTCGACATCAGCGAGCACGCCTGCAAAAAGTATGGCCACAACCTGCGTGACATCACCGAATGGGCACCGGCCAAACCCTTCGACCTCGTGGTCTGCCACGGTGTGCTGCAGTACGTGAGCGATCGCGATGCACAACGAGCAATCGACAATCTCGCTTCAGCCACCAAACACGTTCTCTATCTCGAGATTCCGACGAAGGGTGATCTCGATGAAGTGGTGGACACGACTTCGACTGATCTCGACATTCATTGGCGAACGGGTGATTGGTACCGCAAGCGACTCGGCAAGCATTTCGTCCAGGCCGGAGCCGGATTGTGGGTGAAGCGATCGAGTTCGATCGTGCTGTACGAGTTGGAGCGCTGCGACTAGTTCTTGCGGCTCACTGCGGCCCACACCGTGCTCGTGCACGCTGCAGCCACCACCGTCTTCAACGCGTCACCAACGAGGAACGGCGCAACGCCGAGCGACACGGCGTTCTTGTCGCCCGTCGCTACCGGAATGCCGAGATGGATACTCAGCCACGACGCGCCGAAGGTGTAGATGATCGCTGAACCGAGCAGCATCGCCGGCAATGAAGTCGCGAAATTGCGATCCTGCTTGCGCTCGGCAAGTCGACCAACCGCCCACGCAGCGACGATGAACCCGAGCAGATAACCCATGGTTGCTCCAGTTGCCGTCTCCCAACCGCTTCCGCCACCGGAATAGAACGGCAAACCGACGATTCCACACAACCAGTAGGCGCCCATCGAGAGTGCGCCACGATTAGCGCCAAGCACTGCTCCCACCAACAGCACCGAAAATGTCTGCAGAGTGAGTGGAACTGGGGTGAACCCGAGAGGAATCTCCACTTGCGCCGAAACCGCGGTGAGTAGCACGCCCAGCGTTACGAGTACTGCGTCACGCACGAAGGCGCTTTCACGCTTCCGAGAAAAGGGGATCAGATCGGCTAGCACGCGGGAAGAGACGACAGTGTTCATGGGCTTGACGCTACTCGCGATGGCGTTCGATACGAAAGCCCGCACTTTTTCCCCGTCAACGAAGGAGTCGTAGGAAGATGACATATCGGGCACGGTGCTTACCGACGCGGCAGAGTATGCGACCCAAATCAAAGCTGCGGTTATCGTCTGACCATGCCAGAGATCGATTGGGAGCTCCTCCGTACAACGGCTCGCGAGGCCGCCACGCACGCATACGTGCCGTATTCGAAATTCCGTGTCGGTGCTGCGGGTTTGGTGGATGACGGTCGTGTCATCTCCGGCTGCAACATCGAAAACGCTTCATATGGCCTCACGTTGTGCGCCGAGTGCACGATGCTCGGCGAATTACACATGGGTGGTGGAGGCCGATTGATTGCCGTCGTCTGCGTGGGTAACGACACACACGTCACACCGTGTGGTCGTTGTCGCCAGTTGCTGTGGGAACACGGAGGTGCGAACCTGCTCGTGGAAGTCGAAGGAGTGCCACGACCGTTGTCCGAATTGTTGCCAGCTGCATTTCCCGAGTTCTCAAACTTCGAAAACCCCGCCGGGGCGTAAGTGCTCACCGCGGCACAAGTACAGCGATTCCACGACGAGGGCTTCCTCGTTCTGCCCGACTTCGTGCCGACTGACAAGTGTCTGGAGCTTCGCGAGCGAGCGATGAATCTCGCGGAAGAACTCGTGCCATCGCCAGAAGAGGCCACGATCTTCACGGCCGACACCGACGCAAAGCATGCCGCAGACAAATACTTCCTCGAGAGTGGCGACAAGATCCGCTGTTTCTTCGAAAAGGACGCCTTCGATTCAACCGGTACGTTGCGCAGCGAGGCACATCTCAGTTTGAACAAGCTCGGTCATGCGATGCACGATCTCGATCCGGTGTTCGAATCATTCAGTCGTACACCAGAAATGCAGGCAGTCGCCTCCGACATCGGAATGAACGAACCTCTGCTACTGCAGTCGATGTATATCTTCAAGCAACCTCGCATCGGTGGTGAAGTGAACTGCCACACCGATCACACATTTCTCTGGACCGAACCCGCTTCGGTAGTCGGTTTCTGGGTGGCGATCGACGATGCAACCACGGAGAACGGCTGCATGTGGGCGCTTCCGGGAGGTCATCGCATTCCCGTGAAAACACGCTCTCGCCTGAACGGTGATCGCTCAGCCACAATCACTGAGGTGTTCGATCCCACGCCGTATCCCACCGAAGGCCTCGTGCCACTCGAAGCGCCACGCGGAACGCTCGTGGTGTTGCACGGAACCCTTCCGCACCTCAGCGGGCCAAACACTTCCGACAAGCCGCGACACGCTTACACCGTGCACGCCATCGACGGAACATGTGATTATCCGCGTGACAACTGGTTGCAGCGCCCAAACATGCCGCTCCGCGGCTTCTGAACTTCTAGATCAGTAGTTCGGCAATTTGTAGCGCGTTCAGCGCAGCACCCTTGCGCAGGTTGTCGTTCGAGATGAACAACACCAGCCCACGGCTTCCATCGACGCTTGAATCCTGTCGAATGCGACCCACGTAACTGGGGTCCCGGCCTGCCGCGCCGAGTGGTGTCGGAATGTCATCGAGCGCCACACCCGGAGCATTGGCCAACATCTCCATCGCCTCGAACGGCGTGATGGGCTTGGCGAATTCTGCATTGATGCTCAGTGAGTGTCCCGTGAAAACAGGCACGCGGACGCACGTTCCCGAAACGCGCAGGTCGGGGATGTGCAGGATCTTGCGACTCTCATTGCGCAACTTCTGCTCTTCATCGGTCTCGAACGAACCGTCGTCCACGAGTGAACCCGCCAACGGCAAGACGTTGAATGCGATCGGCTTGACGAACTTGGTTGGGGGCGGGAACTCCTGCGCGGTGCCGTCGTACGTCAGGGCATCCGCACCATTCACCACGGCCTGCGCCTGCACGTTGAGCTCCTCTACACCGGCAACTCCACCACCACTCACGGCCTGGTACGTACTCGCGACGAGGCGCACCAACTGAGCGCGGTCGTGCAGCGGCTTCAACACGGGCATTGCTGCCATCGTGGTGCAGTTGGGATTGGCGATGATCCGCTTCTTCGCCGCCTTCACATCTTCGGGGTTCACTTCAGCCACGATCAGCGGTACGTCGGGGTTCATGCGCCAGGCGGACGAATTGTCGATGACCATCGCACCCGAGTTGGCGAACTTTTCGGCCAAGTTGCGTGATGTAGTTGCGCCGGCAGAGAACAACACGACATCGAGGCCACTCGGGTCGGCCGTAGCTGCATCTTCTACGGTGATTTCGCGGCCGTTCCATTGCACCTTCTGCCCGGCGGAGCGAGAAGACGCAAAGAATCGGAGAGATTCGACGGGATAGTTGCGCTCTGCCAAAAGGCGGCGCATCACCGTGCCCACCATTCCCGTCGCACCAACGATTCCTACATGCACGGATTGCAGGTTAGTTGTCGAACAACCACTTCTGTGCTTGTTCGCGCGTGATGTTGCTGCCGCACACGATCGTTGCAGTGTCGGTACCTCGTAGCGAGGCGTGTTCGAGTAGCGCTCCAACTCCGGCCATGCCCGCAGGCTCGGTCACCAACCCGGCATGATCGAATGCGAGACGCATCGATGCAACGATCGACTCGTCAGAAACCAGGATCACGTCGTCGACAATTCCTCTCATATCCTCGAGCGCTTCTGCAATCGGGGTACGCACGCCGATTCCATCAGCGATCGTCGAGATCGAAGGGCGGTTGACCACCTGGTGTTCGTGCCACGAGGCGTGCATTGAATCTGCGCCTGTGCTGCATACACCGATGATTTCGATGTCGGGTCTCGTCGCCTTCATCCATCTCGCCACACCACCGATCAATGCCCCGTTGCCGAGGGGAACCAGCACCCTGGCAAAACGCGCGTTGCGCGCCATTTCTACGGCGATCGTTCCTGCCCCTTCGGAGATCGCAAAATCCAATCCGTCCTCGACAAATCGTGACCCCGTCTCGGCACAGAACTTTTTTGCGGCTTCCTTTGCCGAGTCGAAGTTGTCACCCGTCTGACGCACCTCCGCGCCGAGCGCTCGCATCCGAGCAACTTTCAATGGGTTCGCATTATCGGCGCAATAGATCACGATCGAGCGCTTCTGCGTCCGGCATGCATAGGCCATGGCTTGTCCGAAGTTGCCAGCCGTTGCGCAGACGAGGTCGATTCCCGCAAGCGCCTGCACATTTTCTCTGACGAAGAAATCTGCACCACGCCCCTTGAAACTGCGAATGGGATTGAGCGTCTCCACCTTCAAAGTGAGACGTGTGCCGACCGCCGAGGAAAGCGGCTCACTTTCGAACTGTGGTGAATTCAGGAATACGGGGTCGATCGTCTGTGCCGCCCGCTCGATCTTCTCGAGCGACAACCGATGGTTCACTTCAATTCCAAACTGAGCCACCAGTGGCTGCGATTCACTCGTTTCAATGGAGACGCCGCCACATCGGCATGCTGAACCTTGCGGGCCAACCGAGGCGAATGATGAACGGAACCTTTCGCCACGCGAGACCAAGCCGAACTCGATTTCAAAGCTTCGATCACTTCATCTGGTCCGAGACGATTGGCCTGCCACCCGAGTCGGGTGGTCCAGCGCAACGACGCAAGCACCTTGCCCACTCGTGGCAACTTCCACAACGCACGCATCAGGACACCGAGTGGAACGAGCGCGGCATCGAGTGGAACCCAGGATCGATAGTTCAACACCACGCGTCCGCCATCCCGAGTGACTCGAACCGCCTCATTCGTCAGCGAGAGCGCATCGGTTCGTTCACAGTGCTGCAGGGTGATGTAGGAAAACGCGACGTCGACACTCTTGTCTGCAATCTCCAATGACCGACCATCGGCCACATGCACGGTTCGAAGTCGCTCGGGACGGCCGTGTTTGGCGACTGTCTCGCGGCAGCGTTCGAGGAATGCTGCATCGATGTCGGCAGCAACCACCTGTCCACACAGGTTGGTGAACGCTGCCGTCATCCGACCAATTCCGCTGCCAATTTCGAGCAGGGTTTGCGTCGCGAGTCTTTCCAGCGGCAGTTCAAACTGCCGCATGTAGCGACGAACCTCTTTCTCACCCGTTGCCACGAACTCACCGAGAGTCAGCGCAGTACCCGTCTCATTGTTGAAAACCCATCCAGTGGTGCGCACCACGTCGTCGGCACTCAGGCCTGATTCCGTCTTGTTGCCCGCCGTCTTCCAGGGCACGAACTGGGTGCGCTTGGTCATCGTTACTTTCTCTCGGGCAATGGCGCCGAGTAATCCTCACCGCTGTCGAGGTCGAACGCCGTGTGTAGTACGCGGAGTGCTGACTGCATGTGCTCTCGACGCACCACCACGGAAATTCGAATCGTGCTGGTCGAGATCATCTCGATATTGATGTCGTTGTCGGCCAGAACCCGAAACATCTTGGCTGCAATACCCGGGCTCGACTTCATACCTGCTCCCACCAGTGAGAGCTTGACGATGTCGTCCTCTTGCGTGAGCCCGATGGCTCCTACCTTCTTGGCCACATCCTGAAGAATTGGCTCGGCCGTCTTGACATCCGCCATCGGCAACGTGAATGAGATGTCGGTCGTTCCCTCGTTGGACGTGTTTTGCACGATCATGTCGACATTCACGTTCGCCTTCGCGAGCGATTCGAAAAGCAAAGCAGATACTCCGGGCCGATCGGGCACACTCAGCAAGGACATCTTGGATTCCCCCACGTCATGTACCACCCCAGAAATGATCGGATCTTCCATCTTTCGTCTCCCCTCTTGGTCTTCACCAGAAACCCATGTGCCCTGTTCCCACGTGAAACTCGACCGAACGTGAATCGGCACGTCGTGATTACGAGCAAACTCCACGCTGCGCAACGCAAGCACTTTGCTACCTGCGCCGGCCATCTCGAGCATTTCATCGAAACTCAACCAACCAAGCTTGCGCGCTTGTGGAACGATTCGCGGATCTGCACTGAACACGCCGGTCACATCCGTGTAGATCTCACAGACGTCAGCCTTCAACGCAGCTGCCATCGCAACGGCAGTGGTGTCGCTGCCGCCACGACCGAGTGTCGTCACCTCGCGTTCCGTGCTCACTCCTTGGAAACCGGCGATCACCGCCACTTTTCCCTGCGCCAGCGCCTCACGCACACGATCGCCCTTGATCTCGAGGATCTTTGCTTTGGTATGTGAAGTGTCGGTGATGATCCCCACTTGACTACCCGTGAAGCTCATCGCTTCACAGCCAAGATCGTTCAGGGCCATGCATAGGAGCGACATCGAGATGCGCTCACCCGTGGTCAGCAGCATGTCCATTTCACGACCTTGTGGGTTGCTCGAGACTTGCCGCGCCAACTCCACCAAGTTGTCGGTGGCCTTACCCATGGCCGATACCACGACCACTACATCGTTGCCCTGCCTACGCGTCTCGGCGACATGACGCGCAACGTTCTTCATGCGATCCGGATCGGCCACCGAAGTGCCACCGAACTTCTGCACAATGAGCGTCACAGGTGCTTCACGCTAGTCGTGCGTGGCTAGCCTGTCGGAGCGATGGGTACCGACAAACGCAGTAGGAAAAAGGAAAATCGCCAGAAGCGACTGAACGAATTGGCCAGGGCCAACAAACGTCGCCGTACCCAACGGAACGTGGTGCGAATCTTCATCGTCATTGCCATCGTGGTGAGCGTCGCGGGCATTTTCAGCGTGACGGGTGGCGATCAATCTGCCGAAACCCCCACGACCACCTCCGCACCTGCAGAGACCGCCACCACAGTTGCTCCCCTCGAAGGTCGAACCATCTCCGGAGACACTCCGTGTCCTGCAGTGGATGGATCAGAGGAACGAGCCGGACAGTTCGAAAAAGCTCCGCCTACTTGTATCGAGGATGGCGCCACATACCTGGCCATCGTCAGCACCAACAAGGGAGACTTCACCATCAAGTTGGACCAGTCGAAGGCTCCGCTCGCCGTGAACTCATTCGTCACACTTGCTCGCTACAAATACTTCGACGGAACCCAGTGTCACCGTGCGATTCCCAACTTCGTCGTGCAGTGTGGTGACCCGACCGCCACCGGATCAGGTGGCCCGGGATATCAATTCGCTGATGAGTTGCCCGCGCAAGGTGAGTACAAGATCGGCTCGATTGCCATGGCCAACTCGGGCCCCAACACCAACGGGTCGCAGTTCTTCGTGATCACCGGGTCGGATGGAGCATCGCTGCCACCGCAGTATACGCTGCTCGGCGAAGTGACGGATGGTTTGGACACCACGGTGCCAGCGCTCGACGCCGCAGGCAATCCGGAGAACAACGGTGTGCCGCCGCTCGAAACGATCGTGATCAACTCGGTCACAATCGTCCAGAGTTAGTTCGGCAATTCTCCGTGCACGGTCACATCACCGTGCATCTTCCACTCACCTGAAGTCCGCTCGAGCGCACTCCCCGTCGGCAACTCCACGACGGTGGTGTTGGCAAGATCTAAACTTCGCCGCAGCCTGTCCTTCGACAACTGCTCACTTTCGGTGATCAGCGCGAGTTTCGTGACAAGACCAAGACCGAGCGCATAGGCACCTCCACGCGGATCGACCATCGGATCGCACAACGCTGCGGCACTTCCGGCCACCGCAACGAGCAATCCGTTCGACGCCTGCCATGCAAGAGCGTCGAACACTGGAGTGTCCTTCACGCACGATCGCAAGTGGATCGGCGAATCACCCACTACCCACACCGCTGAGGACTTGCGTAATGCATCGGCATGGGCCTGCTCCATCGCACTCGCTCGCGAGTACACCTCGACGGCCTGTACCTTCACTCCAAGTCGCTCGCCCCACTTGGCGGCAGCCTCGATCATCTTCTCGGGCCCCTCGAAGGCATCTGCTGTGGGTAGCACCGCCACGGGGCCCTGGAGACCTTGAACCAATCGGCGATCGAGGTCGTCATTGCCCACGAATGGTGCACCACCCTGCAACACCAAGCGCCCCGTCACGACGGGCAAATTACCACTCACTGCCGACTTTTATTCACGGATTCACGAGGGATACCCAAACATCGCTACCGTTCTCACGATGTCTGGGGAACTCGTGAAAGTTGGAGTGTGCGGTTCGGGGATCATGGGCGCAGGCCTTGCGGAAGTCATTGCCCGCGCGAACAAGCAGGCCATCGTGCTCTCGCGTTCGCAACAGTCACTGGATCAGATGATGAGTCTCCTCAAGGGTGGACTTGCCAAACAAGTGGCCAAAGAGAAGATCACCGAAGCACAGATGAACGAGATCCTTTCGCACATTTCTGGAACCACGTCATCCGAAGATCTCGCCGATTGCGATCTAGTCATCGAGTCCGTACTCGAAGACCTCGAAACGAAACGTGATTTGTTTGGTCGTCTCGACAAGGTTCTCAAACCAGGTGCAATCATCGCCACCAACACATCGACTCTTCCCGTATTACAGATGGCACTGGCCACGACGCGTCCCGAGAACATCTGCGGAATCCACTTCTTCAACCCCGCCACCTTGATGAGCCTCGTAGAAGTCGTACGTACCGAAACCACCACCGATGACACCATCGCACGCGCCACACGATTTGTCGTCGAATGTGGAAAAGATCCGGTGCAGGTCCTCGACCGTGCAGGATTCATCGTCAATGCCTTGCTGTTCCCCTATCTCAACAATGCAATCAAGATGCACGAAGCCGGTACAGCCTCGATGAGTGACATCGACATCGCAATGAAGGGCGGATGCAACTTCCCGATGGGCCCGTTCTCTCTGCTCGACCTCGTCGGCCTCGACACTTCACTGGCCATCCTCAATGCGCTGCATGACTCATTCAAGGATCCCAACTTCGCGCCCGCCGAGACATTGAAGAAGTTGGTTGCCGAGGGCAAGCTCGGCCGCAAGACGAAGCAAGGCTTCTTCACCTACTGATC
>CAZZJH010000046.1:0-11087 GCA_964654335.1 uncultured Acidimicrobium sp.
TGAGGCATATATCCCCTCGAGTGACACGTTCATCGAGAAGGACTCATCCATCAACGATGAAATCGATCGTCTTCGACACTCTGCAACGGCAGCCCTGTTGACGCGACGCGACACGATCGTCGTCGCCTCGGTGTCGTGCATCTACGGCATGGGAAACCCCGAGGAATACCGAGGAAACCTTCTCGAATTGCACGTCGGGGTGGATTATGACCAGCGTTCCATTCTTCGTCGCCTCGTCGATTTGCAGTACGACCGCAACGATGTTGCGTTGGGGCGTGGTTCGTTTCGAGTTCGTGGTGACACCGTGGAGGTCCAACCGGCCTATGAGGAAACCGTCACCCGAATCGAGATGTTCGGAGACACAGTCGAACGGCTCACCGTGGTGGACGCGCTCACCGGTGAGACGCTGAGCGAACACCAGGAAATGGTGATCTTTCCGGCCACGCACTATGTCGCGGGTGACGAGCGGATGAAGCGAGCGATAATCGGTATCGAGGAGGAACTACGTGAACGCTTGCAGTGGTTCGAGGCGAACGGCAAGCTCCTCGAAGCACAGCGGTTGAAGATGCGAACCCAATACGACTTGGAAATGATGGCTGAAGTTGGTTTCTGCAACGGCATCGAGAACTATTCGCGACACATCGACGGCCGATCAGCGGGTGAGCCTCCGTTCACCTTGCTGGACTACTTCCCGGACGACTATTTGGTGGTGATGGACGAAAGCCACGTCACGATTCCGCAGTTGCACGGACAGTACGCCGGTGACCGAAGCCGTAAAGACACGTTGGTCGAGCACGGGTTTCGTCTGCCTTCGGCAATGGACAACCGTCCGCTCCGTTTCGAGGAGACGATGAAGAGGATCAATCAGTGCATCTTTCTGTCGGCCACCCCAGCCGACTTCGAATTGAAGATCAGCGATCAAATCGTCGAGCAAATCGTTCGTCCAACTGGGCTGATCGACCCGGAGGTGGTGGTCAAACCGACCAAAGGTCAGATCGACGACATCATCGAACTCGTCAATGCGAAAGTCGCGGCCGGTGATCGAATCCTGATCACGACATTGACCAAGAAGATGGCCGAAGATCTGAGCGACTACTTGATCGAACAAGGTCTGCGTGTTCGTTACTTGCATTCGAACATCGACACGATCCAGCGCATCGAAATTCTGCGCGCCCTAAGGCTCGGTGAGTTCGATGTTCTGGTCGGCATCAATTTGCTTCGCGAAGGTCTCGATCTTCCAGAAGTGTCGCTCGTGGCAATTCTGGACGCGGACAAGGAGGGCTTCTTGCGTAGCGAAACGTCCCTGATCCAGATGATCGGTCGTGCGGCGCGAAACGTCAACGGTCAAGTGGTGATGTACGCCGACAAACGGACGAAGGCGATGGAGGCCGCAATTTCGGAGACGGCGCGACGACGTGAATTGCAGATCGCCTACAACAAAGAGCATTCGATCAATCCACAGACGATTCGCAAAGCTGTGGGTGACATTTTGGACGTCTTGCGGCCGAGCGAAGGCGTGACGGCGCCCGGAAAGGCCGAACGACAGGGTCGTGAACGAGCTCGGGTGGTGGCCGATCTCAAGGCTTTACCGTCGTCCGAACTCGAACGGCTGGTGCTGACGCTGGAAGAGGAAATGAATCAGGCGGCGAGTGAATTGCGATTCGAGTATGCGGCACGACTTCGCGACGAGATCAAGGATCTTCGTCGCGAACTTCGCGATGCCCGCTGAGTGCTCGGTAATCTTCACGAATGGCGAGCACCAAGAAGTCCAAGGCGACAAAGTCGGTCTCACGTCCACAGGCCGATCGCATCACGGTGCGCGGAGCTCGAGAACACAATCTGAAGAACGTCAATTTGGAGATTCCCCGTGATCGGTTGATCGCGTTGACAGGGCTTTCTGGATCCGGGAAGAGCAGTCTCGCCTTCGACACCATTTATGCGGAGGGTCAACGGCGTTACGTCGAATCGTTGAGTGCGTATGCTCGCCAATTCCTCGGACAAATGGACAAGCCAGACGTCGACGTCATCGAGGGCTTGTCTCCGGCAATCTCGATCGATCAGAAGACCGCGTCGAAGAATCCGCGGTCGACGGTCGGCACCATCACGGAGGTGTACGACTATCTACGTTTGCTGTGGGCGCGTATAGGAGTGCAGCACTGCTGGAAGGACGACACGCCTTTGTCTCGACAGACGCCTCAACAGATCGTCGATCGAATTCAAGAACTTCCTGAAGGCACTCGTTTCCAAGTACTGGCGCCGATCGTTCGTGGACGAAAGGGGGAGTACGAAACCTTGCTCTCCGATTTGGTCGCTCAAGGCTTCACCCGCGCGAAGATCGATGGAGAAACGGTGGAGATTTCCGAGTTTCTAAAACGTGACACGAAGCTTGCTCGCTACGAGCAACACGACATTGACATCGTGGTCGATCGCCTGGTTCGCAAGGCATCCATTCAGCGACGACTGACGGACAGTCTCGAAACAGCCCTCAAACTCGCGGACGGAACGGCAGCGATCGAATTGATGGGCCCCGAGGGCGCCCCTGGCGAAGTTGTCTCGTTCTCGCAACACATGGCCTGTCCAAAGTGCGGTGCGAGTTTCGACGAACTTGCGCCTCGCAACTTTTCGTTCAACAGTCCCTATGGAGCGTGTGAGTCGTGTCTGGGTTTGGGCACCCGTTTCGAGGTCGACCCCGAATTGGTAGTGCCAGACCCCGAGCTCTCCTTGAACGAGGGCGCGATTGCTCCTTGGCGCTCGGCGCACACCCAGTACTTCACGAGGATGTTGGAGGCGGTCGCTGAGGAATTCGGAATCGACATGGATCGAAAATGGTCGAAACTCTCCGAGAAGCACCGAAACATCGTCATGAACGGTGCGGGCGACGCGCTCATGGTGAAGTACCGCAATCGATACGGCAGGACCCGCGAATACTCGACGTCATATGAAGGTGTCGTCCCGTGGATCAAGCGTCGCCACGAATCGGCTGAAAGCGACTACTCGCGCGAGCAGTTCGAGAGTTACATGCGTGAGGTGCCTTGTCGGAAGTGCAAAGGGGCGCGGCTGAAGCCCTCCTCCCTCGCCGTCAAGGTCGCGGGTAAGAACATCAGCGAGGTGTGCGACCTTTCGATCGGTGCTTCTGCGAATTTCCTCGAAGGACTCGAACTTGGTGACCGAGATCGGATCATCGCTGAACGTGTCGTGAAGGAGATCAACGCTCGTCTCGGTTTCCTTCTCGATGTTGGTTTGGATTACCTGACGCTCTCACGTGCCGCAGCGACCCTTGCGGGTGGCGAAGCACAACGCATTCGCTTGGCCAGCCAAATCGGCTCGGGCCTCGTGGGCACCCTCTATGTACTTGACGAGCCAAGTATCGGTCTCCATCAACGTGACAATCATCGATTGATCGAGACCCTGATTCGATTGCGGGACTTGGGAAACACCGTCCTCGTGGTCGAACATGACGAGGACACGATCAGGGCGAGCGACTGGGTGGTGGATATTGGTCCAGGTGCAGGCGAACACGGTGGTGAAGTGGTGTACAGCGGTCCGGTTCCTGGAATCGAATCATGTAGGGACTCGATCACGGGCCAATACCTCTCCGGAAAGCGCACCATCCCGATCCCTGAGCACCGACGCGAACCAGGCAAAGAGTCGATCCATGTGCGCGGCGCACGTGAACACAACCTGAAGAACATCAACGTTCGAATTCCTCTCGGATTGTTCGTTGCGGTGACCGGTGTCTCGGGAAGCGGCAAGAGCTCCCTCGTGCGGGACATCTTGTTGCCCGCCTTGATGCAGAAGATCTACAAATCCAAGGATGCGCCAGGTCGACACACGGGCGTCGACGGCGTGCAGTTCATCGACAAAGTGATCGACATGGATCAGTCGCCCATCGGTCGGACCCCACGGTCGAATCCCGCCACCTACACCGGTGTCTTCGACGACATTCGCAAGTTGTTCGCCACCACTCCAGAGAGCAAGGTGCGGGGTTACATGCCGGGTCGATTCAGTTTCAACGTCCCAGGCGGTCGTTGTGAGGCCTGCTCTGGAGATGGAACGATCAAGATCGAAATGCACTTCCTCCCCGATGTCTATGTGCCGTGTGAAGTGTGCAAAGGTGCTCGATACAACCGGGACACGCTCGAAGTGACCTACAAGAACAAGAACATCTCGGAAGTGTTGAACATGCCCGTTTCCGAGGCCGTCGAATTTTTCGCCAATCAGCCGCGGATCGCCAGACATTTGCAGACTTTGCAGGACGTAGGGCTTGGTTACGTCCGTTTGGGACAGCAGGCACCGACGTTGTCGGGTGGTGAAGCGCAGCGAGTGAAGTTGGCTGCAGAGTTGGCTAAACGCTCCACTGGACACACCATGTATTTGCTCGATGAACCGACAACGGGTTTGCACTTCGAGGACGTGCGTCGTCTGTTAACCGTGCTCGCGCGACTGGTTGATCAGGGAAACACGGTGCTCGTCATCGAACACAACCTCGATGTCATCAAGACGGCCGATTGGTTGATCGATCTCGGCCCAGAGGGTGGTGACCGGGGCGGTGAGATCGTCGCTGAGGGAACCCCGGAGTTGGTAGCGCGGCAGAAGGGGAGCCATACCGGACGGTTCCTTGCTCCGCTCCTGAAGTGACGGTTGGTTCGTGATCGCCAAGCCAGCCGGGACCATCCCCGACAAGCCGGGTTCCTATCAGTTTCGCGACGCGCATTCGAGAATCATTTACGTCGGTAAAGCGAAGAATCTGCGTGCTCGGCTGTCGTCATATTTTGTTGGTCGGGATCAACTGCATCCGCGTGTAGCGGCCATGGTGGAGGCGGCGGCCTCGGTGGAGTGGATAGAGGTTCGTAACGAGCTCGAAGCAGTGATGTTGGAGTACTCGTTGATCAAGGAACACCGTCCGCGGTTCAACATTCGGATGCGTGACGACAAGAGCTATCCGTTCTTGGCCATTTCGATGGATGACGAATGGCCGCGAGCATTCGTCATGCGCGGAAAGCGACGCAAAGGAAACCGGTATTTCGGCCCGTATGCCCATGCTTGGGCGATCAGAGAGACGCTCGACTTGTTGCTTCGGTCGTTCCCGGTGCGGACGTGTTCTCCGTCGAAGTATCGCCAACATGAGCGACTTGAAAGACCATGTCTTTTGTTCCACATCGAGAAATGCAGTGGTCCCTGCGTCGGTGCGGTGCAGAAGGACGTCTATGTCGAGCATGTGGACCAGTTGATCCGCTTTCTCAACGGCAACGGAGAAGTCGTCCGAAATCGGCTGGAGCGAGAAATGTCTGAAGCATCTTCGAAGCAAGACTTCGAACGTGCGGCAGTGCTGCGCGATCGACTCGGCGCGGTGGCGAAGGTGCTCGAGAAGCAACAGATGGTGGCCGGTTCCGATGAGGACTTCGATTTGGTAGGTGTGGTCGAGGATGAGATGCAGGCGGCCGTGCAGTTGTTCCATGTACGTCACGGTCGGGTCGTCGGAAGAAATGCGCACATCGTCGACAAAGTTGAGGAGACCACCACAGCTGGCTTGATGGAACGTGTCGTCGAAGGTCTGTACGAGGAGGATCCGGCACTCGGTATTCCCGGTTTGATTTTGACGTCCGAGGAGCCGTCGTCGAAAGAGGAACTCTCGGCTTGGTTGTCGAAGAGGGCAGGACGATCGGTCGAAGTGAGGGTGCCATCGCGAGGCTCGAAGCGAGATCTGCTGGACATGGTGAAGGTGAACGCTCGTGAAGATTTGCAGCGAACACGCTTGAAGCGATCAAGTGATCACAACGCCCGCAGTAAGTCGCTCCTTGAGTTGCGAGACGCGCTCGAATTGCCGAATGCTCCTCTCCGAATCGAGTGTTTCGACATGGCGCACCTCCAGGGCACGGATTATGTCGGCAGCATGGTGGTGCTGGAAGATGGTCTTCCGAACAGGCGTGAATACCGTCGCTTCAAGGTCAAGAAGGTTCCCGGTAACGATGATTATGCGGCCATGCGTGAAGTTCTTACTCGTAGGTTTTCTGCCTATATCGCCGAGCGAGATGACAGCGCGGACGACAGGCGGCGGAAGTTCGGATATCCACCCCAGTTGCTCCTCGTGGATGGTGGCAAGGGTCAGTTGAACGTCGCGATACAGGTGCTGGAGGAGTTGGGGCTCGACGCAGAGATTCCCGTGGCGGCACTTGCAAAAGAGTTCGAGGAAGTGTTCGTCCCCGGCAAGAGCGAATCGATTCGAATACCTCGGACATCGGAAGCCTTGTACATGCTGCAAGTAGTACGCGACGAGGCTCACCGCTTCGCCAATTCGTTCCATCGAGAACTGCGCCAGAAGCGGATGACGCGTGGTGCGCTCGACGGAATCGAGGGTTTGGGCGAGCGTCGACGTAAAAGGTTGACCGAGAGTTTCGGAGGTGTACGCGGCGTCAAGGCAGCGAGCCTCGAGGATCTCCTTGCACTGTCGTGGCTGCCTGAGGAGGTGGCAAGAGCGGTGTACCAACATCTCCATCGCTAGCCTTGACATCGGTGGCTGACATTCTCCTGATTGCCGGGATGTCCGGGGCCGGTCGATCTCAGGCCGCCGACGATCTCGAAGACATCGGTTGGTTCGTCGTGGACAACCTCCCTGTGTCGTTGATCGACAAAGTCGTCGAATTGGCAGATTCGACGTCGGCCAACCAACAACAGTTGGCTTTAGTCGTCGGCGCAGCGATGCAACAAACGGACGCCGTCGGGGTGGTGGCGAAACTTCGCCAGGCAGGGCATCGAGTGCGGGTTCTGTTCATGGATGCAGCGAACCACGAGTTGGTTCGGCGTTACGTGCAGACACGCCGAAAGCATCCGTTGGCTCACGGTGAGATGAGTGTCGAAGAGGCGATCGTGACTGAGCGGCGAATGTTGGAATCAGTGAAGGGTGCGTCTGACATCGTCATCGATACCACTGGAATCAATCCCCACCAATTGAAGAGCCGGGTCGTCGAGATGTTTTCGCTTGATGATTCGGAAACTATGCAAATCTCTGTTGTTTCATTCGGCTACAAACATGGGATACCCATCGACGTCGACCTCGTGTTCGACGTTCGATTCATTCCCAATCCTCATTGGGACGAGAACCTTCGCCCGTTGAGCGGCCTCGATCCGGCAGTGCGGGGATTCGTGCTCGATCAGAAACTGACCAACGAGTTCCTCGATCAGCTCCTGTCGATGCTGGAAACGTTGATTCCCGCCTATCGCGACGAAGGGAAGTCGTACCTTTCGGTGGCCATCGGCTGTACGGGTGGTCGTCACCGTTCGGTGGCAGTTGCCGAAAGGCTCGCAGAACGACTCCGAGATCTCGGGCACCGTCCACGCACGACCCATCGCGATTTGCAGCGGTGAGGACGTTGGTCTGCCTTTAGGGCGAAGGTCGTGGACTACTGTTTCACTCCATGACTGACAAGGTTCGAGTAGGTATCAACGGCTTTGGCCGTATCGGGCGCAACTTCTATCGGGCCTGCCAAGCGGCCCAGGCAAACATTGAGATCGTCGCGGTGAACGACCTCGGTGCCGTCAAGACGATGGCGCATTTGCTTAAGTACGACTCGGTTTTGGGAATTCTTCCGCAACAGATCACAGCTGCAGACGATGCGATCATGATCGACGGCAAGCCGCTGAAGGTGTTGCAGGTGCGCGATCCGAAGACGCTTCCATGGAAGGAACTAGGCGTCGATGTGGTGATCGAATCGACTGGTTTCTTCACCGAGCGTGAGAAGGCCGCCGCGCATCTCGAGGCGGGCGCACCTGTGGTCGTGGTCTCCGCGCCATCGGCGGGCGCTGACGCGACGTTCGTCTACGGAATCAACCATCGTGACTTCGATCGTTCACAGCATCAGGTGGTGTCGAACGCGAGTTGCACCACGAATTGCTTCGTACCCATGGTGAAGGTTCTCGACGATGCGTTCGGAGTTGAAAAAGGTCTGATGACGACGATCCATGCATACACGGGCGACCAACAACTTGTCGACGGCCCACACTCCGACCTGCGTCGTGCGCGCGGTGCAGCAATCAACATCACCCCGACGGGAACGGGCGCAGCCCGAGCCACGAGCCTTGTGCTCGAGGCGATGAAGGGAAAACTCGATGGAACTTCACTGCGTGTACCTGTTCCAACCGGATCCATCACTGATTTCGTTGCGGTGTTGAAGGGTTCGCCATCGAAGGATGAGATCAACGCCGCCTTCAAATCGGCTAGTGCCGGGGAATTGAAGGGTGTTTTGGAATACACGGATCAACCGATCGTGTCGAGTGACATCGTGACGAATCCCCACAGTTGCGTGTTCGACAGTGAATTGACGATGGCGATGGGCAACCTCGTCAAAGTCCTCGGTTGGTATGACAACGAATGGGGTTATTCGAATCGACTCGTCGATCTCGTATCCCACATCGGCTCCACGAAATAGTCCTGGTTCCTCCCGAATGACGGCGCAAGTTCCGGTCCTCGAGGATTTGGGCGATGTTCGCGGCAAACGGGTCCTCGTCCGTACCGACTTCAACGTTCCGATGTCAGGTCCCGACGGTGAGAGAACCATCACCGACGATTTTCGAATAAGGGCTGCACTCCCGACAATCGAGTGGCTCCGTGAGCGAGGAGCAGTGGTGGTGTGCGCAAGTCACCTAGGTCGTCCGAAGGGTGCGCCATCTTCCAAGTACTCCATGGCTCCGGTTGCCAAACGTCTTGCCGAGTTGGCCCCAGACGTCGAGTTACTGGAGAACTTGAGGTTCTCACCGGGTGAGGAGGCAAACGATCGTGCGTTCGTCAATGAACTCGTACGTGGTTTCGACCTCTATGTGAATGATGCCTTCGGAGCAGCGCATCGAGCGCACGCTTCGATCGTCGGCCCTCCTCAGACACTTCCTTCTGCGGCAGGGCGTTTGCTACAGCGTGAAGTCGAAGTTCTTGGTGGTCTTCGGGAATCGGCCAAGCGACCATTCGTCGCGGTCTTGGGCGGCTCCAAGGTGAGTGACAAGCTGGGCGTGATCGAGGCTTTGATCGAGCGGGTGGATGAATTGTTGATCGGGGGCGGCATGTGCTTCACCTTTCTCGCCGCACTGGGGAACACGGTCGGTGATTCGTTGTTTGAGCCGAACCAGATCGACCATTGCCGAAAATTGATGGCGAAAGGTGTGTCGATTCAGCTGCCGGAGGACATTGTCGGCGTCGATGCGGCGGGTGAATTTGCCACTTTTGGAACGAGGCTGCCGAACGGTGCCAAGGGTTTCGATATTGGACCCGGAACTGCAGCGCGATTTTCCGACGTGATTCTTTCTGCTCGCTCAGTCTTCTGGAATGGCCCGATGGGGATGTTCGAGGACCCACGTTTTGCAGCCGGGACACGCACGGTCGCTGAGGCGATGGCCGAGACGAAAGCGTTCACGGTGGTCGGCGGAGGAGATTCTGCAGCAGCGCTCGTGGAGTTCGGATTCGACGACGAGGTCGACCATGTGTCGACGGGTGGTGGCGCGTCGCTCGAATTTCTCGAACTTGGCGACTTGCCCGGTCTTGCAGCTTTGAGAGGAGCGCCCCGTGTCCGATGAAACATTCGTCAGATCGAGTAACCGTCGACCTTTGATCAGCGGCAACTGGAAGATGCATCACAACCATTACGAGGCGATCCAATGCATCCAAAAGCTCGCCTATCTGTTGACCAAGGACGATTTCGCGATGGTCGATGTGTCGATACACCCGCCGTTCACGGACATCCGCAGCGTGCAGACGTTGATCGACGCCGACGAGTTGCGTATCCAATTGGGAGCACAGAACTGTTATTTCGAAGACAAGGGTGCGTTCACTGGGGAAGTGTCGCCTTCATTCCTTGCGAAGCTAGGTGTTCGTTACGTGATTGTCGGCCACAGTGAGCGCCGCGAAGTCTTCACCGAGAGCGATGAGATGATCGCCAAGAAGGTCGCAGCAGTGTTCAAGCACGACATGACTCCGATCATGTGCGTAGGAGAAACCCTGGAAGAACGCGAATCTGGCCAAACCTCATCGAAAGTGTTGGGACAGGTTCGAAATGGTCTGGCGTTGGTGAAGTCAGAACAGGTTGGTGACATGGTCATCGCCTATGAACCGATTTGGGCCATTGGTACCGGACGAACGGCAACTGCCGGTGACGCCCAGGCAGTCATTGGCGCCATTCGTGCCACGGTGGCCGAGATTCACGGTGCGAAGGCCGCAGAGCGTGTACGCCTCCAATACGGAGGCAGCGTGAAGGCTGCGAACATCGGCGAATTGATGTCCCAGCCTGACATTGACGGTGCATTGGTAGGCGGGGCGAGCCTTGACCCTGCCGAGTTTGCGCGAATCGTTCAGTACCGACTTCGTCCGCTATAACACGCGTTGTCAGTTGGTTCTTTTTCGTATGGGAATTCCTCAGACTAAGGGGCGGCGAGCCGTCTGGCTGATGGGACGGTAGAATTTTTCCGTGCGCTCAGCGATCGTTCTCATCACCCTCGTCATCAACGTCCTTTCATTGATCGGAATGGTGGTGGGAGTCCTTCTGCACAGTGGTCGTGGTGGTGGATTGAGCGACATGTTCGGTGGCGGAGGTTCGACAGCCTTGGGTTCTGCTGCTGCAGAGCGCAATCTGAATCGCATTACGGGCGCGATCAGTCTCGTGTGGTTGTTCACCGTGGTTGCTCTCGGCATGTTCCTCGTGTAGCGGGTCGAACACGTAGATAGCATCACGAGCACGTCGAAGTGGCGAAATTGGCAGACGCACCAGCTTGAGGGGCTGGCGCTCGAAAGGGCGTGGGGGTTCAAGTCCCCCCTTCGACACCATTGCTAGGGTCGTGAAGACATGAGCTTGAACGCGACCGAGATAGCTGAGATCCAAAGACGGACGCTGCGCGTCCTAGTGTTCGGTCAAGTCGCAGGCTCAGCGGCCCTCGCTGCGGCTGTCACCGTAGGAGCGTTCGTCATTCAGGAGATCCTCGGCCAGAGGACCCCTTGGGGTGGGATCGCTAGCGCTACGGTGACGATGGGCACCGCCGTCATGGCCCAAGTTCTCGCTCGTCGGATGAGCGGTAGGGGTCGTCGCTCGGGTCTGGTCCTCGGGTATTCG
>CAZZJH010000047.1:0-10792 GCA_964654335.1 uncultured Acidimicrobium sp.
TCGTCTGTCGGGACGGGCGGGAAAAGGCAACGGCATCGCCACGGTCAACGGTGAGACGGCGTGCGAGTGTGAGTTGCTGTTCGTCGTAGTCGACTAGCGCACGACTAGATCAGAGCGGCGCAAGCACCACGGAGCCGTTGTGTCCACCGAAACCGAAGTTGTTCGAGATGGTCGGTCCGGGAGTCCAAGGGCGTGGTTCTCCGATGACGAGGTCGATGTTCATCTCGGGGTCGACGGTGGTGGTGCCGCGAGTAGGCGGAATCAAACCCTTTTCGAACGACAACAGCACGGAGGCTGCTTCGAGTGCGCCTGCTGCGCCAAGTGGATGGCCGGTGACACCCTTGATCGACACCACGGGAGGTCGATGGGATCCGAACACCGTCGCGATCGCCTGAGACTCCGCCTGGTCGTTGAGAGGAGTGCTCGTACCGTGTGCATTGATTTGCTTGATGTCGTTCGGCTTGAGGCCCGCATCTTCGAGTGCAAGATTCATGCAGCGAGCAGCTCCGGTTCCACCAGGTGACGGCGCGGTGATGTGGTGGGCGTCCGCGTTGCTTGCGGCTCCCAACACCTCGGCAAGGATCGTCGCTCCACGTTGCTGAGCCAAGTCCATTCGTTCAAGCACGAAGACGGCTGAGCCTTCACCCATCACGAAACCATCTCGATCCTTGTCGAACGGCATGCTGCGTAATGTCGACGAAATCGCGGTCATGTTGGCGAATCCCGCGATAGCGGTGATGGTTCCTGCAGATTCTGCGCCACCTGTGACCACCGCATCACACATACCCCACGCAATTTGACGTGCAGCGTTGCCGATCGCATGAGTTGCCGCAGCACACGCGGTGCAAATGGTTTCTGCCGGACCTTGGAATCCATGACGCATCGAAATGGAAGCGCCTGCGGCATTCGCCATCATCATGGGCACCAAGAAGGGAGAAACCCGTCGTTCACCCTTTTCGACACGCACTATCACCTGTTCTTCGAGCGTGTGAAGACCGCCAATACCAGTGCCGAAGATGGTGCCAATACGCGCACGGTCGTAGGGGAGTTCACCCGATTGCTGCAACGCCTCGCTGGCGGCAGCCAAGGCGTACTGCTCGACTCGATCGGCGCGACGCGCGTCCTTCGGTGAGTCGAACCACGGCGAGGGATCCCAATCGACGATTTCTGAACACTTGGTTCCGGTGAGCGCAGGACCGAGAAGACCCTGCCAAAACGATTCCTTGCCGATTCCGCAAGGAGCGACGACTCCGTATCCGGTAATTACTACACGATGGCCGGCGCCACTCATGCCGGAATCAGCCAGCCTTGGCGCTGACGAGCGCGAAGGCCTTTCCCACGGTGTCCACGCCTTCGAGATCCGATTCCGGAACTTCGATGCCGAACTCTTCCTCGAGCGCCATCACGAGCTCCACGAGGTCGAGGCTGTCTGCGTCGAGGTCCTCGTTGAACTTGGCCTCGGGAGTCACCTTGGCTGCATCGACGGACAAGACATCAACTGCGCACTTAACGAAACGATCGAACAACTGCTGGTCCATGAACCCTCCTGCGGTCGGACTCACACCTTAGTTGGCGTGGTGCATCGGGGACGGACGTTCAGTGGCCCATTCCGAGACCACCATCGACAGGAACGATCGCTCCCGTGATGTAGGCGGCACCTGAACCGGCGAGGAAATGGACGACGTCGGCTATCTCGTCCGGCCGCGCCATACGGCCGAGTGGGATGGCTTTCAACATTTCTTCCTTCCGGGATTCGGAAATCGCGGTAGTCATGTCGGTTTCAACGGGACCTGGGGCAACGACATTGACGGTGATATTTCGCGAACCAAGCTCTCGAGCAAGAGAGCGAGCCATGCCGATGAGCCCAGCCTTGGACGCTGCATAGTTTGCTTGTCCTGCTGAACCGAGCATCGCCACGACACTCGACATCAGCACGATGCGGCCTTTTCTCGCCCTCAGCATTCCCTGGGTCGCACGCTTGACGACGCGGAAGGTTCCCACCAAGTTCGCCTCGACGACGCGAGAAAATTGATCTTCCGACATCCGCAGAATCAGGGTGTCGTCGGTGATCCCTGCGTTGGCCACGAGGACTTCGACAGGTCCGAATCGTTCTTCGATTTCGGCGAATGCACGTAATACGTCATCAGGTTTCGTGACGTCACACTTGACTCCGAAAAACTCGCTCGGCGGTGGCGAGCTGTTGTAGGTGATGGCGACACGGTCTCCGGATGCGGAGAATGCTTTGGCGCAGGCAAGTCCGATCCCGCGTGATCCACCCGTTATCAAAACAACTCGACCAGAAGCAGTGTTCGATTTATCACTCATCGCGAGACGAGCCCCTTTCCGTTCCAACGCATGATCGCACTCGCAGCAGTCATCCCGGCGCCGAATCCCACCATCAACACCAGATCACCTGCTGACAGGCGACCGCGATCCGCAGCGTCGAATAAGGCCATCGGAATCGATGCGGAAGAGGTATTGCCGGTCTCGTGCAGGTTCACTGCGGTCTTTTCCATCGGACAACCGAGGCGATCACACGCCGCCTCGATGATGCGGATGTTCGCTTGATGTGGAACGACCAGGGCTATCTCGTCGATGCCGACTTCTGCGCGGCGCATGCTCTTCTCTGCAGAATCGACCATGATCCGGACCGCACGGCGAAACACTTCTTTGCCGTCCATGTGGATGTGGCCACCAATCTCGCAGAAGAGAAGTGATTCGGCCGAACCGTCGGCGTCGATGTCCCAGGCGAGAAGATCATTGCGGTTTGCCGTCGCCTCCAGCACTGCGGCCCCTGATCCGTCGGCAAAGAGGATCGCCGTGTTTCGGTCCGTCCAGTCGACGATGCGAGACAGAGTGTCCGTGCCGATCAGGAGCACCGATCTTGCTCCTATTGCGATGAGGCCGCTTGCGACCGTGAGGCCGTACACGAATCCGGAGCAAGCGGCGTTGATGTCGAATGCTCCACAGCGAAGACCTAGTTCGTTTTGCACGGTGGCCGAAGTGGCGGGAACCGTTCGGTCAGGAGTGGTGGTGGCCAAGACCACCGCATCAATCCTTGCGGGGTCGATCCCACTCATCTCGATTGCCTTGCGCGCGCTCGCGACACTCAAACTCGCGGTCGTTCCTCCGATGTGTCGTCGGGCGATACCCGTTCTCTCTCGGATCCACTGGTCCGAGGTGTCCATCGTCGATGCCAGGTCGTCATTCGTGACAACTTTCTCGGGCAGCGCGGTTCCCCAGCCCGTCAGCGCAAAGCCGGGCACATTGTCGTTCACGCTGGGCACTATTCGATCCTCATCAGTGCGTGCGTAGCCATGCGATCGGTTGATGGGCAGTTACTCGCTCGCCGTCGACTGCAATGAACGACTGCACGACTCCGTCGAATGAGGAACGCACCTCGGCTTCGCCGATGTGCCCAATCACCTGACCAACGGCGATCCGCGTTCCGGGAGAAATCGTCGAGTTCGGAGTGAATACTCCAGCTGCAGGGGAGACGACGAGCCGTTCCATCGCGAAGAGGTGCTCGCCTTCGTGCGCGGTGATGGTGGCGGGTGTCGATGATGGAGCCAATTCACCGAGCCATTCGAGAAGGTGATCGAGGTCATCCGGAGTAGCGACGCTGATGGTTCGTGCGCCATCGACCGTTCGTTTCGCCATACCCGTGAGCACACCACCAGGTCCGAGCTCGATGAAGCTCGTGATGCCGTGTTCAGCCATCGTGAGCAGAGAGTGCTTCCACCTCACTGGCGAGGACAACTGTGCAGAGAGGAGTGAGGTCCATTCGGAGGCATCTTGATGGGCTCGCGCATCGACGTTGGCGACGACGGGCACCTCGGTGTCGCGAAGGCGGGCGTCGGCGATTGCGTCACGGAGTCGATCACGTGCCGATGTCATGTATGGCGTATGAAATGCTCCTGCCACGGGCAGGGGCATCACCTTTTTCGCACCTAGATCCTTCGCATGGGTCGACGCGAGAGCAACGCCTTCAATGGAGCCAGCGATGACCACCTGACCCGGAGCATTGAAGTTGGCAACCCACACTTCGTCGTCTGCTCGCCGACACGCCACCTCGACGTCTTCATCATCCAATCCAAGAACCGCTGCCATGGTTCCGGGCGAGGAGACCCCAGCATCATGCATGGCACTGGCTCGCTCAACGACGAGTCGAAGACCATCATCGAAGCCGAGTGATCCTGTGGCCGCCAAGGCGGTGTATTCACCGAGACTGTGGCCCGCGCAGATTCCCGGTTCGATGCCCAGTCGCTCGACGGCATCGAGGACCATGAGTGACGAAACGAACGTGGTGAGTTGTGCGTTCCGGGTGTCCTTCAGGGAGTCGGCATCTGCATCAAGCAAGAGATGTGCGACGTCTCGGCCGACGATTTCCGAAGCTTCAACGACGAGCTCCCAGCTTTCGTGATCTTGCCAGGGGCGCCCCATGCCGGGTCTCTGAGATCCCTGACCGGGAAAGGTGAAAGCAAGCATCCACCGCCCAGCGTAGAACTTCACGTTGGTGGGTACGCTTCTTCACCCCTCGCGACCTTCAAGGTCGTTTGGGCCCGAGTGGCGGAATGGCAGACGCGACGGACTCAAAATCCGTTGTTCGCAAGGGCGTGTGGGTTCAAGTCCCACCTCGGGCACTGGTTGTCAAGTGCAAGAAGACTTCTATGGAAACAGACATGCTGTTCAAATCCTCATCACGACTTGTCGAGCGGCGGTTGCGTCGCACCTCGGCGTCGCTGCGCGACAAGACCAATGAGTTGGGCATCGCGCTCGAACAATTCGACGTCATCGAGGACGACCTCAACGAGTCGGAAGTTCGCGCTCTGGTCTCTGAAACGCCGTTGGCCGAACACGAGCACCGCGAGGTTCAACGTCATCGTGAGGCCATGAATAGGCACATCGGGGCACTGCGCGAAGAGATCGCGGAACTCGAACGAGAACAGGATCGTCTCCTCGACCAACTGCGCAAGTAAGTTCGGGGCAATGAGACTGCTCCAAAGGTGCGAGGGTCCCAGGTGAAGATCCTCGCCCTCGACGGAAACTCACTGGCATATCGCGCCTTTTTCGCCTTGCCGACAGACATGGCGACGGCGAGCGGACAAGTGACCAATGCCGTGTTCGGTTTCGTCACGATGCTCACCAACCTGGTGAAAGAGCAGAAACCAGATGGACTGGTCGTGGTTTTCGATCGTCGCGAAAAAACCTTCCGCCACGAAGCGGCACCGGAGTACAAAGCCCAGCGCGAGTCCCAGCCCGACATCTTGTACCAGCAGATGGAGATCATTCGCGAAGTCCTCGGTCAGTTGGGTGTCACCGTTTTGGACAAGGCGGGTTTCGAGGGCGACGACCTGATCGCAACGGTCGTCGACCGCGCCAGCACGATCGACGCGGACGTGGTCGTCGTCACAGGCGATCGCGATGCCTACCAACTGGTGCGTGATCCGCACGTGAAGGTCCTCTACAACAAGCGGGGCGTGACGGACTACGCGTTGTACGACGAGGCGGGAATCTTCGAGAAAACGGGGGTGACGCCGGCCCAGTATCCCGAATACGCGGCAATGCGCGGAGATACGAGCGACAACCTGGAAGGTATTCAAGGGGTCGGGGAGAAGACGGCGGCGAAATTGATGGCGAAGTATGGGTCGTTGCACGCCATTCTCGACGCAGCGGATGAACAGACTCCGAAGCTGGCTGGAGCACTCAAAGAGGGTCGCGAGCGCGCATTGCGGAATCTCGAGTTGATGACATTGCGTCGAGACGTGCCGATCGAAATCGATTTGCACGCACTTGCGCCGCGCCCGAATCTCGAAAAGACCCGTTCGTTGTTCAACTCGCTCGAGTTCAAGGCTCTCACACAACGTGCTCTCGACGCGTTTGCTCGATTCTCCGATGATCCGTTGCCCGCGATGGTGACGCCGAAGAGTGGGGCGAGAGAAACGAAACGTGCGTCTACTGCTCGTGTCATCGGGAACGTCGGAGAAGCTGTCGCACTGTTCCAAGAGTGGCATTCCCTCGATCGCATCGCGGTTCTGGTTCCTGAAGGCGGGGAAGGGGGTGTTGCCGTTGCCGACGAACGTGGAAACAGTGCATGGATCCCTGGTGTCGTAGCTTCGTCGCCTGACGTGATTGCCGCGGCGTCTCGAGTCGCTGGATTCGTCGGTCACGACTGTAAGTCCGTTCTGCGGTGGATGCTCCGAGTGGAGGGGCCGTTGCCCAAAGTCGAATTCGACACCCTCGTTGCTGCGTACATCATCGATCCTGCATTGGGTCAGTCGACTTTGGCCGAGCTCGGTTCGCGTTTCGTCCAAGAAGAGTTGCCGCCAGACCTTCCAGCCAGCGACGAACTCGATTTCGGTGGCACGAGCGAAGCACGAGCGCATGTCTGGGCGGAGCATGCTTCATTCGTTCCTCGCCTTGTCGCAACCTTGAGGGGCGCAATCGAGTCGATCGAGGCCACCAAGTTGTTCGTCGAAGTCGAGTTGCCGTTGATCTCGGTGTTGGCGCGAATGGAGCACGTTGGCGTGGGCGTAGATCGAGACCGCTTGGAGAAAATCAACGAGCACTTGGAGAAATCTGTCTCCAAGTTGTTGACGACCATTCATCGAGTTGCCGGCAAGGAATTCAACGTGAACTCTCCAGCTCAGCTTCGACAAATCCTCTTCGAGGAGCGAAAACTGACACCAGGAAAGAAGACCAAGACAGGATTCTCGACGGACGCAGCAACCTTGGAGCGTTTGCGAGACGAGTGGCCAGACTTCATCGATCCACTGATGCGCTACCGCGAATTGGAGAAGCTCCGGTCCACTTACGGCACTGGTCTCCTAGAAGCGGTCGCCGACGACGGCCGAATTCACGCGACATTCAATCAAACGGTCGCCCGAACAGGGCGTCTCAGTAGCGATGCGCCCAACCTTCACAACATCCCCGTGCGGTCGGACGAGGGAAAGGTGTTCCGCGAGGCCTTCGTTCCCGCAAAGGGGTGGCGACTTCTGGTGGCGGACTACAACCAGATCGAACTTCGTTGCATCGCGCACTTGGCATCGGATCCCGGGCTCATCGATGCGTTCAGCAAGGGTGAGGACATTCATCGGACGACAGCAGCAAGGGTCTTCGGCGTCAAGGAGGCATCCGTAACGTCCGATCAGCGCGCGCAAGCGAAGATGGTGTCGTACGGGTTGGCCTACGGCATGGAGGCATACGGCCTGAGTCAGCGCCTGTCGATTGGTGTCGACGAGGCTTCCGAAATCCTCGAGAGCTATTTCAACGCGTTTCCGAAGGTGCGCCAATACATGGACGAGGCGGTGTCGACGGCTCGCAAACGCGGATATACGGAGACACTCTTTGGTCGACGTCGTCCCATTCCGGAACTGAACTCGGACAACTTCCGAATTCGTCAGGTCGGGGAGCGCCAGGCGATGAATGCAGGTATCCAAGGTCTTGCCGCAGACATCTTCAAGATTGCGCTCGTCAAGATTCAGCAGTCTCTCGACGACCTCGGCGTTCGCAGCCGGTTGATTCTCCAGGTTCACGACGAGGTGATCATCGAGTCACCCGAAGCAGAGGTCGAGGTTGCCGAGCGCGAAGTCCTTGCTGCGATGCGTGGTGCCGCTTCGCTTCTGGTTCCACTCGAAGTCAATTTTGCGTGGGGTGACTCGTGGGCGACGGCAAAGAGTTGACCGACTCGATCCCAGTGGAGCTGCGTGGCGATGCGAGTCACGACCACTGGTTCGAACCGCTGGCTACACACATGGGCGCTGCCTACTTGCGTTATTCATTCACGAAAGGCACGTTGCAGGAAGTCGAAGCGATCGAGAAGTTGTTTGGACTGACTCCTGGTATGTCGATTCTCGATGTTGGTTGCGGTCCAGGCAGGCACGCATTGGAATTCGCACGGCGCGGCTATCGCGTGACGGGGATCGACATTTCAACGACGTTCATCGAGATCGCCGCCGAAACAGCCCGTGCAGAGTCGCTGAATGCGAAATTTCTCCGCCTTGATGCTCGTGACATACCCGACGAATGGGCTGGAACATTCGATGGCGCAATTTGTTTGTGTCAGGGCGGTTTCGGCTTGATGGTCGAGGCGGGTGAAGACGAAAAGGTCTTTGCGGGCATCGTTCGGTCGCTGAAAACGGGCGGATTCTTGGCCCTCTCGGCGTTCAATGCGTACTTCGCGGTGAAACATTTCGGTAGCGCAACGTTCGATGCAGATCGCGGGATTTGTATTGAGGCCACCGAGGTTCACGATTCAGCGGGTCGGGCGTTGCCCGCCAACTTGTGGACGGGTTGCTACACGCCTCGAGAACTGCGTTTGCTCGCGCGCCAACAGGGCCTCGAAGACGTGCGGATCCACGGCGTCGAACCTGGGGTATACGGAGATACGGACCCGTCAGTAGACCTGCCGGAGTTCTTGCTCGTCGCCAAACGGGCGAGCCAACCCCACTGATAGCGTTTCCTCTGCTTCATCGTCGATGAGGCTGCCTCAGGGCATCCATCTCTCCTATCCACCGAAAGCACCACCGTGACCGACCTTCAGACTCTCCAATCTCCGCCCATGGGCACCTTCGATCAAGACGGCAACTACACGCCGCGCAAGGTGACCGAGCGAGATCTCACCCAGCCGTTCGAGGAAGCAATCAAGGGCACTCTCGTCGAATTGAAGGAGGGTCAGCTCGTCTCAGGAACCGTTGTGCGCGTGACCAAGGACGAAGTCCTCGTCGAAATCGGGTACAAGACGGAGGGCGTGATTCTTGCCCGCGAACTTTCGATCCGTAACGACATCGATCCGACGGAGATCGTGAAGGTTGGCGAAAAGATCGAGACGTTGGTTCTCACACTCGAAGACAAAGAGGGCCGCTTGCTTCTCTCGAAGAAGCGCGCGCAGTACGAGCGCGCGTGGGGAGACATCGAGAAAGTCAAGGAGCAGGATGGAACCGTCGAAGGTCTCGTCATCGAGGTCGTCAAGGGCGGTTTGATCGTCGACATCGGTTTGCGCGGCTTCCTCCCCGCATCACTCGTCGAGCTGCGCCGGGTTCGCGACCTGACGCCTTACATCGGTCAGAAGATCACCGCCAAGATCCTCGAACTCGATCGCAACCGCAACAATGTCGTGCTGTCCCGTCGCACGCTCCTCGAGCAGAACCAGCGTGGTGCTCGTGATGAGTTCCTGACCCAGCTCAAAGTTGGCGAAGTGCGCAAGGGACGCATCTCCAGCGTCGTTGCATTCGGTGCATTCGTCGACCTCGGTGGCATGGATGGTCTGATTCACGTGTCCGAGTTGTCTTGGAAGCACGTTGACAATCCGAGCGCAGTGGTCAATATCGGTGACGAAGTGACCGTCAAGGTGCTCGAAGTGGACATGGATCGTGAGCGCATCAGCCTCTCGTTGAAGGCGACGCAGCAGGACCCATGGCAAGAATTCGCGAATGGTCACCAAGTGGGCCAATTGGTCTATGGGCGCGTCACGAAGCTCGTTCCGTTCGGCGCATTCGTACAGGTGGGCGATGGCATCGAGGGTCTCGTGCACATCTCAGAGATGTCCGCTCATCATGTCGAAGCGCCAGAGCAGGTCGTCACCCCCGGCGAAGAGCTCTGGGTGAAGATCATCGATCTTGATCTTGCGCGTCGTCGAATCAGCCTGTCGATCAAGCAGGCCGCCGAAGGTGGAGAGTTGGCCGAGGAATATCGCGGTCAATTCCAGATCGACGAGCAAGGCAACTGGGTTGGTGGAGATGACAGCGCTCGCGAAGCAGCATGGTCGGAGTATTTCGAAGGCTCCGGTGAGGCTGCTGCGGGTGGCGAGAACCAGGCCTAATCGCCGCAATGCGCCTGGCGCATTGATCACAACATGATCCTGATCGGACTCACGGGAGGGATCGGCTCCGGTAAATCGACTGTCGCCGCGATCCTCCACGAGCGGGGAGCGGTGATCATCGATGGCGATCGGATAGCCCGTGAACTTCAGCAACCAGGATCTTCCGCTGTGGTCGAGATTGGCGAGAAATTTCCGGGCGTGGTCGACGATGCTGGCGCTCTCGATCGTTCCAAGCTTGCGGCGATCGTCTTTTCAGATGCTGAACGTTTGTCCGAACTGAATCGAATCATGTTGCCCCGAATTCACGGGGAGATCGAATATCGCATCGAAGAGCATCGTTCCTCGGACAGCGTGGTGGTGCTCGATCTACCGCTGTTGGCTGAAAATCCTCGGAGCGATTTGGACGGTGTCATCGTGGTGGACGTCGCCGAAGACGTTGCGATTCGACGCTTGGTGGAATTGCGGGGGATGGATGAGACGGATGCTCGGGCGCGGATCGCCCGACAAGCCTCTCGCGATGATCGCCGCAAGATCGCTGATCAAGTGATCGACAATTCCTTCGGTATCGACGAACTTCGCATTGCCGTGGAAAACGTCTGGGAGTGGATCATCGGACTCACGCCGAGATCGGCTCAATGATGGAAGTTGAGGAGACGCCTCGCGGGCGTTTCAAGGTCGTCTCGGACTACAGCCCAGCAGGCGATCAACCAAAGGCGATAGCTGAACTTTCGGCTGGAATCGAAAAGGGTGACCGATTTCAGACACTGCTCGGAATCACCGGGTCGGGAAAGTCGGCCACCATCGCTTGGACCATCGAGCAAGTACAACGACCAACCCTGATCCTCGCCCCGAACAAGAGCCTTGCCGCCCAGTTGGCTCAGGAGATGAAGGAGTTCTTTCCGCACAACCGGGTCGAATACTTCGTCAGCTATTACGACTATTACCAACCTGAGGCATATATCCCCTCGAGTG
>CAZZJH010000048.1:0-2092 GCA_964654335.1 uncultured Acidimicrobium sp.
CTCGTGCAAAGCGTTACTGCAGCCTTGGATGACACCGTCAACTCCATCGCGAGCCTGGCGTTGCTGTTGCCCGGTATTGCTGTCAATGTTCGGCGCCTGCACGACACCAACCGCCGCGGAACATGGTTGCTCTGGCCATTGATCACTCTCGTGGTGGGAATCGTTTCGTTCGTGTTGTTCGCAATCTCTGCTTCACTCGACTTCGCCAAGTCGAGTGAGTGGGATCTGGAGAACGCAGTGCAAGGAGCTCCAGCGGTGTTTCTCGTCGTCGGTGGTGTGGCGCTGCTGGTAACACTCGTGCTCGGCATCATCAACTTCTCGTTCACGCTCATGAAGAGCGATCCGGAGATGAATCGCTTCGGCCCGCCGCCTCCGCCGCGTTCACTTTCTACTAGTTAGAGGTAGTCGGGAACGCGACGCTCGTAGGGCTGATCGACCAACGGCGAGGTGACGATGAAGTCTGCACTCGCACGGTTGCACGCCACGGGAATGTTCCACACCGCGGCAATACGCAATAGCGCTTTGATGTCCGGGTCGTGCGGTTGGGGCTCAAGCGGATCCCAGAAGAACACGAGAATGTCGATCTTGCCGTCGGCAACCTGACCACCAATCTGTTGGTCGCCGCCAAGCGGGCCACTCTTCAGTCGTTCCACGGTGAGCCTGGTGTGTTCGGCGACGAGTCGAGCAGTAGTGCCAGTGCCCACCAGTTCATGACGTGTGAGCAAGTCGCGATGGTCTTGCGTCCAGAGAATCAGGTCGTCTTTCATGTTGTCGTGGGCCACGAGCGCGATGCGCTTGCGAGCGGGACTCGTGAGTACTGCAGTGGTTTGGGTGGGCATGAGCCAAGTGTGGCAGGTGTAGGTGGATGAGTAGTGTCCTCGACATGAACGCCAAGTTGTCGTGCATGACGATTTCTTCGCCCGTTGGTTCACTCGTATTGCGCGCCTCAAACAAGGGACTCGTGTCCATTGATCGAGGCAAGGCTGCACGCTCAAAAGGCGAAGCAAAGGCCGAGCGCAATGTGGTTCTTGCGGCACGCGAGTTGGACGAGTACTTCGGGGGAAAGCGTCGCAAGTTCACTGTGCCGCTCGATCTGCAGGGAACGCCGTTCCAGTTACAGGTGTGGAGCACGCTTCGACGAATTCCCTTCGGCAAAGCGGTGTCGTATGGCGAGGAAGCGCGCATGCTCGGCAAACCGAAGGCTGCACGTGCGGTGGGTTCGGCCAACGGTCGCAACCCAATCCCGATCATCGTGCCGTGTCATCGGGTGGTGGCAGGCGATGGCTCGCTCGGTGGATACTCCGCGGGCTTGCCGATGAAACGAAAATTGCTGGCGCTCGAAGGCGTCAGTGTGGCTGAGTGAAGCCGAAGCACTCGCGCAAGTAGTCGTCGCGCAACGCTTCGCTCGGTGGGCCCATCGCCACCACTCGCTGGGCAAGCAACATCACCGCGGTGGCGTTCTCTGCGTCGCTCAACTCGTGAGTCGCCAGCACCACCGTGCAACCCTTCGCACGCTCTTCGGCGATGATCTCGGCCACCAGTCGTCGGCCGTTGATGTCGAGGCCTGCGGTGGGCTCGTCCAACAACAACACCTTGGCTTCACGCGTGATTACCTGCGCAAGGTGTGCGCGTTGTTGTTGACCACCCGAGAGGTCGCGAATTGGCGTGGTGGCAACCGTGTCGGCGCCCGTTCGGGCCATTGCATTTCGCACTGCTTGTCGGTCGACGTTGCGCATTGGTTTAAGCAATCCAAGTTCGGCGTAGCGGCCCATCGCGACTACGTCCTGCACGCGCAAGGGGAGCGTGTGTGTGGAGATGGGGTGTTGTGGCAGGTACGCCACTTCATTCGGCTTGCTGCCTGCTTCAGCTCCGAGCACGGTGAGTTCTCCCTGCATTCCAGGAAGCAACCCGGCCAACGTCTTCAACAGCGTTGACTTGCCGGAGCCGTTGGTGCCGATGAGTACGAGCAAGTCGCCCGGTGCCAGATCGAACGAGATGTGTTCGACGACGGGGTGATGACCGTGACCAACTGCGAGTTCGCGTGCGTGGACGTTCATCGCACGTGCACCGATCCGTGCGTGTGCGGATGTTC
>CAZZJH010000048.1:2192-10750 GCA_964654335.1 uncultured Acidimicrobium sp.
AGCAAGTTGCTGAACAGTCGCACGCTGAAGCCAGAGGTGGTGGCGAGACCTTCATCCACCGAGAGCAACTGGAACGGTCGACGCCCCACGAAGGCAATCGCTGCAACGATCGCGAGTGCCACCGTCTGGAACACCAAGTCGCCACCGGAGACGCCGAGTAGTTCGCCGAACAGCACTCGCGTGAGGTCGCCAACGAAGGTCTCCGAGCGTGAGGTAATGATGACGCCAAGCGCCAGCATGCCGACGAACAGCAGGCCGATGGCGGTGTCCCCAGAGAGTTTGAATCGGCGTTGCACCACGGAGACGCCGCCCATCATCACGATCGCCCCGACTATGGCCCCGTACACACCGGAGATTCCGAGCAACAGTGCGCCCGCGATACCGGGCAGGATGCCGTGTGCGAGGGCGTCGCCAACGAACGCCAACCCGCGCAGAATCACGAACGTTCCCGCGATCGCGCAGGTGAGCCCCACCAACAATCCGCCCACCAGGGCGAGGCGCATGAACTCGTTGTCGAAAAACGGAGTGAACAGGCCGCTCACGACAGTGCGCCGACGAGAGTGTCGACGAAACGTGTCATGAACGAAGCGTAGGCGTCGTCATCACCCATCACGTGCGTGGAAATCTCGACGAGCGGTACGCCCGTTTCTTTGGCGATTTGTTCTGCAACGTTCGCGGGCGTGCCCACTCCCGAGAAAATGGCACGCACATCGTGTTCGCTGACATGTTCTTTCAACTCTGCAAGTTGGCTCGCACTCGCATCTGCGTTCGTGGTGGAGGCGGGGATCACGGCACCGATCACTTCGCAGCCGTAACGAACGGCGAAGTAGCCCATCTCTTCGTGTCCTGTTACCAACTCGCACGCGGGGAGAGCAGAGATCTTGCCGGCGATCTCAGTATCGAGTGTCGTGAGACTGTCGATCAGACTTGCCGCGCGATCAGTGATGTCGATGGCAAGCGCAGTCTCTAGTGCAGCCGCGAGGTCATCGAGCATTTCGGTCATGGCAAATGGTGAGAGCCAAAAGTGTGGGTCGTCTGCACCATGCCCATGTGAGTCCTTGGTGGATTCACCTTCATGGTTGTGTCCGTCATCCGAGCCGTCCATCGTGCGAATGGTGAGATGGTCGCCCGCAAAGAAGAGCTGTTCTTCGGGCAGCGTGTCGAGTACGTCCTCCAAACCTTCTTCGAGGTGCAGTCCGTTGGCCACCACCAACTTGGCATTGGTCATCGCCTCCACGTCTTTGGCCGACGGGCTGAAGGTGTGCAGGTCGCTTCCGTCGGGAATGATCACGCGCACGGTGGCCGCATCGCCCACCAACTCAGAGACGAGTGAACCAAGCACGGAATAGGTGACGACTACTTCGTTGGTGTTGCCTTCACCTGAATCGCTGGAGCAGCCGGCCAACGACACCGCCACCAATCCCGCGATTGCCAATTTGAGAATGATTCTCACTTTGTAAAGCGTACAGCCCAACTACGGGCCCGCCTCGGCGGGGCAGGACTGGCTGGGTTTACAGACCGAGGGTGGTCTTGATGGTCGAGGTCAACTCTTCCATTGGAATTTCGCCGCTGCCGCGGAACACCACTTTTCCTTCGGCGTTGAGCAGTACGAAGAACGGATAGCCCGTCGCGCCGAACGCGTTACCGGCTTTGTTCTCGCCGTCATCCACCATCACTGGCCACAGCGCGGGGAACTCCTCACGCGTCAACCAGTCCGACGGGGGGAAGTTCGGGTTCGTCGGGTTCGTCGCGGTGGCAATCGCCATCACTTCAAGACCCGCGGGCACTTCACCATCACGTTCCCACTGCACGAGAAGCGGAACTTCTGCCTGGCAGTGAGGGCACCAGTGGGCGAGGAACACGATCAGCTGCGGCGCATCGGTCTTGGTGGTGACGGAGTTGCCAGTGAAACTCTCGCCGACAACTTCAGGAGCGGGCATGCCGATCGCCGGATCATCTGCACCGTCTGAGTAGGGAGCCAACGCATCGCCATTCACGGTGACATCGCCAAACTGCTGCAAGCCATCTGCGGAGGAGTCGCTTCCACCGCTGCTACCGATGGCGACGATCGCTGCGATGCCGATCAACACGGCAATACCTGCACCGATGTACCAGGTGAGACGACCGGAACCGGCTGACTTCTTCGGGGTGTTCATTGCGCTGCTCCTGATGGGGTGTTGTTTCGGGGAAGGGTGGTGAAAACGATTGTGGCAAAGAATCCGGTGAAAGCCATGAACGCAAGGGTCACAAATCCAAAATATTCGAACCACACGAAGTCACAAGGGACTGCTGCCGCGCATACGCCAGTGTCGAGTTTCGGCCAGCGCTCGAACAGCCAGTGATAAATCGAGATCGACATGCCGATCGCGGCGATTGGCGCGGTGATGTAGGCAATCCGCTCGGTGCGGCGCACGGTAAACCAAATCAGCAGCACGGCCAGCGGGTACATCGCCGCGCGCTGGAACCAGCACAATCGACAGGGGATGTAGCCAACGATTTCGGAGAAGTACAGGCTTCCTGCCATGCAGGTGGTGGTGACGGCTGCGGCAAGTGGTCGTGACAACGGGCGGAACGCGTCGATCAACGAAGTCGCCCACGGCTGCTTCTTGTAGGCGATCCGAGCAACGAGCACCACGAGCGTGCCAGCCAAGAGAGCAAGGCTGAGCATCGAAAAGAACAGCTCGAAAAACTCGTTGTTCATCGCCTTGCAGTGTACGAACACCAATGCAGAGACTGCTTGCACCATCTGGGAACGGGCAGAATGGGCATATGACGTTGAAGGATCAATTGAAAGCGGATCTCACCGAGGCAATGAAGGCCCACGACGAGGCCACGCGCGACACCCTGCGCATGGTTCTTGCGGCGATCTCCAACGCCGAGGTAGCGGGTGACGAAGCGGTGGTGCTCACCGACGAACAAGCACTTGCCGTGGTGCGCAGCGAGGCGAAGAAGCGCCAGGAAGCAGCCCAGATCTACCGCGATGCGGGACGCACCGAATTGGCCGACAAGGAAAGCGCCGAACTGGCAATCATCGAGCGTTACCTGCCGGCCGCGATGTCAGATGAGGATCTCGGCAAAGTGATTGCAGAAGAAGTAGCCAAGGCGGCGAGTTCTGGCGCCACCGGTGGCAAGGCCATGGGTGCTGTGGTGAAGGCGGTGCGCGAGCGCGTTGGCTCTCAGGCAGACGGCGGCAAGATCGCCGCACTCGTCAAAGTTGCGCTGGGCTGATCATGTTGAATCAACTGCAACAACGTCGAGGATTGGCAAATGCGGCAGCAGTATTCGTTGCCGTCGTATTGGCTCTGATTCTGGGACTTGCGGGAGTTCCTGGATTGCTCCACCCAGTCCTGCTTGGTGCGTTCGGTATTGCCCTCGGATTTTTGCTTGCTCGAAACCGTTGGATGATTGGTGCAGGAAGTTTCTTCGTTGCTTTCGGCATCGCCTTCTTCGTCCTTCGCGATGTGGTCGTCGCATTCGTATTGGCATGGGCGATTACCGCTGGCGTGTGGTGGTGGTTGAACAAATCGGAATCGTTGCGCTCACGAATACTCGTTGGCTTCTTCGGCCCACTCGGTTTGGTGCTGGGGGCACTGCCGTTGTCGCTGATCGTCAACAACATTTCGTTGCCGAGCGTGAGTATCGAAACGACTATTTCCGAGATCACCGACTCGCTGGTTACCGAGCATCTGGTAAAGCCCGACGTGATCGAAGAAGTGTCGTACTTCGGTTCACAGGAAGGTCACATTTTCACCGACTCCTCGGGGTTACTCCGCAGCCTGAAGCACTACTTCGTACAGAAGGACGATTGCCGTCTGCAGGGCGATCAAGCGTGTGCAGAAGCAGTGGCCAACTACGAGCAACGTCTACCCGAAGTAGTGGCACCGTTCGCGGGAACCATCCGCACGGTTACCTCAAGTGCAAATAGTGGTCGATCACTCGATTACACGATCACGATGACACCAACGAGTCATCCCAACGTCGAAGTCACGTTGTTCCACGTGAAGGTGTTGGCACCCGAGATTGCCGACTACGAGCAAGCAGGGCTCGGGTTGGAGCCATTCCCCGACATGTTGACGCTCTTTGGTTCCGCGCGCAACGGTCGCACGATGTACGTGCAAGCGGGAGATCCCTTGGGTTGGGGTATCGAGGATGTGTCGATCAACGTGTCGGCAATCGGCGACCCGTACTTTCTCATTGGCACTGATGGGTGCGACCAAGGCGGTGTTCTGGGGCTGATGCTGCGCTTCAACCCTGCTTGTACTCGTGAAACCAAACTCGTTTCGTACTACTCGGTTCTTGCTCCGAACTTGATGAACGACTGGAAAACGTGGGGAATCCAGTCGATCGACGACATCGTGCTTTCCGATGATGAAATGTCTCGCGACTACTTCATGACCATTCGCAGCGGCACGTATTTCGTCAATGCTGGCGAAGAGGCAGTGAGACGGTCAGTCATTGATCTGACCGCGAAGCAAATTGCTGGCGCAGGCGAACAATTCGAACTCGCCGAAGGGGAGCAACTGCTCATTGCCTTGCTCGACGCTGGCGAAGTGCGCGTGACTGCAGCGGACGGGTCGGGTATCGAGGGGTGCTCCTGCATCGCGCGAATGGACCGCCGACCGGGCGAAAGTGACAGCGGCGATCAGTCGCCCGCCAGTCTGTTGTCAGATTTGCCTATCGGGGTGCCACTCACCATTTCTCAAGGCACACCGTTTGTTGCCGGCATCGTGGCTCAAGATCAGGCCCCCCGCGTGGAGCGCTTGATCTCGGGATTTTTCAAGCCAGCAACTCGCTGAACTACCCAAAATCTGGGTGCCCTCGATAGGAATCGAACCTACGACCTGCGGTTCCGGAAACCGACGCTCTATCCACTGAGCTACGAGGGCCTTCGCGCAAGGTTATCTGCGAGGGGCTTGATGCTCTGGCGCCACGCACCGCATTCGGGTGATCGTCAGCAACAATGGAACGGTCATGGCTGATCCCGTTCTCACCGTTGCCGAACTTCTGCGTCCGGCGTTCGCCGCGGTGGCAGGTGGCGAATGTGATCCCACCGTTCGTCCAAGTGAACGCGCCGACGCACAAGTAAATGGTTCACTCGCGCTCGCCAAGAAGATTGGCAAACCGCCGCGAGAAGTGGCCGAAGCAGTGATGGCGCAAGCCAACCTCGGCTCGGTGTGCTCGGCAACCGAGATCGCCGGCCCGGGCTTCGTCAATCTCACGTTTGCCAACGAGTTCCTCGCCGATCAGTTGCGCGGTGCAATGGCCGATTCACGCCTAGGTGTGCGCACACAAACCACGAAGCGTTTCGTGGTGGATTACTCGGCGCCGAACGTGGCCAAGGAAATGCATGTCGGCCACTTGCGCAGCACGGTCATCGGCGATGCCATCGTGCGCATGCTCGAGTTCTTCGGTCATCACGTGGTGCGCGAAAACCACGTGGGCGACTGGGGCACACCGTTCGGCATGTTGATCGAGCACCTGGTCGATCTCGGTGAAGCCGAAGCATCGCGCGAACTTTCTGTGGGCGACCTCGACATGTTCTACAAGCAGGCTCGCGTCAAGTTCGAAGCCGACGACTCGTTCAAGGAACGTGCTCGCAAGCGCGTAGTAGCACTGCAAGGTGGCGATGCCGAAACACTGCGCATGTGGAAGTTGCTCGTTGCCGAAAGCACGCGTTACTTCGATCGCGTATACGACTTGCTCGGCGTGTTGCTGCGCGACTCCGACATCATGGGCGAGTCCGCCTACAACGCGCTGCTTCCCGAAGTAGTGGAGCGCTTGTCGAAGGCGAACATGTTGGTCACGAGTGAAGGCGCCGAAGTGGTGTTCGTGGATGGCTTCGTCAATCGCGACAACGAACCATTGCCTCTCATCATTCGTAAAGGCGACGGCGGCTACAACTACGCCACCAGTGATCTCGCCACCGTGATCGATCGCGTGGAGCGCTTGAAGGTGGACGAGATGGTCTATGTCGTCGGCTCACCACAGGCTCAACATTTGGAGATGGTGGCAAGCGTTGCGCGCAAGGCCGGTTGGTTGCCCGAGCGGGTCGCCTTCGAGCACGTGGCGTTCGGCAGCGTGCTCGGTGAGGATCGCAAGATTCTGAAGAGCCGCAGCGGCGAAACCGTGAAGCTCGACGCGTTGCTTGCCGAAGCAGTGGAGCGCGCCGATCGTGCCATTCGCGACAAGAACCCGGAGCTCGATGCCTCCGTGCGCGCCACGGTTGCGCGCCAGGTGGGAATCGGCGCCATCAAGTACGCCGACCTTTCGATCGACCGAGTGAAGGATTACGTCTTCGATTGGGAACGCATGCTTGCCTTCGACGGCAACACCGCTCCCTACCTGCAGTACGCCCACGCCCGTATTTGCAGCATCTTCCGCAAGTCCGGCGTTGCACGCGAATCCGTTCGCGGTGGAACGGTTGCCATCGATCACGCGGCCGAGCGCGCCCTGGTGCTGCGCCTGCTGCAGTTCGATACCGCAGTGGTGGACACGATCGAGCGCTACAGCCCACACCGCCTCTGCACCTATCTCTATGAGTTGGCGGGGGAGTTCAGCGCTTTCTACGAGCAGTGCCCGGTGTTGCGCGCCGATGACGCCACCCGCGCATCACGCCTGATGCTGTGCGATTCGACGGCTCGCGTCATGGAACAAGGTCTCGCCCTCCTCGGCATCGAATCTCCGGAGCAAATGTGACCGCGATTCCTCGTCATCTCCTGCCGCTCACGGCCACCGTCGACAACGGCGAACTCCTCATTGGTGGTTGTCGCGTGAGTGACATCGCCCGCGAGCACGGCACGCCAGTGTTCATCTACGACGAGGAGCACCTACGCGCACGTTGCCACGAAGCGATCAAAGCGTTCGGTCAAGATCGCGTGATCTACGCGGCAAAGGCGTTCCTCTGCACCGCCATGGCCAAGCTCGCCCACGACGAAGGCTTGTTGCTCGATGTCGCCACGGGCGGGGAACTGTTCGTCGCACTGAACGCCGGCGTTCCCTCCAATCGCTGCGTGTTGCACGGCAACAACAAGAACCTCGAGGAACTACGCACTGCGATGAAAGCAGGCGTGCGACACATCGTCGTCGACAGCTTCGACGAACTCGAGCGCATCGAGCGCCTGCATGCAGAAGGTCTGCCTGCACCGCGCGTGCAGTTGCGCATCACGCCGGGTGTCACCGTGCATACGCACGAATACATCTCCACCGGCCAGGACGATTCGAAGTTCGGCTTCAACCTCGGCAACGGCAGCGCGCGCAAAGCAATCGCTCAAGCGCAGCAGTCAAAGGCCATGCAGTTCGTAGGCGTGCATTGTCACATCGGCTCCAACGTGTTCGCAGTGGAAAACTTCACGCATGCCGCGCGCATCATGGTGAACCTTGCCAACGAAGTGAAGGCAGAAGAGCTCACGCTTGGCGGCGGTCTCGGCGTGGCGTACGTGGGTAGCGAGCACGCACCATCCATTACCGAGTGGTCGACACATCTCATGGCCGCCGCAGAAGAACTCGAAGGCGACACCAAGGTGTTCGTCGAGCCGGGTCGCTCGATCGTGGCCGATGCCGCAATCACCGTCTACGAAGTAGGCACCATCAAGCACATCGACGGCGTGCGCACCTATATCTCCGTCGACGGCGGCATGAGCGACAACCCGCGCCCCGTTCTCTACGGCAGTGGGTACGAAGCATTCATGCCTACGAATGTCGAAGCCACACGCACCAAGCCCGCACGAATCGTCGGCAAGCACTGCGAAAGCGGGGATGTGCTCATTCACGATGCCAACCTGCCCGAGGCACTCAAGGTGGGCGATCTCATCGCCACGCCCGTCACCGGCGCATATGGCCACTCGATGGCCTCCAACTACAACAAGGTGCCGCGCCCACCGGTGGTATTCGTACGCAATGGTTCAGCCCGCCTCGCGGTGCGCGGCGAAACGCCCGAAGATCTCGTGCGTCTCGACGTGCTCTGAGGCACACCTCGCCAACAGAGCCAATAGCGTGAAGGGCATGGCCCAAGCCCCCTTCGAGCACCGCGTGCGCCTGGGTGTGCTCGGCCACGGCACGGTGGGCAAGGCCTTCGTCGATCTGGTGCAGATGCAGTCCGATGCCATCGCGGCACGCAGCGGCGTCAAGCTCGAAGTGGCCCGAGTGGCCGTGCGCGATACCTCGCGCCATCGCGACGAGTCCATCGCCGAGTGCCTCACGGAAGATCCCGACTTCGTCGTCGGCGACCCCACGGTTGATCTCGTCGTCGAAGTGATGGGCGGCATCGAGCCTGCCCGCACCCTTATCTTGAAGGCGTTGCGCAACGGCAAGCCGGTGGTCACCGCCAACAAGGCACTCATCGCCAATCACGGCGCCGAACTGTTCGAAGCCGCCGACAAGGCCGGTATCGATCTGTTGTTCGAAGCCGCGGTGTGCGGTGGCATTCCACTCATTCGTCCGTTGCGCGAGTCGCTTCGTGGTGAGCCGATCAAGCGCGTGCTCGGCATCGTGAACGGCACCACCAACTACATCCTCACCAAGATGTCGGAAGAGGGCACCAAGTATTCAGATGCTCTCGC
>CAZZJH010000049.1:0-10590 GCA_964654335.1 uncultured Acidimicrobium sp.
AAGGTGAAGGTCACGGAGTCGAGGCCGACCTCTCAAAGATCGACGACTGCACACGAATCGTCGAGACTTCGCTTGACCACTTTGGACGGATCGATGTCGTAATCGCGAACGCTGCAGTGTCGAGTTCGATGTCGGCTCTGCAGCAAACGATCGAGGACTGGGAATTCTCCAATGATGTCAACGTGCGTGGCCATTGGTTGGTTGCTCAGAAGGCCCTGCCGCAGATGATTGAGCGTGGAGCCGGCAGTTTCGTCTTCGTGGGATCGACTGCAGGTCAATTGAGTTCGGGGCGCTCACTCGCATATGAGGCAACCAAGGCAGCGCAACTCGCGGTAATGCGTCACATCGCCGTTCGCTTTGGCAGTAAGGGAATTCGGTCGAATGCCGTGGTCCTTGGAGTAATCGATTCTGCACTTGTCCGCCGTGAATTCGGCGATTCGCCAGATGCGTTAGCGGCGCGCTCTGAAATTGGTCCAATGCGACGCCAAGGTCGCCCGGAAGAAGTGGCCGGTGCAGCGGCATTTCTTGCGAGTGATGACGCGAGCTACATCAATGGACACTCGTTGATCGTTGACGGTGGAGTGTCGGCTCAGTGGCCGTCACCGCGGAAAGGCTGAGGGTCTAGATGAAAGACGTGTTTATCGCAGGAACGGGGATGACTCGTTTCGGTCGTCACTTAGACGTTTCGATGAAGGAAATGTCGAAAGGTGCTGTAGAAGCAGTACTTGCAGATGCGTCAATGTCCATTGATGAAATTGGTGCAGTCTTCTTCTCCAACTCATTGGCCGGATTGATCACTGGTCAAGAGTGCATTCGTGGAGAAGTGATGCTGTACCCGCTGGGCTTCGGAACGGTTCCGATCTATAACGTCGAAAATGCATGCGCGTCTGGCGGAAATGCCGTTCATCTGGCATGGCTCGCCGTGGCCTCTGGTATGTGCGAAACCGCTCTGGCATTGGGTGTCGAAAAGGCAAATCACGAGGATAAGACCCGAACGTTTTCTGCCTACCGTTCCGGCACAGACATCGATGCCATGTTTGCTGTCGGAGAGGGTGCTGGTACCGACCGCACTCCACTTGTTGATCGACAGGCCGCGCTTGCCAAGATGTTGATTGACGAGCGCGGAATGACGGTGGAGGCACTCGCCAAGATCGCCGAAAAGGCATATGCCTATGGCGCCCTGAACCCCATGGCTCATCGCCAGGAGGGCCACTCCGTAGAGGCAATCCTTGGCTCACGCCTCGTGGTCGACCCGATCACCTCGCTGATGAGCTCGCCGGTCAGTGACGGTTCTGCTGCCGTAATTGTTTCGAGTCGCAAGAGGTCGGGAACGAACGTCAGGATCGCCGGCTCGGCGATGGCATCGCGACCGAAGAAGGGCGAAAGCCACCCCACGTCGGCTGAAGCTGCATCGCAGAAGTCGCTGGCGATGGCTGGAGTTTCTGTATCCGACGTCAACGTTGCAGAAGTGCATGACGCGAGTGTGGCGTACGAAGTCATTGCGTGGCGAGAAACCGGGTTGTGTCAGCCAGGCAATGAGTATGACTGGGCGATGTCTGGTCATACTGCCTTGGGTGGGAGGCTCCCGATCAATCCATCTGGTGGACTCGTGTCACGTGGTCATGCCCTCGGAGCAAGTGGTGTAGCCCAAATCCACGAGCTGGTCGGACAACTTCGCGGTACGAGCGGCCCACGTCAGGTTTATCAACCTCGGGTGGCGATGGCTCAGATTGGCGGCGGCGTGATCGACTGGCAGACTTCGGTTTCGTCGGTACATGTTCTCGTGCGCGACGAAGTTTGGTGACGATGAAAGTCATCGATGGACATCTCCACGTGATGGATCGAGAGTGGATTCCCGGTGGAGTGCGTACCGCATGGGCTCGTCAGGCTCTAGGCCGGCGGCACCCTGAACGCAAGATTGGTGACGTCGAACCGAATGTGATGGTCAAGCAGAGCGATCCCACAGCGAAACTCACGATCGCTGCGTTTGACAAGTGCGGAGTCGCGGGCGGAATGATTCCGTCGGTTGATTGGACGTTGGCGGCCCCGAAACAAGATGGTGACCTCACGGTTGACGAAATGTTGTGGCACTACGACCGCTTGTTCAAAGAGACCAACAACCGACTCGCATATTGCGCAGGAATTGATCCACGGCACTCCGATGCACGCGCACGAGCAGAGCGAGTGATCGGGATCGAGGGCTGCGTGGGTTTCAAGCTGTATCCGGCAGCCGGATGGTCCATTGACGACCCTGCTTACTCGTGGTTGCCGAAGTTTTGCGAGGACAATCGAGTTCCGATGGTGATCCACACCGCCGCGATGGGCGGCGATCCACTCGTCACCCCAAATTCACGGCCTGCTGCTCTAGTTGGCCAAATGGCGAAGCACCCGAATGCGACATGGGTATTTGCGCACGCCGGATTCGAGGCTTGGTGGATGGAGGCGGTTGATCTGGCCTGGGGATGGCGATCCGTATACCTGGACATTTCGCTTTGGCAGATTTGTGCTGATCGTGACATGGAAGAGTTCCGCAGTCGGATGCGTGTGATGGTGCAAAAACTTGGCGCGCATCGCATCATCTTCGGCTCAGACATCATCAGGGGACCAGGGGAGGACGAGGACGGTTCACGTCTGAAACGTTGGATCGATCAGGTGTATTCATTGAGCGAATCCCTAAATGGCAAGCCGCCAATCGTCGACATGGATGAATTGGGCTTGATCATGGCTGCAAACGCCGAGCGGGTGTTCAGTCTCGATAGATGGTTTTAGAGAAAGACGAAGGGCAGAAGAATGGGTGAAGTTGGCATTGTTTCGTGGGCGTTTTACTTGCCCAAATTCCGTCTCGATCGCGCGATGGTCTCCAAATCATTCTCGGTCAATTCAGGAAAGGGCACCCGTACCGTTGCGTCGTACGACGAAGACAGCTCAACCATGGCTGTTGAGGCTGCTCGCCGCGTGAAACTTGCTGGAATCGAGACCATGTTGTTCTCGACTACTCGACCACCCTTGATGGACAAGGGCAATGCGTCAACCATGGCTGCGGTTCTCGGGCTAAGCGAGTCCACAGGCGCCTTCGACCTTGGCGGCTCTTCTCGCTCCACCGTTGGCTGCCTCAAGCTCGCTTGTGACTCGAAGGGATCGACGCTCTTGGTCGGTTCCGACATTCGTTTCGGTCGTCCAGGTTCGGATGATGAGATCAACGGTAGTGATGGGGCATTTGCGCTGACGTTTGGAAAGAACCCAAAAGTAACAATTGGCGAAATGGCTTCATTGTCCTCTCCGACCATGGATCGGTGGCGGTCAGAGGGTGATGTCGGTACTCAAACGTGGGATGACAGGTGGACTGCAGAGCAGCAAATTCCACTGATGGTGAGCGTGGGTGAAACCGCAATGCAAAGTTCGGGAATTTCTCGCGATGATCTCGCCGCAGTGATTGTCTCTTCTCCATCATCCAAGGTCAATGCGGCTGTGTTCTCCAAGTTCGGCGGCAAGACCGCCCTCGGGGTCGACCAATTTGGTTATTTCGGAGCTGCTGATTTAGGTATTCGGATTGCCGCCGCACTGAACTCGGCTGGTCCACGGCAGCATTTGCTTGTTGTGTCCGGGGCGGACGGTGCCGACGCTTTCGTCCTGACTACATCTGCAGACTTCTCCTTCGATGCTGGCTATGTGGGCTCGGGTGAGACCGGAATTGCCTTGAGCGTGATCGATTATTTGGCATGGCGCGGATTGGTTCACCGTGAACCGCCCCGTCGTCCCGATCCTGAGATTCCTGCTGCACCCGCGGTGTCAAGGAATGATGATTGGAAGTTCGCCTTCTCAGCTAGTCGATGCACGAAGTGTTCAGCCGTGCACCTTCCCCCACAGCGAGTCTGTATGACTTGCGGTGTGGTCGATTCGATGGAACCTGTCGCGATGCGCGATGCAAAAGGCAAGGTCCGCACTTTCACTATCGACCGAATCGCATTTTCACCAAACCCTCCCGTGGTTGTCGCGGTTATCGACTTCGAAGGAGGTGGCCGCTATCGCTGTCAACTCACCGACGTCGATCCACAGGAAGTGGAAGTAGGCATGGAAGTGGAAATGACGTATCGATTGATCTCCACGGCTCGCAATGGAATTCGTAACTACTTTTGGAAGGCACGTCCACTCAAGGAGAGAGCAAAATGACACTTCGAAACACCACCGTCCCCATCGCCATCGTTGGTATGGGTTGCACCAAGTTCGGTGATCATTGGGATCGCAGCGCAGAGGACCTATTGATCGATGCCGTGAATGGTGCCGTCTCGTCCGCCAAAGGCATCACCCTTGATGATGTCGATGCATTCTGGTTGGGGACGACCGTTTCTGGAATTTCCGGAATGGTTCTTTCCAAGCCACTGAAAATCAAGAATAAGCCGATTACCCGAGTAGAGAACATGTGCGCGACGGGATCGGACGCGTTACGCAATGCCTGTTATGCAGTTGCTTCTGGTGCCTGCGACGTGGCAATGGCAGTTGGTGTGGAGAAACTGAAGGATTCGAATATGCAGGGACTCGTGGTGCCTGGTGCCCCGACCGATGGCACCACCGCAGATCTCACGGCACCAGCAATGTTTTCCTTCCTCGTTCCTGCCTACATGGACAAATACGGTGTGACGAAAGACCAGATGCGAGAAACCTTGAGTCACATTGCATCCAAGAATCATTCAAATGGAGCAAAGAACTCTCGGGCTCATTTTCAACGCGAAGTATCGATCGAAACGATCTCCAACGCACCGGTGATCGCGGGTGATTTGAACGTGTTCGATTGCTCTGGTATCTCCGACGGTGCCGCTGCAGCAATCGTTTGTCGGGCCGAGGATGCTGCCAAGTACTGCGACTCGCCGTTGTTCGTCCGTGCATTGTCACTCGCCGCCGGATCCGACACGGGTGCCAGCGACCCGTCATACGACTACACCACGTTTCCTGAGGTTGCCGCTTGCGCCGAAAATGCCTATTCCCAAGCCGGGGTTGAAGATCCCGCATCCCAAATCTCGATGGCGGAGGTTCACGACTGTTTCACGCCCACCGAATTGGTGCTGATGGAGGATCTCGGATTCTCCGAACGTGGTGCCGGTTGGCGTGACGTTTTGACTGGTCGATACGACCTCTCTGGTGATCTGCCTGTAAACCCCGACGGAGGATTGAAGAGTTTCGGTCACCCCATCGGAGCATCCGGTTTGCGGATGATGTTCGAGATGTGGTTGCAGTTTCGAGGTGAAGCAGGAGCCCGGCAGATTGCCAATCCACAACTTGGCCTCACTCACAACCTGGGTGGGCAGCCTGGCGGAGTCGTAAGTTTCATTTCAATCGTTGGGGATAAGCCTCGGTGAATTCGATTGAACTGGAACAAATCGAAGAGCGAGTCCGCAGGTTTGTCGACGGACCTGGAAGGAGTTTCCTTGTTGAATCCGATCCACGTCTGACGGATCGTGTGGCAATGAACGTTGTGGCCTCGAGCGTGTTCAGCGAGGAAGAGGAATTGGAGCGCGTCGATCAGCTACGTGACTATCAACGTGCGTTATTCGACGCTGGCCTTGCTTGGATTTCGGGACCTTCGGAGTTGGGCGGAGGAGGGCATCCCAAAGAAGCAGACGCATGTGTGCGCAAGGAACTTTCCGCTCATCCTTTTCCCGACAACACACTTGTCAGGACTGGAAGCCAAGTGCTTGGTCCTTCGATGTTGGCGTACGGCACGGACGAAGTGCGTCAAGAGTTTCTGCCGAAAGTTCACCGTGGAGACCTACTTGTTTGTCAGTTGTTCTCCGAACCCGATGCGGGATCCGATTTGGCCAACATCAAGACGAAAGCTGAGCGCGCGCCAGGCGGTTGGGTGATAAACGGCCAAAAAGTGTGGAGTTCTGGTGCAAAATTTGCTGATTTTGGAGTTTGTATTGCGCGCTCCGACTCAGAATCAAAACGACACGCTGGGCTATCGGCTTTCTTCCTCGACATGCATGCCTCCGGCGTTGAAGTTCGAATCATCCGACAGATGACTGGTGGTGCCGAATTTTGCGAGGTGTTCTTCACTGACGTTTTCGTACCTGATTCTTGGTTGATTGGTGCAGAAGGCTCAGGTTGGACTGTCGTGCTTGACATCTTGATGAACGAACGATCGTCAATCGGTGACGAATTGTTGCCACCGCGCAGCTACATCGAACGATTGGCTACGGCTCTGGATCGCGGAACGAACGATTTTCATCGCAGTCGAGTAGCTCGATTGTTCGAGCAATACGAAGTAGGTCGACTCCTCATTTCTCGACTTCAATCTGCGGCGGAGAACAAGGGTGGCCCGGGTCCTGAACTTGCCCTGACGAAATTGGTGGTCACCAATTTGGGGCAGGAAATGAGTGCAGTGGCTTCTGAGTTGTTCGGGCCATGCCTGGTTGCTGATTCGGGTGATTCTGCGGCCTATGCATGGAGTGAATTCGTTCTGGGAATTCCGGGAATGAGAATCGGCGGTGGAACGGACGAAGTCCTGAAGAATGGGGTTGCCGAGCGAATCCTCGGTCTGCCGCGGTCTTAGCCTCTCGCTGGTCTTGCCAGAGAGCGCACTAAGGTTGGCGCGGTGATCGAGTTAGAGGAGTCCAAGGCAACTCGCAGGAGTGAAATCCTGTCCACTGCAGCGCGTGTGATTGCACAAAAAGGTTTTGCTTCTGCGACGGTACGAGACATTGCTGATGCTGCAGGCATCCTGTCTGGGAGTCTTTATCACCACTTCAAATCGAAGGATCAGATGTTGGTGGAGATCCTGCAAACGATGCTGACACAGACAAGAAGCGCGTACGAGGAAGTCACCCAACAAGGGGCGAACCCGCGCGAATCGGTCGCCCAACTCCTACGTAATGGCTTTGATGTATTGGAGCGCTGGCAGATTGAAATTCGTATTCTTCAGAATGACTTTCCATACCTTTCGACTCTGCCCGCTTTTTCTTTCATCTCAGAGGTGCAGGACGAAATCGAGCAAATCTGGGTCAAAGAAATCAAACGCGGAATGGAAAGCGGAGAGTTCTCTTCCAAGGTTGATGCTGGCCTCATCTATCGCGTGATGATGGGATCGATTCTCAATGCGGGCCGCTGGTTCCGCCGCGGGGGACAGATGAACTCGGAGCAACTGGGACGTGCACATGCGGAGTTCTTCCTCAATGGTTTGCTCAATTCTGCAAGCTAAGCAATGAAGACGGTTGAAATCGTTGAGGTTGGTCCTCGTGACGGACTTCAGAATGAGAGCGTCACCTTGTCGGTGGATGATCGTGTCGAATTGATCGGTCGACTCGGTGCCGCTGGATTGAAGACGATCGAAGTCGGCGCATTCGTTCGGATTGATCGCGTGCCCCAGATGGCGGGTTCAGACCTCGTATTTGAGAAGACTGGAAACCTCGGTTTCAACCAAAGAATCTGTTTGGTTCCAAATGCTCGGGGACTGGAAGCTGCAAGGGTAGCGGGTGTGCAAGACGTCGCAGTCTTTGTGGCAACCAGCGAGACATTCAATCAACGAAATAGCAATTGCTCCGTCGATGAAGGACTTTCTCACGCCGAAGTTGTGGTCAATTCGTCGAAAAGAGATGGGTTAAATGTGCGCGGTTATGTCTCGACGATTGCAGGATGTCCCTACGAAGGAAAGACCAGTGTTGCCGAAGTTGTACGCGTTGCCGAGAGGCTCTTTGAAATGGGTTGTGATGAGATCAGTCTTGGTGACACGATTGGCATAGGTCGTCCACAACAAATTGGAGCAATTGTCGAGGCCGTAAGTGGCGTTGTTCCAATTGATCGATTGGCATTTCATGGTCACGACACTTTTGGCATGGGAGTGGCGAATGCACTCGCCGCGATTGACCGAGGCGTTCGTCGAATCGATGCTTCAGTAGGAGGTCTCGGAGGATGTCCATTTGGTGGTCCCCGCGCCAAGGGAAACTTGGCAACTGAAGATCTCGTCTACGCGCTGGGAGAATCGGAGTTCAGATTCCCGCTCAACCTGACAGCGATCATTGATGCGGCATGGTGGCTTTCCGAAAAGGTCGGTCATGACCCACGGTCGGCAGTTGCCCTGGCGGGGCGAACCTAAAGGGGTTACTCGACAGCGAGCTCGGCATTCATGCTTTGATGACCAGGCACGGTGCAGATGATCGAGTAGGTGCCAGGCTCCAAGTTGATGGTGCCGCTGTCGATGTCGCCCTTGCGATTGATTTCGAGTTCGAAGCCGGAGATGACTGTTTCTCCTTCAACCACCACGAGGGTGTGGCGAATGGTGTCTTCGTTGACCAACGCCACGTTGATCTCACCAGCTGGCGCGGTGTAACTCGCCCTGTCCCAACGGAGTCCGGAAACCGGATGGACCTCCAAGTCGGTGTCCGTGGGAACCGCAACTGGTTCGGCGGTACCGCCACCGCAGGCTGCAAACGTGATGGCAGCGGTGATTCCAAGGATCATGGCGAGGAGTGAGCGAGGAGACAACTTCATGCCTTTCATGTTAATAGCAGGGGGCTCGTGAGGCTTGGTCGAGCGAGAGGCTTGAGTACCATGGTTCCGTGCTGAATAAGCCCCCCGCAGAGGATTTCGGGGCCAACTCGTGGCTCGTGGAAGAGATGTATGAGCGTTTTCGCGACGATCCGAAATCGGTCAGCGAAACTTGGCGCGAGTTCTTTAGTGACTATAAGCCCGCAGGCGCCCCGCGCACGGAGGACACCGCGGAAATCATCCGCCCCGTAGAGAAGTTGGACATCAGCGCCCCAGCGCCTCAGCGGAGGAATCGCGCGTCGGGAAGAGTAGTGGAAGGACCGCCCCGTGAGCACCGCTTGGTGACCCCGCCAGTCGAAATCGTGGCAGATCCTCCTGCCGAAGCATTGAAGGGCGTGGGGCTCGCCATCGCCTCCAACATGGAGCGCAGCCTCACGGTTCCCACCGCCACGTCGTTCCGCAACGTTCCCGCCAAATTGCTCGAAGTCAACCGCAAGATCATCAACAACTATCGCGAGCGAACGGGAGAAGGAAAGGTCAGCTTCACCCACCTGATTGGCTACGCAGTCGTGCGCGCAATCGCTGATGCGGTGCCGAACATGAAGAACTCGTACGCAGTCGATGCGGATTCCAAGGCACAATTGCAGCGTCACTCGCATGTCAACCTGGGTCTTGCCGTCGACGTCGACAAGGGCAAGGGGCAACGCACGCTCGTCGTTCCAGTGTTGCGCAATGCCGACACGCTCGACTTCCTCGGTTTCGTGCTCGCATACGACGAAATCATTCGCAAGGTTCGTTCGAACAAACTCACTGTCGAGGATTTCCAGGGCGCGAACGTCAGTCTCACGAACCCGGGCACCATCGGCACGGTGCAGTCGGTGCCGCGGTTGATGCCGGGTCAAGGCGTGATCGTCGGCGTCGGTTCGATCGACTATCCCGCCGGTTTTCAGGGCAGCGACGAGAAGGCACTATCGCGACTCGGAGTTTCCAAGGTGGTCACCGTCACGAGCACGTACGACCATCGGATCATCCAGGGTGCCGAAAGCGGATTGTTCCTCAAGTACGTGAACGAATTGCTCGTTGGAGGACACGACTTCTACGAAAACGTGTTCCGTAGCGTCGGAGTTCCTTACCAGTCGGTGCGTTGGCATCAGGACTCGAACGCGCTCGACAGCGACGAGGAGATGCTCGAGAAGCAGATGCAGATCGCCACGCTGATCCGTGTGCATCGCGTGCGTGGTCACTTGATCGCCGATCTCGATCCATTGCGTTGGCAGGAGCCGGTGATGCCGCCGGAATTGGACCCCGCAACCTACGGACTCACCATTTGGGATCTCGATCGTGAATTCCTCACTGGAGGTGTCGGTGGGGTACCAAAGAGCACGCTGGGCGACTTGTTGAAGGTGTTGCGCGATGCTTATTGCCGTTCGATCGGTGTCGAATACATGCACATTCAAAACACCGAGGAGCAGCGTTGGGTGCAGGCACGCTTCGAAGGACACGGTGTCGATGAACCGGGGATCGACCGTCGTCGCATCTTGGAGAGGGTCAACGCCGCTGATGCGTTCGAGCGTTTTCTCGCCACGAAATACGTGGGTACGAAGCGATTCGGTTTGGAAGGAGCGGAGTCGGCCATTCCGATTCTCGACACCATTCTTTCTGCTGCAGCCGAATCGAAACTCGATGGGGCAGTGCTTGGTATGGCCCACCGTGGTCGCCTGAACGTGCTCGCCAACGTGGTGGGCAAGAGCTACGACCAGATCTTCCACGAGTTCGAGGGCCATCTCGACCCCACTTCGGTGCAGGGCTCGGGCGATGTGAAATACCACCTCGGTGCGCACGGTTCGTATCGCACCCCGAGTGGTGCGGAGATTCCGATCGAGTTGTGCGCAAACCCGAGCCATCTCGAGACGGTCGATCCGATTGTGCTCGGTACGGTGCGGGCCGCTCAGGATCAGATCGAACCGCCGAACTCGTTCAGCGTGTTGCCACTGCTCATCCATGGCGATGCAGCATTCTCTGGTCAAGGCGTGGTGGCCGAATGTCTCGCGATGAGTGACACCAGTGGCTACCGCGTGGGCGGCACCATCCACCTGATCATCAACAACCAGA
>CAZZJH010000050.1:0-7260 GCA_964654335.1 uncultured Acidimicrobium sp.
CACGACGGCAAGGCCGATTCACCTTCGGGAACCGCCATTGCCACGGCTCGACGAATGGCTGCGACCAATCCGACATGGGCGAAAGATCCCACTACCCACGAAGCGATCGAAGGTGCACGTGGCGCGAAGGGCCCCGGCAACATTCCGATCCACGCAATCCGCATGCGCGGAGCCGTGGCAAATCAGGAAGTGGTGCTCGGCACTCAAGGACAGACACTCACCATCCGTCACGACACGGTGGACCGAGTGAGCTTCATGCCCGGTGTGGTGCTTGCATGCAAAAAGATCGCCGAGCGCAAGGGTGTAACCCTTGGACTCGACGATCTTCTTGGAATCTGACTGACTCGGCTCAGCCGAGTGCTTTGACCGCCGCGTCGTAGTTCGGCTCTTTGGCGATCTCGCTCACCATCTCGGTGTGCAGAACCTTGCCCTTTTCGTCGGCCACGACGATCGCGCGAGCAAGTACGCCCTTCAACACGCTGTCGCGCAACGTCACGCCGAATGTCTTGCCGAAGTCGGAACGGAACGTCGACGCCGTCTTGACATTGTTCAAGCCCTCTGCGCCGCAGAAACGCTTCTGAGCGAATGGAAGGTCGGCTGATACACACCACACTTCGGTGTTCTTCAGGTTGCCCACCAACGAGTTGAAGGTACGTGTGCTCGTTGCACAGGTGTTGGTGTCGATTGACGGGAAAATGTTGAAGATGACTCGCTTGCCGGCGAAGTCCTTGTTCGAGACATCTTGCAGATCGCCGGTGGTGAGGGCGAAAGAGGGCAGCTTTGCGCCGACCTTGGGCAGTGAACCAACCGTGTGCACGGGGTTGCCGCCGAGGGTGACCTGGGTGCCCTTCTTTGGTGCGGACTTCTTGTTTGTCTTCTTCGCCGTCTTCTTGGTTGTCTTGCGAGTCGCCTTCTTGGCGCTCTTCTTGCTGGACTTCTTTGCTCGCTTCTTGGCGGCCATGACCGTTCCTCCTTTTAGGTGTGTTCGAAATTACTCGGGTCGTGGCCGACCGCGCCTAGCCGACTGCAGGAAACTGATACCGAACAGCGCTATCACCACCCACCACTGGTATCGCTCGATTGCCTCAAGGAAAGTACGAATCTGATCCTCGAAGATCCTTCCCCCAATCCACAACACGATCAGCTTGATCACGATGCCGATAGAAATGAGGATGAGAAACGGCGTGGGTCGCATCCGTCGATGTCCCACTAGAAGACAAACGATGTTGCTACCCGGCATGGCCACGAGTGCGAGCCACCCGAAGCGGTCCACCGCGCGCTCCGTCCACCTATAGATCGCCGGCAGTTCGCCCATGTTGCCCTCGACCCAAGCGAGAGCGCGTGCGCCGTACCAACGTCCGACGAGGTAGAGCGCGACGCCGGCGACCAGGATGCGTGCGAATCCAATCAGTGAATACGCCAGCGGATCGATGAACGGGACGGCACCAAAAAGATTGCGATTCCGTGAACTCAATGAAATGACAAGCATGGGGTTCTCATCCACCAATGCCGGACCGATGTTGCTGCCAATGGTTCCGATGACGAACAGCATCGTGGTGAATCCGAGCACGAACTTGCGCATTCGGAGCACGGTAGCCGACTTGTGTAGGTTCTCGTAGGGCGCTCGCTTCGACGCGAACGCGAAACTGTGGGGGTGTCAATGAAGGGGTTGATGCAGCAGACGCCGCTCACGCTGGCGCACCTGTTCGAACGAGCCGAGAAGTATCACGGCAACAAATCCATCGTCACGGCGACGGCAACTGGCCGCGACCGAACCAACTACACGGAGTGGGCTGCACGAACGCGTCAACTAGGCGGCGTGCTCGACAAGTTGAAGATTTCGAAGCACGGTCGGGTGGCGACGTTCGCATGGAATACGGCGCGACATCTCGAGTTGTACTTCGCTCCACCGTGCACTGGTCGTGTCTCGCACACGTTGAACATCCGGTTGTTTCCGGAGCAGCTCACCTACATCGTCAACCACGCCGAGGACGAAGTGATCTTCGTGGATCGGTCGTTGTTCGGTTTGTTGGCCCCGTTGCTGCCCACGTTCACCACGGTCAAGCACTTGGTGGTGATGGACGATGGCAAGGGAGATGTGCCCGATTCGGTGAAGGGCATGGAGCTGCACGACTATGAGAAGTTGCTGCAAGGCACTCCCGGAGTGGAGTTCGAAATCAGTGACGAAAATCAAGCGGCCAGCATGTGTTACACGAGTGGCACTACAGGCAACCCGAAAGGGGTGGTGTACAGCCATCGTTCAACGTTCTTGCACACGATGGGCGCGATGACGGTGGATTCGCTCGGCGCACGGGAGTCAGATGTGATCCTGCCGGTCGTCCCGATGTTCCACGCAAATGCATGGGGGCTTGCGCATGCAGCAGTGGCGAGTGGCGCCAGCCTCGTGATGCCGGGCCCGGATCTGTCGGGTAAGGCGATTGCCGATTTGATCGTCGAGGAGAAAGTGACCGTCGCTGCTGGTGTGCCAACCATCTGGATGGCGGTGTTGCCCGAGTTGAAGGGTCGCGATACGAGTGCATTGCGCGCAATTCCCTGTGGCGGTTCCGCGGTGCCGAAGGCATTGTCTGAGGGTTACCGCGAGGCAGTTGGTCTGCCCATCCTCCAAGCGTGGGGAATGACGGAGACGAGCCCCATCGCGGCGGTGTGTTCATTGAGCGTCGAGGATCAGCAACTGTCGGTCGAGGAGCAAGCCGAGCTTCGCACCACCGTGGGCCAGATTTCTTTTGGGGTCGATGCGCGGGTAGTTGAGCCCGGCACGTCGACACCCACCCCGTGGGATGGTGAAACCTCGGGCGAATTGCAGTGCAGGGGCAACTGGATTGCAGCGACGTACTACAACGACGCTCGCGCCAACGAGAGTTTCACCAGTGACGGTTGGTTGCGCACGGGAGATGTCGCCACCGTCGATCCGAAGGGACGAATTCGTCTCGTTGACCGAACGAAGGACTTGATCAAGTCGGGTGGCGAGTGGATCTCATCGGTCGAAGTCGAGAACGAGTTGATGTCGCACCCGAAGATCAAGGAAGCCGCGGTCATCGGCGTGCCCCACCCCAAGTGGTCGGAGCGGCCGCTTGCATGCGTAGTGATGAAGGACGGGGAGACGATGTCCAAGGACGAGATCCTCGATCATGTTCGACCGCGCCTCGCCAAGTGGCAGGTGCCGGATGATGTCGTGTTCATTCCAGAAGTACCGAAGACGAGTGTCGGCAAGTTCTCCAAGAAGACCCTGCGCGACCAGTTTTCGAACCACATACTTCCGAGCTGACTGTCAATCTCTGCGCTGACCTTTCAGCACTCGCGAGAGGAACTGCTGCGTTCGCTCATTTTTCGGGGAAGAGAAAATCTGGTTGGGAGATCCCATTTCGGCGATCAGTCCCGAATCGAGGTAGCAGACCCGATCGCTGATCTCTTCGGCAAAGGACATCTCGTGCGTGGCGAAGAGCATGGTGATCCCGCTCCCTTTGAGTTCACGAACCACATCCAGCACCTCGCCCACCAGCTCGGGGTCGAGTGCGCTCGTGATTTCGTCCAGTAGCAAGACCTCGGGATTCAAGGCCATGGCTCGAGCAATGGCCACGCGTTGTTGCTGACCGCCAGACAACTGGTCGGGGTAGCGATCGATCTTGTCGGAGAGGCCGAATCGATCCAGCAGTGTGCGGGCGCGATCCATCGCTTCAGATGATTCGATCCCAAGTACTTCGGTGAGGGCGAGTGTCACGTTGCGCGCAACGCTCATGTGGGGGAACAGGTTGTAGCTCTGGAACACCATGCCCACCCGCCGGCGAACGGGATTCGGATCCACGCCAACCTTCGTGATCACCTCGTTATCGAGTGTGATCGAACCCGCATCGATCGTCTCGAGCAGGTTCACGCAACGTAGCAATGTGGATTTTCCGGATCCGCTTGCACCGATGAACGTGACCACCTCGCCGGCTGCGATGTCGATCGAGATTTCCCGGAGAACCTTGTTCTCTCCGAACGCCTTGGAGACGGCGTCGAAACGAAGTTTCATCGCACCCTCGATCCGCCGGTTCGGTCGCGTTCACGAGTGAGGAGGTAATCGGTGAAGCGCGTGAGAGGAATCGTGATTGACAAGAAGATGAGGGCGGCGCCGACGAACGGGGTGAAGTTGGCGAACTTGGCCTTGTCGATGCCGGCCTGGCGGAGGATTTCGATTGGACCGATGAGGCTGACGAGCGCCACGTCTTTTTGCAGGCTCACCATGTCGTTCATCAACGGTGGGAACACCTTGCGTACCGCCTGGGGGATGATCACGTGACGCATGGTTTGCGCACTGGAAAGGCCGAGAGATCGGGCGGCTGCGCGCTGTGACTCGTGCACGCCTTCGATTCCTGCACGAAAGACTTCGGCTACGTACGCGCTGTACGTGAGTCCGAGAGCAACCGACCCCCACAGCAAGGGGGAGTTCCAGGGTCGCTCGAGTCCGATGCCGGGGACTCCGAAACCGATCAAGTAGATCCACAGAATCACGGGTACGCCACGCATGATGTCGGTGTAGGCGATGGCGAAGATGCGCACGGGGAACAGCGATGGCGCACGAGTATTGCGGGCGATCGCGATCAGCATCGCCATGATCAGGATGAACGGAGTCGTCCAGAGAAAGATCATCACGTCGAGGACGAAAGCGTCCAACAAACGTGGGAAGGAGGCGGCGAGCAATTCGCCATCGAAGAAAGAAGCTTTCACCCGATCCCAGCGCGGCATGCGCGGGACGAGCAGTACGACGGCAGCGACGACGACGGCAGTGCTCATCGCAGCAATGAGATTGCTACGCCGGCGCTGCCGTCGTTCGTACGCCTGACGTTCTGTCGTGGAGTGCGTCAGAATTCCTTAGTCGAGGCTGATGACGGGTGCGCTCGTCTTGTCGGCAAGCCACGTCTGCTCGATCGCAGCCAAGTCACCGGAATCCTTGAGCGATGCCAGTGCCTCGTTCACGCAATCGGCGAGAGGGTTGTCGAGGTCGAACACCAAACCGAACTGGTCGGCGGTGACGCCTTCACCGGCGGGGAACTGACCGAGCACTGCGGCGCCCTCGATCTCCACTGCGGCGATGTAGAACGCGGTCGGCAAGTCGACGACGATCGCGTCGATCTGCTTCGCCTCGAGTGCTGCCTTGGCAGCGGCGTTGTCGTCATAGACGAAGGGCTCGTTGGTCGGCTGCACCACGTTGGTGAGGAACTCGAGACTCGTCGTACCTGACTGCACGCCGAACTTCAGGTCGCGCACATCTGCGACCGTGCTCGCACCAGCGGCAGCGGAGTCGGAGTATCCGACGATCGCCTGGTTGGTGGTGTAGTACGGATCGCTGAAGGTGACCGTCTGCTTGCGCTCGTCGGTGATCGAGTACTGCTGCAAGTTGAAGTCGAAGTTCTTGGCACCCGGCTGGATGGCCTCGTCGAAACTCGTGCGTACCCAGGAGACGTTCTCCGCGCTGAAGCCCATCTCTTCGGCTACTGCGTAGGCGACTGCGGCCTCGAAGCCTTCACCGCTTTCCGGAGCGTCGTTCTCCACCCATGGAGAGAAAGCGGGGTTGCCGGTACCGATGGTCAAGACGCCTTCGCTCAGTGTCTTGCCCGACGTGCAGTCGTTGCCGGTTCCCGAACCGGAGGCGCTGCCGCCGTCCGAGTCCCCGCCGCAAGCGGCAAGGGCGAGTGTGCCGACGAGCGCAAGGCTGACGGCAATCTTGTTTTTCCTATTCATGTGTTGAGGGTCCTTCTCTTGTGGTCGACCGGGTGGTCCGGCAGGAAGTATTGCCGATCGGCAATTCCCGATGAATTTAGTCAGATTTATGTTCGGGCGTCAAAGATCACCAGCCGCGGCGTCTTATGCTGAGCCCATGACGGTCACGCACTCCACCAACCAGGACATGATCGGTCGCGACGAGATCAATGACGTCGAGGCCATTCTTGCCACACCAATGATCGATCCCGACGAGGTGTTGCATGCAGTGAAGAACGAAGCGGAAACGATCTTCACGTGGGACTACTCACTTGCGCGACCGCAGCTTCGCAAGTTGTACGAGAAGGCCAAGGTGGGGCAGTGGAACGCCACCACCGACATTCCGTGGGATACCGACGTCGACATCGAGAAGACGATCAAGATGGATCAAGAGATTCTTGGTAACGGCATCGATCCAAATTGGTACGCCGGAACTCCGCTCGAAAGATGGGGCGACAAGGAATGGTTGGACTTCGGCATCCAAGGTCGCAAGTGGATGCTGTCGCAGTTTCTCCATGGCGAACAGGGTGCGTTGATTTGCACGGCGAAGATCACCGAAACGGTTCCCTGGTACGACGCCAAGTTGTACGCGAGCACCCAGGTAGTGGATGAGGCTCGACACGTCGAAGTGTTCGCGCGTTATCTCGACCAAAAGATGGAGGGTGGGTACCAGATCAATACCCACCTCGGCATGCTGCTCGACGACGTAGTAAACGATTCGCGTTGGGACATGACATACCTCGGTATGCAGATCATGGTTGAAGGCCTCGCGCTTGCTGCGTTTGGATTCCTCCATCAGCTCACCAACGAACCGCTTCTCAAGCACTTGCTGCGTTATGTGATGAGCGACGAGGCCCGTCACGTTGCGTTCGGTGTGCTCAGCCTGAAAGAGGTCTACGACGGCATGACCGACGCGGAGATCAAGGATCGTCAGGAGTTTGCTTTCGAAGCCAGCGTGCGCATGCGCGACCGTTTCTTGCAGCAAGAGGTATGGCATCACATGGGTGTCGATCCCAAGCAGGTCATTCCGCTGATGATCAACGATCCGGGTCGCAAGATGTTCCAGCAGATGTTGTTCTCCAAGATCGTCCCGAACTGTAAGAAGTTGGGCCTTCTCGATCGCAACGAAGCCTGGCTCCGTCGTCGCTTCGAAGACATGGGCGTCATCCAGTTCGAAGACTGGGAGAACACCGGCGAGGAATACCTCAAGTTCGAACTCAGCCAGGACGCACCGCAAGCCTGACGTTTCGGGCGGCGGGGTTAGTATCTCGCCATGCCAAGGTTTGGTCGCGTCGTCACGGCGATGGTCACGCCGTTCAACCGTGACCAGTCGCTGAACCTTGATGGTGCCCGACGCCTCGCCAAGTGGCTACAGGACAATGGCAACGATGGTCTCGTCGTCGCTGGCTCGACGGGCGAATCAGCCGTTCTCACGGATGACGAACGACTTTCGCTCTTTGAAGCCGTCATTTCAGCAGTCAGCATCCCGGTGATCGCCGG
>CAZZJH010000050.1:7360-10439 GCA_964654335.1 uncultured Acidimicrobium sp.
CAGGAGATGTTCGCCAAGTGGGAAGCGGGGGATGTCGTCGGGGCGCGCAACGTGAATGCGCGGCTACTCGAAAGCTTCTCGTTCGAGACCGGCGATGAGAACCCGAATCCACTGCCGAGCAAAGTGATGATGAACGTGCTCGGACTGGAAGTCGGTGAGGCGCGCTTGCCGATGGGGCCACCCCCTGCAGGCCTCGAGGAGCGGGCACGAAAGGTGCTCGACAACCTCCGCGCTGCACGAGCTGCCAAGTAATGGCAGCCAGCGTTCGCGTTGCATTCCTCGGCGGTCTCGGTGAGATCGGCCGCAACTGCATGGTGGTGGAGCAGGACGAACGACTGCTGATCATCGATTGTGGATTGATGTTCCCGGATCCCGACATGCATGGCATCGATCTCGTCCTGCCGGACTTCACCTATCTCCGCGAAAATGCCGATCGGATCGAAGCATGTGTGGCGACCCATGGGCATGAGGATCATGTTGGCGGTCTGCAATTCTTGCTCCGCGACTTGTCGTTTCCCATCTATGGCTCGAAAGTGACGCTTGGCCTGGCCCGCCATCGCATCGAGGAAGCCGGCCTGTTGGGCAACACCGAATTGATCACTGTTGCCGACAACGAGCGGCGACAAATTGGTCCGTTCGACGTGGAGTTCATCCCGGTGACCCACTCGGTGCCTCATGCGCATGCAATCGCGTTGCACACTCCACAAGGTGTGATCATCCATTCGGGGGACTTCAAGATCGACCTCACACCCGTCGACGATCGTCGTACCGACCTCGCACGGCTCGGCGCGTTGGCTGCAGGTGATGGCATCCGACTCTTGATGTGTGACAGTACAAATGCCGAGGAGCGCGGCTTCGCCCCATCTGAGCGGAGCGTGGGGAAGGTGTTGCGCCAATTGTTCGACGAACACCGTGATCAGCGAATCATCACGGCGAGTTTCGCCAGCCACATCCACCGCGTGCAGCAGATCGCGGAGGCTGCCGTCGAGTCGGGCCGTGTGGTGGCAACCCTTGGCCGTTCGATGGTCAACAACGTTCGTATGGCTCGTGATCTCGGACTCATCCAGATTCCTGACCGGCACTTCGTGTCGATCGAGGACATCGATGACTACCCGCCGAACGAAGTGTGCATCGTTTCCACCGGATCACAAGGCGAACCAATGGCCGCGTTGTCGTTGCTCGCTCGCGGCGATTCGAAGCACGTCAAGATCGGGCCTCGTGACACCGTGATCTTCTCCAGCCATGCGATTCCCGGCAACGAGTCGAACGTCAATCGGGTTATCGACGGGCTGCTGCGAGCCGGCGCCGAGGTGGTGCACTCGGGTTTGGCCGATGTTCATGCGACGGGGCATGCCCAAGCCGAGGACTTGAAGATGTACTTGTCGATCTGCGAGCCCGAGTGGTTCGTGCCGATTCACGGCGAATACCACCACCTGGTTGCCAACGCGCGTCATGCCAGAACGATGGGGGTTCCCGAATCGCGGACCATGTTGTGTGAAGACGGCGACATGATCGAGATCTCTGACGAGGGGATCGAACTGGTCGGCCGAGTTCCCGCAGGAATGTTGTACGTGGATGGTGTGGTGGGTGATGTGGGGCAGGGCGTGTTGCGCGATCGCCGCGTACTCGCCGAAGAAGGTGTGGTGATCGTGGTGGTCACGGTGGACGTAGAAGCGGGTTCGGTGCTCGTTGGCCCAGAAGTGATCACGCGGGGTTGGGTATATGCACCCGAAGCTGAGGACCTGATCGATGAGGCTTGTGAGACGGTTGCTACAGCAGTCGAGTCTGCATTGGGTCGGGGAGTTCGCGATGTGGATGCACTCGAAAAAGAGGTGCGTCGTGCCGCAGGCAAGTTCGTCGGTGAGCGCACCAAGCGCCGCCCGATGATCGTGCCAGTCGTCATGGAGGCGTAGAGACATAGCGGCGTAGCGGCGGGGGAATCCCCGATTTGCCCCATACCCCGGGGGTACCGTTGTTCAATGGCCACCAAGCCCCGTAAGGCCGCTGCCCGACCGCGCGCCGAAGCTCCCCGAGTGGTGCGGAGCCATGCCCAAGAAGACTCTGCCGAGATCTACCTCCGCCGCCGTCCCTCGGTGTTGCGCGAGATCCTGTCCGGACGAGGGCACGAGTTTGGTGGGGTCGCGCTCGTTTGCTTGGGCGTGTTGCTCGTCATGTCGGTGTTCTTCGAGATGGCCGGGCCGTTCGGGCGTCTCCTCGACACCTCGCTGTCGTCGCTCGTCGGGGTGGGTCGCTTCCTCACCCCATTCATGGCGGTGGGTTTCGGTGTCGCATTCATCAAACGCGCCGAGGTGCAGCATCGTGTCCGTCTGAGCGTCGGCTTGTCGGTGATTGCGTGGTCGCTGCTTGGCATAATCCACATCATCTGGGGCACCGGTTCAGTCGAGGCCGACGTTGATGCGTTGTCGCGTGCCGGTGGATGGTTTGGTTGGTTGGCCGGTCAACCGTTGAGTGACGTCACCACACGACTTGCAGCAACGGTCATTTTGCTCGCAGTCATCTTTTGTGGTGTGCTCATTCTGACGGCCAGCACTCCTGCCGAACTGTGGCGACGCACTCGCGCATGGGTCAATGGCGTATCGGTGCCGCAGCGCAGGTCGCGAAACACAACATCACTCGACGACTCGATGGAAAACGATCGCGGATTCGCCGATCACCTAGCGCCCGAGTTCTACGACGTCGGACTCGACGACCTGTATCCCGCGCAAGCGGAGGCCAAGCCGAAGAAGCGACGTCTACGTCGGGAGAAGCCCGTCGAGCCTGAAGTGGATGATGAAGTGGAGGCCGCAGTCGAGCCCGTAGCCTCGCCGTCTCCGCGCGCGACCAAGTTGCTGAAGGGTGAGCCACAGCAGATGCCGCTCGGCCCCGGCGCCAAACCAAGCGCATGGACGTTGCCGACACTCGACATGTTGACGGTCACTCGTCACGAGCGTGCAGATGAGCGCGTCACCGAAGAGCGGGGCGAGCGTTTGATCGAGGCGCTTCGTGAGCACGGCGTAGAAACCGAGCTGGTCGGATATACGCGCGGACCAACCGTCACCCGTTACGAATTGTCGCTCGG
>CAZZJH010000051.1:0-10210 GCA_964654335.1 uncultured Acidimicrobium sp.
CCGGGGCTGACTTCTTGCAGCTCGGGCTCTTCGCTGGTGCACTTGTGGGCGAGACCGCTGGCGGCCATTCGTGGGCAACGAGGATTCAGCACACAACCCGTCGGTGGGTTGGCCGGGCTCGGCACTTCACCACCAAGACGTATGCGCACGCGATGTGAACCATCGATTGCGGGAACACTGGAGACGAGCGCCTCGGTGTACGGGTGGTGCGGCCCATTGAATACTTCTTCGGCAGCGCCGAGCTCCATGATTCGCCCGAGGTACATCACCGCGATGCGGTCGGAGAGGTAGCGCACCACGCCGAGATCGTGGCTGATGAACACGTAACTCACGTTCTCATTGGCCTGAAGGTCTGCCAACAAGTTCAAGATGTTGGCCTGCACGCTTACGTCGAGGGCGCTCGTCGGTTCGTCACACACCACGAGCTTCGGACTACCTGCGAACGAACGAGCGATCGCGACGCGCTGCTTGAGACCGCCGGAGAGTTGTGCCGGGCGAGCGGAATGCAGCACCGGGTCAACACTCATCGAGTTGAGCAACTCTTGTGCGCGATCTTCCGACTCGCGCTTTTGCTTGCCTGCGAGTTTCTCCACGGCTCGAGCGACGATTCGCGTGACGGAGTGACGTCGGTTGAGTGCAGAGTCAGGGTTCTGGAACACGATCTGCACTGAGCCGACTTCGTGTGCCGTGCGGTCCGCGATGCTTTTGCCAAGTTGGCGGCCATCGAGTGTGACGATGCTGCCTTCGTCGGGCTCGAAAATTCCGAGCAGAGTCTTGGCGAGAGTGGTTTTGCCTGAGCCCGACTCACCGACGAGGCCGAGAGTTTCGCCACGAGCGAGAGACATGGTGACGTCTGCGAGAACCCGAATTCTCTGGTCGTCTTGGGTGAAGGTCTTCGACAAGTGCGCGATGGTGAGCAGATCTTTGCTTTGTGATGCATCTGATTTCTGCTGCAGCGGCGCGGTGCCAACGGTGCGTGGCAGGTTGACAGCCTGTTCGTTGAAGTGACAGCGCGAGAAGTGTCCGTTCTGCAAGTCGACAAGAGGTGGCTGCGTAGTGCGGCAAACATCTTGGGCGATTGCGCATCGATCGACGAACACACAGCCAGGGAGCTCGCTCCCCAGTGGCGGCGGTGTGCCGGGAATGGTGTCGAGATGGGCGAGTCGCTTGTGCAACCCTCCACGTGGGATACAGCGCATCAAGCCGACGGTGTACGGGTGGTTGGGGTTCTGCAGGATGGTCTCGGTTTCACCTTCTTCGACGAGCGCTCCCGCGTACAGCACGCCAACGCGATCACACATCGTGCGGATCACGCCGAGATTGTGACTGATGAACAGAATCGAGGTGCCCGAGTCCTTGATCAGTCCGCGAACGAGATCCAGCACCTCGGCCTCCACTGTGGCGTCCAGGCCAGTAGTGGGTTCATCCAAGATGAGTAGACGAGGGTTGCAAGCAAGCGCCATGGCGATCACCACGCGCTGAGCCATTCCGCCCGAGAGTTGATGGGGGTAACTGCGCATCACGCGCTTGGGGTCTGCAATCTGCACCTTCTTCAATGCTTCTTCAGCTAGTTCGAGCGCTTCTTTTGAACTGTGGCCGAGCATGGTGAATGATTCGGCCACTTGATCGCCGATGCGAATGGTGGGGTTCAGTGCAGCGATCGGGTTCTGGTACACCATGCCGATCGCAGAACGTCGCATCTCGCGAATGTCGGCGTCATTCACCGTCGTCATGTCGCGACCCTCGAACAACACCTGCCCCGAGACGATCTGACCGTTGCGTGGGAGATAACGCATCGAGGCATAAGCAGCAGTCGACTTGCCGCAACCCGACTCGCCTACGAGGCCATAGGACTCACCTGGCTTTATGGCGAACGAAATACCGCGCAACACATCGCGATCGATGCCGCGCACCGTGTAGGTAACCCGGAGGTTGCGTAGTTCGAGAGTTGGCGTGCTCATATCTCGAACGCCTCCATGATCGAATCGGCAATGAGGTTGATGCCGATGGCGAGTGTGGCGATCGCGCCAGCGGGGAACACGGTCGCCCACCACAAATTGCCGAAGATACCGCTGTAGTTCTCTGCAACTTGTGAGCCCCAATTGGGAGAGCCGAGTTCTACACCCACGCCAAGGAAGGACAAGGTGGCGATGGCGAAGACTGCATAGCCAAGGCGGATGGTGAATTCCACAATGATCGGTGGCAGCACATTGGGGAGAATCTCTACGAACAAGATGTGCGGCATCCTTTCCGTGCGCAACTTGGCTGCAGCTACGTAATCGAGCTCTGCCTCGTAGAGAACTGCAGCACGGACGGTGCGGGCAATGATCGGAGTGAAGACGAAACCGATGATCAGCACGGTGATGACTTCTGATTGACCATCGAGGGCGGCGAGAGCAAGTAGAGCGATGACAATCACCGGCAACGCACTGATCGCGTCCAACACGCGCATAACAAGTACGTCGAACCGGCCCTTGAGGTAACCCGTGAGAAGCCCGAGGGTCGTTCCAAGAATTGTCCCAATAGTCGTGGCACTGAAAGCCATGAAAAGAATTGGTCTGGTGCCGGCGATGACGCGTGAGTACACATCGCGACCAATGTTGTCGGTGCCGAACCAATAGCCGCCGGATGGTCGCTTGTTTACATTGAGCACATCCACGAGACCAGGTTCGACTCGAGTGAGGAAGTTTCCGAATAGGGCGGCTATCAGCCAGATGCCAAGAAGAATCGCGCCGGCAATGAACGCCGGATTGCGAAGCAATTGGGAGAACCGCTCCTTGCGAATGCGCTTTCGTTCGAGAACTGACGCTGCGCGGAGGGCCGATGCTTCAGTCATCGCTCAATTCCTTGACGAATTCGGGGATTGAGTACGGCAAATAAGACGTCGGCGATGAGTTGAGCCATCACGATGACCACGGCAACGATTAGTACGGAGGACTGAAGCACGGGGTAATCGCGATACTGCACGGCCTTGATCAGAATGGTGCCGAATCCTGGGTAGTTGAAGACGCGTTCTACTGCCACCAAACCGCCGATGAGGTACGGAACCTGGCTTGCTACCACTGCGATCGATGGGAGTAGTGCGTTTCGCAGTACGTGGCGGTTCACGACTCTGCGGCGCGAAAGACCTTTCAAGGTTGCGGTCCGTACGTAATCGGAATCAAACGCCTCAATGACGCCGGCTCGAGCAATTCTTGAGATGTAACCAAACAAAACCAGTACCAACGCGATCGACGGAAGAATGAGGTGGTGGGCGTAGGTCAATAGATTTTCATCGGGTCCCGGGTAAGCGCTTGTGGGGAGCCACTTCAAACGGACACCGACGATGAGCACGAGCAGCACCGCCCAAACAAACTCGGGCACGACCGCCGCGGAAAGGCCACCCACGGTGATCAATCGATCTGCGGGCTTACCGCGCAATACTCCTGCAGTTATGCCGCCGATGATGCTGAGGGGAACGGTGAGAGCAAACGCAATGACAGCCAAGCGCAGCGAAAGTCCGATTGCGGGAAGGATGTAGTCAATAACCGGAACTTTGTGTTGTATCGAACTTCCGAAATCTCCTTGAAGAGTGTTCGACAACCAGTTCCAGTACTGCACGAGGAGTGGTCGGTCGAGACCAAGATCCTTGCGCAGCTTCTCAACGGCCTCAGGTTCTGCCAAATTGCCAAGAATGCGTGACGCAGGGTCGCCCGGGAGGATGTTCGTCATGAAGAAAATCGCGGTAGTCACCACGAACACGGTGAGCACCGCGAGCCCGAGTCGCTTGCCGACGTACTTCAGCACGCGGTCATCCTAGGTGACACATGTCCCGCCCAAAAAGAGAATTCTCATCTCGTTGACCACATTCACACGATCGCAATATGCACAAGAGCCGGTGCACCGAAGTGCACCGGCTCTTGGTAATTACTGAACGGTTCAGACGTTACGTGCCGAAGCCGATTCGAATTGCGCCATACCGTTTGCGTAGACGCCAGTGAGGCCCTTGCGGACGGCACCAGTCGCTACATCGAAGTACAGGAAGATGTACGGAGAGTCCTCGAGTGCGATCTCCTGAATCGTCTTGGCTGCTGCCTGACGATCTTCGGGGGTCGCGCCCGTGACGAACGCGCTGATCGCGGCGTCCATCTCTTCGCTCTTGTACTGCGCTGCGTTCCAGTCGCCGGTGGACTTGATCACACGGTTCAAGACCACGTCCGGCGAACCACGGTGACCGAAGTCGGTGATACCGAAGTTGGACTCGAGCCAGTAGTTGTTCTCCACCTTCTTCGATTCCTGGGACGACCAGGGCTCGGTGTAGTAGGAGTCAGCCTGCTTGATCGTCACGTTGATGCCGATCTCAGCGAGCGAGCTCTTGAGGAACGGAGCCAACAGGTTGATGTCGTCTCGCGAGTAGCTCGAGAGATCCACATCGAATCCGTCTGCTGCGCCAGCCTCTTCCATCAACGCCTTGGCCTGATCGATGTCCTTTTCGCGTTGGGCCACCGAGGTGTCCTTCAGCGTCGGGTAAGCATCGATGATCGAGTCGTTACCAATGACGGCCTCGCCAAGGAGCACGCCGGACACGTAGTCGGCGCGAGCCAGGGTGAGGGCAGCGGCCTTACGGATGCGCTTGTCTTGGAACGGACCGAAGTCGTTACGCATGTGCACCGAGAGGTGCGAAGCCGAAGCCACGCGGACCAACTCGACGACATTCGTGTCGACTGCTGCAGCGGTCGATGGGTTGATCTTGGCGACCACCGCATCGAGTTCTCCTGCAGTCAACTGAGCTACGGCAGCATCGGCGGAATCGAACTGGATGAGTTCCAGCGCGTCGAATGCCGGGATGCGGTTCGTGTCCCAGTAGTTGTCGTTACGGGTGAACGTGGTGCGGTCGCCCTCGGTGTAGGTGTTCAACACCCATGGGCCACAGCTGTTCATCGTTGCCTGCCAGCCATCACCGGCTGCGTCGCCACTCTTGATCATGATCAAGCCGTAGGTCGTGCTGGAGATCAGGTTGGGCAAGGCACCCGTTGGGGCCAAGCACACAATCTGGATCGTCGAGTCATCGACCTTGGTGACGCCTGCTGCTTCGAGGATGCCACCGAAGGTGCCAGCCTGTGAGGAGGCATTGGCCTCGTCGAGGTGTGCGGCGAGCGAGTAGACCACATCGTCTGCAGTCATCGGCGATCCGTCGTGGAAGGTAACTCCCTGGCGAATCTTGATCGTCCATGTGGTTCCACCGTCGGTGGACTCCCAGCTCTCGGCGATGCGTGGCTCGAGTTCACCCTTGTCGTTGTTCCAGATCAAGTACTCACCGACGCAGCACAAGATCTGCAGCGAGCCCTGGTCGTTGGTGGTGAACGGCGTTGGAGCGTTGGCTACCTTGCCGCCACCGACGCGGAGCGTTCCGCCCTGTGCGACTTCGGCAGTGGTCTCCTCAGTGACCGCTTCCTCGGTGGTGTCATCGCCACCGCATGCTGCAAGACCGATAAGTCCTGCACCCACGCCGGTTGCGGCAACACCCTGAATGAAATGACGACGCGACAAGCCACGCGGTGTGGTTGCAGCATCGAGCTTGTCTTGCTCAATTTCTGACATGTATCCCCCTGGTAGTAGTTACCTGCTTCCGACACAGTAGTCATCCTTGGCGGGGGTTTGGCAAGAACTTTTACCCGACGACCGCAATTTGGGCACATATGTATGTATGTGCCGGTCGCGTGTTGCGAGAGCGCCGGAGTGGAGTGAAGGCCATAGCCTCCCCTCATGCGGCTCGGGGTGCTCACTGGCGGAGGGGATTGCCCAGGTACGAACGCCGTCCTGCGAGCCATAACCCGTAAGGCTGCAAGTGATCTTGGTACCTCGGTAATTGGGTTCCTCGATGCATGGGACGGGGTGCTCGAGGGCCGCACTGTCGAGCTGACCACTGACGTCGTTCGTGGGATCTTGCCCAGAGGGGGCACCATCCTCGGTACGCGCAGGGGCAGCCCTCTCGACCATCCTGGCGGGGTCGAACGGGTGACCGAAGCCCTCGCCGAGCACAAGATCGACGTGTTGATCGTGATCGGTGGCAACGGATCACTCACCGTGGCTTCGATCCTCCACGACGAACACGGCTTACCAATCATCGGCGTGCCCAAGACGATCGACAACGACGTGATGGGCACCGAGTACTCATTTGGTTTCAACACCGCAGTGCAAATCGCCACCGATGCAATCGATCGTCTGCACACCACCGCGGAAAGCCACGACCGCATCATGGTGGTGGAAGTGATGGGACGTGAGGCGGGATGGATCGCGATGCACGCCGGACTCGCTGGCGGGGCGACGGCGATCGCGATTCCGGAACGACCATTCGACATCGAAGAACTTGCACGACTGGTGACGCGACGTCACGACCGAGGGCGTTATGCATCCGTGGTCGTGCTTGCCGAAGGTGCGATGCCGATTCCCGGCACGCTCGATGTGCCGACGCGCGAGTTGGATGAGTTCGGTCATCGTGAGTATGGAGATCTAGCACTACATGTCACGCCGAAGTTGGCGGAGCTGACGGGATTCGACGCGCGAGTGACGCAACTTGGTTATGTACAGCGCGGTGGTACGCCTACCAGCTTCGATCGAGTGTTGTCTACGCAATACGGTCTCGCTGCGGTGGCCGCCGCGCTCGAAGGAGCAACGGGAACGATGATCGCGCTCTCGTGTGGCGCGATGACTCGAGTGCCGTTATCGACGGCCCGCGGAGTCTTGAAACGCGTCGACGTCAGTCGTTTCGCGGAACTTGCACCGCTGTTGGGCTGATCAGTTCGGCGGGCCGAACTGACGGTCGCCGGCATCGCCGAGTCCCGGAACGATGAACGCATTCTCGTTCAATCGCTCGTCGATAGAGGCGGTGACGATGTGCAAGTTCATGTCGGACTTTTCCAAGTGTGCGATGCCTTCGGGTGCGGCGAGCACACAGGCAATGGTGATCGGCTGTGGTGCACCGCGTTTGGCGAGGATGCGACAACCGTGCTCGAGTGATCCGCCGGTGGCGAGCATCGGATCGAGCACGACGCAGTGCCTGCCGGCAAGGTTGTGTGGCAACTTGGCTACGTATTCGCTTGGCTCATGAGTGTGTTCATCGCGCTGTACGCCGATCACTGCGATGTCTGCGTCGGGTAGTAATTCCATTGCTGCTGGAAGCATGCCGAGTCCTGCGCGCAGAATCGGCACCAACACGGGGCGATTCGAAATCTTCGAGCCGTCGGTTTCTGCAAGTGGCGTGGTGACTCGGATCTTGTGTGTTGGGACGTCTTTGGTGGCCTCGGCGATCACGATCAGCGAGAGTCTGCGCATCTCGGCACGAAAGAATTGATTCGAGGTGTTCTGATCGCGCAGATGGGTGAGTGCCTCGGCGGCGACGGGATGATTGACGACGGTGACTTGAACGGGCATGGGCACCATCTTTGCTGATCGGTAGAGTCCACGCCGGTGCTCGACATTCGGCTCGCTCATTCCGCTCAGGACGCAGCCCTCATCTCTGGTTTGTTCGATCAGATCTGGTCGGTTCGCGGGATGGTTCCGCCAGAGATCATCACGGCCTGTCTCCACAACGGGGGATACGGGTCGGTGGCATGGTCGGGGGATCGCCCAGTTGGCGCTGCGTTCGGGCTCGTAGGCCTGCCGCTCCAGGGTTCCCGGGGACTCAACTTGCACTCCCATGCCGCCGGCGTGTTGGGCGAGGTGGGCTCCAAAGACTTCGGGCGTCAGATCAAACACCATCAATGGGAGTGGGCGAAGGAGCAAGGTTTCGCCACTTGCACGTGGACTTTCGATCCGCTGGTTCGTCGCAACGCGTGGTTCAACATCGTCAAACTCGGCGTAGAGGTGCTCGGCTATCACGTCAACTTCTACGGGGAGCTGATCGACGGAATCAATGCGGGCGAACAAAGCGACCGCGTGCTCGTTCGTTGGAATGTCGAGGGAGTCGATGCACCACCAGCGGGAGTGGTCGTCGACCCTCGGGAGGGTGACGACACGATTGCCACTCCGTCGGACATCGAATCGTTGCGCAAGTCGAACAAGGTGGAATCGACCAGATGGCGTGAAATGCAGCGAGAGCAGTTTCTGGACGCAATGGCTGACGGCAAAAACGTCGTCGGACTCACGAGCGAGTACGAATATGTGCTGCGAGGATGTGATCGATGATCCGCGGAATCGAATTGATCGATGCACGAATCGACCTCGTGTCGCCATTTCGCACATCGTTCGGCACGCAGACACTTCGCGATCTGTTGTTCGTGAGAGTTCTTGATGACGAGGTCGAGGGCTGGGGTGAGTGCGTGGCGATGTCCGAGCCGGGGTACTCGTCCGAGTATGTCGACGGCTGCAGGTCGGTGATCGACAGATTCCTCTTGCCATTCGTTGGTCCTGAGACCACGGCGGAGGAATTCGTCCAACGGGCACGGGAGGTTCGCGGCAACTTCATGGCCAAGGCGGCGATCGAAGCCGCGTTGCTCGATCGTCAACTACGTCTCGCGGGTCAATCGCTCGCGACTTACCTGGGAGCAACGACTGCTCGGGTTGCAAGCGGCGTGTCGGTGGGCATCCAACCATCGATCGACGAGTTGATGAAGGTCGTAGGTGGCTACCTGGAGGACGGCTACTTGCGCATCAAGTTGAAGATCGAACCCGGCGCAGACATCGAACAAGTGCGCGCAGTGCGCGAGACATTCGGTGACGATCTCCTCCTGCAGGTGGATGCCAATGCCGCGTACTCGGTGGGTGACGCGGAGCACCTCGCCAAACTCGACGAGTTCAACTTGTTGTTGATCGAGCAGCCGCTTCCCGAAGAGGACGTGGTGGGTCACGTTGAACTGGCGCGCAACGTTCGCACACCGATTTGTCTCGACGAATCGATCACGTCGTTCGAAGTGGCTCGTGGCGCACTTGACATTGGCGCATGTTCGATCATCAACATCAAGCCTGGCCGTGTCGGTGGATTCATCGAATCCAAGCGGATTCACGATTTGTGTCTCGATCGTGGAGTGCCGGTGTGGTGTGGAGGAATGCTCGAGACGGGCGTGGGACGAGCAGCGAATCTCGCACTCGCAGCACTGCCCGGGTTCACGTTGCCTGGTGATACGTCTGCGTCGAATCGTTATTTCGCGAGGGACATCACCGAGCCGTTCGTGCTCGAAGCCGGACACTTGCACGTACCGACGGAGCCTGGCGCATCACGTCACCCGATGCCCGAGCGCCTTGCGGAGATGGAAGTGCGGCGGACGGCACACCGCCTCTGAGCGGTCAGCGATCGACAAATTGAGTCGGGGAGGGGGGACTTGAACCCCCGGCCTCCTGGTCCCAAACCAGGCGCGCTACCAACTGCGCCACCCCCCGGACGGTTTTCAGCCTAGGAGTTGTCTAGGCGCGAAACTTCAGGATGCCTGCTTGGCTTGCTTGGCGATGCGCTTTGCCGCTTTGCCGAGCGGAGTCAAGTGACGATGATCGAGATCGCCAATTTCGACGCCATTGTCGAACAACACGCGATAACGCAACCAGTTGAAACCGTTTGAAAGGATGACCTTGCCTTGGGTGCCTTGCGGCGCTCCATCGAGGTCAACAGATGACTCGACGCGATCACCAATCGCGAGGTTGATCTGCCCCTCGTGCGGCTTGGCCAATGCATGGGGTTTCCACGAGGCTGTCACGAGGGCCAAGGGTACACTTTGCGCCCTGTGAAAAGCACGATAGAGAACCTCGAAGGCAACAAAGTCAAGCTCGTAGTCGAAATTGACGAGGCGGAATTTGACCGCAACATTGACGACGCGTTTCGCAAGATCGCCAAGCAGGTGCGCATCCCGGGCTTCCGTCAAGGCAAGGCACCGCGCCAATTGCTTCAGGCCCAGATCGGTTTGGACGCAGCCCGCTCACAGGCCCTCCAGGACTCCATTCCTGAGTATCTCGCGATTGCTGTGCGTGAGCACAACGTCGACTTGATCGCCACCCCTGATGTGCAGGTTACGAAGGGCGAGATTGCAGGCCCCATCGGATTCGACGCCACCTGTGAGGTCCGTCCCGAAATTCAAGTGCCGGGGTACAAAGGTTTGCGCGTCGAGCTGCCTTCACTCGATGTGAGTGACCCGGAAATTGATGAAGCGGTGGATACGGAGCGCAAGCGTCACGGGAAACTCGTCGATGTAGATCGCGCCATTCGTCAAGGTGACCACGTTGCTCTCGACCTCACGGGCGT
>CAZZJH010000052.1:0-9755 GCA_964654335.1 uncultured Acidimicrobium sp.
GCGCCGCTACGGTGGCGTGATGCCCATGAACATCGGAATCTTCACGTCCACACAGGACACCACCATCGACGGCTTCGTTGCGGAGGCTCGTCAAGCCGAGCGTGACGGGTTCCACTCGTACTGGATGCCACAGATCTTCGGACCTGATGCGCTGACTGTGCTGGCAGTAATCGGTAGAGAGGTTCCCCGTATCGAATTGGGCACCAGCGTCATTCCCACTTACCCACGACATCCGATGATGCTCGCTCAGCAGGCACTCACGACCAACGCCGCGTCTGGTGGACGACTGTGTCTCGGTATCGGATTGAGCCATCAGGTGGTCATCGAGGGAATGCTTGGCATGTCCTTCGACAAACCGGTGCGTCACATGCGCGAGTACCTCTCGATTCTGATGCCTTTGATCGAGGATCGCAAGGTCTCTTTCGCGGGTGAAACTCTCACTGCCCACGCGGGAATTCAGATTTCGGGTGCGGAGCAGTGCGGAGTTGTGGTTGCGGCACTTGGTGCGCAGATGTTGAAACTTGCCGCAGCGAAAACCGATGGAACTCTGACGTGGTGCACGGGTCCACAAACGCTGGAGTCGCACATCGTTCCAACGATCAATGCTGCAGCTGACGAACTTGGTCGACCAAAGCCCAGAGTGATCGCCGCCTTGCCGGTGTGTGTGACGCAGGACACAGCGGGAGCACGTGAACGTGCTGCACAGATCTTTGCGGTGTACGGACAGTTGCCCAGCTATCGAGCGATGCTCGACCACGAAGGTGTTGGTGGTCCGGCTGACATCGCCGTGGTGGGCTCGACGAGCGAGGTGACTGAGAGGATTCGTGCTCTCGAAGAAATTGGCGTGACCGATTTTGCCGCGGTGGAATTTGGTGCAAATCCTGACGAAGTTGGCGCGACTCGGGCCGCAGTGAAGGCGTGTCTCAGCGCACGTTGATCGATACGCCCGGTTGGGCGTTGACCATGTCGAAAAAATCGTGTCCCTTGTCGTCAACGACGATGAACGCAGGAAAGTTCTCGACGCGAATCTTCCACACGGCTTCCATGCCAAGTTCGGCATACTCGAGTACTTCCACGCTCTTGATGCAATCGAGTGCGAGACGAGCGGCTGGACCGCCGATCGAGCCAAGATAGAACCCGCCATAGGTCTTGCAAGCCTCGGTCACTTGCCTGGAGCGGTTGCCTTTGGCCAACATGACGAAGCTGCCACCTGCTGCCTGGAAGTCTGCGACATAAGCATCCATTCGCCCAGCGGTGGTGGGGCCGAATGATCCGCTGGCGTAGCCCTCGGGAGTCTTTGCGGGGCCCGCGTAGTACACGCAGTAGTCCTTCATGTACTGAGGTAGACCTTCTCCGCGGTCGAGACGTTCGCGGATCTTGGCATGGGCAATGTCTCGAGCCACGACCATGTCACCGCTCAACATCACTCGAGTTTTGACGGGATACTTGGAGAGCATGGCACGGATTTCGTCCATCGGTCGCGAGAGATCGATGGCCACCACATCGTCACTGAGATCCTGCTCCCTCACTTCGGGCAAGAATCGCGCCGGATCGGTCTCGAGTTTTTCGAGGAAGATGCCGTCCTTCGTGATCTTGCCTAGTGCTTGGCGATCGGCGCTGCACGAAACGGCCATGGCAACTGGACAACTTGCGCCGTGTCGCGGAAGTCGGATGACGCGTACGTCGTGGCAGAAGTACTTGCCGCCGAACTGTGCACCAATGCCCGTCTGTTGAGCCAGTTTGAGGACCTTCTGCTCAAGATCGACATCGCGAAAAGCATGCCCAAGCTTTGAGCCGCTGGTGGGCAGCGAGTCGAGATAGCGGGCGCTTGCAAGTTTTGCGGTTTCCACAGCGTGTTCGGCTGATGTGCCACCGATGACCACTGCCAGGTGATACGGGGGACATGCTGCAGTGCCGAGGGTCTTCATCTTCTCGAAGAGCCAAGGCAGGAGTGTTTTCTCGTTGAGCAATGCCTTTGTCTCTTGAAAGAGGTAGCTCTTGTTGGCGGACCCACCGCCCTTGGCGATGAACAAGAACTTGTACTCGTCGCCATCAACTGCTTGGATCTTGATTTCTGCCGGCAGATTCGTGTTGGTGTTCACCTCTTCGTACATGGTGATCGGTGCCAACTGGCTGTAGCGAAGGTTGCTGGTCTGATACGTGTTGTACACGCCGCGCGAAATGGCTTCTTCGTCCCCGCCGCCGGTGAACACGAACTGCCCTTTTTTCGCCTTGACGATCGCGGTTCCCGTGTCCTGGCACATGGGAAGGATGCCTCCGGCAGCGATACTCGCGTTCTTCAGCAAGTCGAGAGCAACGAATCGATCATTGGCGCTGGCTTCCGGATCTTTCAAGATGTTCGCCAATTGCTGGAGGTGACCAGATCGCAGCAAGTGGGCGATGTCGCGCATCGCTATCTCGGTGAGCAAGGTGATTGCCTGAGGAGAAACGCGAAGGAACGTTCCCGCACTGGTTTCGAATTGCTCGACGCCCTCGGTCGAGATCAGGCGATATTCGGTCTGGTCTGGTCCGATCGGGAGTAGTTCACTGAAAGAAAACGGCTCTTGCCGGGCTTCAGCCATGACTTCAGGTTACGGCGACCGGGGGAGTCGGGTTCAGCCGAGCGCAGGGCTACCGGCGAATGAGCCGGGGTCGCCTGCAGACGGAATGTGTGGTGTAGACCATTGCACGGTTTCGGCGATGTGCGCTGCGACCGCTTTCCATTCCTGCGCGTTCCAACCTTCTGCAGAGGCAGGCACGCTGCCATCACCCTGAATGAAGACGAACGCGGGAAGCGACTTGAGTCCCAACTGGCGAACCATCACCCGATCAGGATCGACGAAAGTGAGGAACTCCTTGGCGAGTGGCCCGAGGAACTGCTTGGCCTCTGCCGGACTTGCAGTGACGATGAAGTTGACGCGAGTGGCGGCACCACCGAAGTGGCGCAGGATGCGCGCCGCGGTCTCCAAGATCCACGCACTCTCGTTGGTGTAGGGGTCGATCACGATCGAAGCGAGGTGGAAGGTGGTGGTCCACTCCTTCAGCGGTCGTGACTCGCCGTCAAGGGTGGTGAGGGAGGTATCGAGTGCTGCTGCCACGGAGAAAGACCGTAGCAAGTCCCTACTAGCGTTTTCATCATGCATCCCATTGAGTACCTGCGCCATGTGGCGCGGGCGAGCGGTGCAGACCCCACGATGTTGGTGGCCGAAACGACGTCCGCATTATGTGCGATGCGTCTCGACCAGCCGGGGTTCGTGCTCGCGACACGACGGATCGTGGACAAACATCCCACGTGTGCTCCGCTGTGGTGGCTCTGTGCCGGTGCGTTGTCCGCGCTCGATCCGTCGGCACGACTGCGCGAGCTGGCCGAGGAGTTCGATCTTGATCCCAGCGTCGAGCACCTGATGAATGCGGGTCAAGACGATGCACTCGTGGTCGAGGCCATGGCGATGGGTAAGGACGACAGTGTCGAAGTCATGATTGGTGCAGTCGACTACGAGGATCTCGAGTGGGCTCGTGAGGTTGGGCGCACGGCTATCGTCGTTGCGCGAAAGGGCACACGGTTGCCCCTCGACATGTGGCGTGAGATGAAGAGTCGGGCTACGTCGGTCGACAATCCCTGGACATTGGATGTGCGTGTGATCGACGTTGCCGAATTCGACAGGGTGGTAGGTCCTCAGGGGATCGACGATGCTTGCGACGTCGTCTTTGCGCCGGAGTGCGCGCCCTGTCCTGAATTGCTCGTTGGCGGGGGCTTGTAGCCTGAGCACATGTCTGCACGCTCGCGCAATCTGCCCCGTCGTTCCTGTCTGTCGATTCCCGGTTCTTCGGAGAAGATGCTCGGCAAGGGCCCCGGTATTCCGGCCGACATGGTGTTTCTCGATCTGGAAGATGCCGTTGCACCCAAGGAGAAGGAAGCTTCTCGAGCGAAGGTAGCCGCCGCGATTCGCGACCAGGAGTGGGGCGACAAGGTTCTGTGTGTTCGCGTCAATGACTGGAGCACGAAGTGGACGGCGTTCGACATCATCGAGGTCGTGGGTAATGCCGGCCAACGGCTCGACGAGATCATGTTGCCGAAGGTGGAGTCGGCTGCACAGATCGTGGCTACCGACATGTTGTTGCGTCAGGTCGAGATCGCCAGTGGTCTACCGGTCGGTCACATCGGAATCGAGGCTCAAATCGAGACTGCTCGCGGACTGATCAACGTGGAAGAGATTTGCGCTGCAAGCCCACGAATCGAGACGATCATCTTCGGTCCTGCCGACTTCGCAGCGAGCATGGAAATGCCGGTACTCACCGGAGGTGTGCCGATCGACGAATACCCGGGAGACCATTTCCATTACGTGTTCAACAAGATCCTCATGGCGGGAAGGGCGAACTCGCTGCAAGTGATCGACGGACCATTCCTGCATGTGCGCGATTCGGAAGGCTTGCGAAATTATTCGATGCGCGCTCGCACGCTCGGGTTCGATGGCAAATGGGCCCTTCATCCCGACCAGGTGACGGTCTTGAACGAGGTGTTCTCACCGACCCAGGAGCAATTCGACAAAGCATGGGAAATCATCGATGCGTACAAGGCGGCCACCGAAGTTGAGGGCAAGGGAGCCGTCATGTTCGGTAACGAGATGATCGACGAGGCAAGCCGCAAGATGGCACTCAAGTTCATCTCTCGAGGTGAGCGCGCTGGTCGTACGCGATCACCGAAGAACTGACCACGTTTCTTGACGATCGATTCCAGCCAGTCGTGACCAAACAATTCGACGCGTTGCTGTTCGACGCTGGTGGCATTTTCGTGGTACCAGATCCGACCACCATCGGCATGGTGGTCGAACACTTCGGTGGCCAGGGAGATGTCGCTTCGATGGTCCGCGCGCACTACGCCGGTATGGCGGCACTCGATCACCTGGCGTTGGAGCGAGAGAGTGGATCGATCGACAAAGTCAGCTGGGACACGTACCGGCGAGCCGTGGCGATGGTGTCGGGGATTCCCGCGGAGCGTGGCGACGAGGCGGTGATTCGTCTCCGCGACATGTATTCGCCGATGCTCTGGCGTTGGCCGATACTCGAGTCGACGGCCGCACTATGGCGCCTTCACCTAAAGGGACTGCCCATTGGCGTGGTGTCCAATGCAAGCGGGCAGATCGAAGCAACGTTGGCCAATCAATGCATTCTCCAAGTGGGGCCGGGTGCGGGAGTTCCGGTCTTGATCGTCACTGATTCGCATGTCATCGGGTACTCGAAACCTGATCCGCGAATTTTCGAGGACGCCATTGCGGTACTCGAGGAGAAGGGGATCGAGCGTTCGCGAATCGGGTACGTGGGCGATTCCTATGTCAACGACGTGGGTGCGGCGAACAATGCCGGCATGGTGGGAGTTCTGCTCGACCCATACGACGATCGGATCAACTTCGATTGCATTCGAATCCGCTCGCTCCACGAACTCGTGGAGATGGTGTAGCGCCCTGAAAGGCGTCTAGGCCTTCGACTCCTCGACGAGGCGTCGAGCGATCACTTTCAGGCACAGTGTCTCGTCGGCACCTTCGAATATCGAGAGCACTCGTGCATCGACGAACAGTCGGCTCACCGAATATTCCTCGGCGTATCCGTATCCACCGTGGATCTGCATGGCTTCACGTGTAACCCACTCGGCTGCCTTGCACACGTACGCCTTGACCATGCTCGCTTCCATCGCACCCTCGCCCTTACCCATCAACTTGGCAACGGCATAACTGAATTGACGTGAGGCCTGCACGATCGCGGCCATTCGTCCGAGCTTGGCTCGAGTGAGCTGGTAGTCGACGATGTCGTGTCCGAAGACCTTTCGGTTCTTCGCGTACTCCAGCGCCGATTCGTAGGCAGCCTGCATCACACCAACTGCTCGAGCTGCCGTTTGGAGACGACCGTTTTCGAAACCCTCCATCTGGAAGTAGAAGCCCTTACCGAGGCCGGCTTCCTCGCCGATCAGATGATCTGCGGGAACCCACCAGTTCTCGATCGCAATCTCATACGAGTGCATTCCGCGGTAACCGATGGTGTCGATCGGTCGACCTTCCATTCGTCCTCCACCTGGTTGGGTGAAGACGAATCCGTGAGCCTCTCCGATCGGCTTCGGCACGATGAACACACTCAATCCCTTGTGAGCCTTCGAGCGATCTGGGTCGGTGCGCGCGAGCAGCATCAAGACATTGGCCCGAGCGCCGAAGGTGCACCAGGTCTTCACGCCATTGATGACCCAGCCATCTGCACCATCTGGAGAGGTGCCCCTGGTGGCGGTGGTCTTCAAACTTGCGACGTCACTTCCATAATCGGGCTCAGTGACGGCAACTGCTGCCATCACCTCGGTGGTGGCGAGCTTTGGCAACCAATGGTGCTTCTGTTCTTCGGTTCCGCCGCGCACGAGCGCGCGAGTGAGGATCTCCGGACGTGTGATCAACGAACCGCCGATTCCGAGCGACGCGCGTGAAAGTTCTTCAGTGGCAATGCAACTCGCCATGTATTCGCCGTCGCCACCTTCGCTGAAACCGCCGTATTCGGATGGAACGGACAATCCGAATGCTCCGATTTCGGCGAGACCCGCGATGATCTCTTCGGGAACGTCCGCGTTGTGTCGGTGCACGTGTTCGGCACGTGGAGCAATTTCCTTGATCGCAAAACTGCGGAACGTGTCTTGGATCATTTCGTACTCGCCGTCAAGATGGCGAGGGCCTGCAACTTCTGCAAGGTCAGCGAGCACTTCTGGATCACGCCACATGGCGATAAACGTGGTGTTGGCCGCGAGTGCGTTGGTGTCGACACCCCACATCGATTCACGTCCCAACAGTCGAGTAGCAACTTCGTGTGCCATATCGGCGACGAAGACGCACGTCAATCGAGCTTCGTCATTGCCCTTGGCGCCGTAATCGAGCATCGAGCGCGCTGTATGTAGTGCAGACGATGCATGGGCCACGTCGTACGCAAGGACTTGATGGGTGTCGGGGCCGCCGAGAGCAGCCAGATTCCTCGTCGCTTTACCCACCACTCGGGAGATGACTTCGATGACACTCGCAGCGGAGGTGAGGTCTGGCGTAGGCGACATCCTCAAAACGCTAGTGATCCAAGGTTTGCGATGCCCTACCCACGTTGAGATTGGCGACCTACGATGAAGTGGTGGCGGGGATGAGCGGCTTGAAATCGGCGCTGACCACCCTGAAATGGGTGATTTTCGGTGTTGTCGTCTATTTCTTCGTGATCCCGCTCATTCCAGGGTTTCGAAGGGCATTCACGGAACTGTCCCTCGTCGACCCGTTGTTGTTGACCATTGGGCTGGGTCTGCAGATGCTTGCGTTGTTCAGTTACTCCCTCCTCACCCATGCGGCATTGGGGGAGCAACACCTTTCCATCTGGCGTCTGTTTCGTATTCAGCTGAGTACCAAATCGGTGGGAAATATCCTGCCGGGGGGCAGTGCTGCGTCCAGCGCACTCGGATATCGCCTACTTCGATTGTCAGGTGTGCAGGGTCCTGATGCGGGTTTTGCACTCGCCACTGCCGGACTGGGATCGGCGGTCGTGCTCAACCTGATCCTGTGGGTCGGTCTGATCGCATCGATTCCCGGTCGGGGAGTGAACGCCGCCTATGGAACTGCGGCCATCATCGGAGTGATCGTGATGGTGGTGGCGGCCGCACTGATTTTTGGCATCATCGATGGTCAAGGTCGTGCGGAGCGTGCGTTGCGATGGTTTGCTTCACGACTGCGGTTCAACGAGGATCGTGCCGCGTCGGTGTTGACACACATGGGAAGCCGTTTGCAAGGTCTCGCTACGGAGCCGCGACTGCTCGTTCGTGTGCTCGTGTGGGCTGCAGTCAACTGGCTGCTCGACGCTGCTTCGCTGTGGGTGTTTCTCCGCGCATTCGGTGCGTCGATGGCGCCGGACGCGTTGATCGTGGCATTTGGGTTGGCCAACATCATGGCGGTCGTACCCATCACACCGGGTGGGCTCGGCATCGTGGAGAGCGTCTACATTCCCACCTTGGTGGGCTTCGGTGCGACGCGTGGTGAAGCGACGCTTGGCGTGCTCTCGTATCGCATCTCACAGTTCTGGATTCCGATCCTCGTCGGTGCGATTGCATACCTTTCGTTACGCGTCGGTCCGTTTGCCATCGAACGTCGCGCCAAACTGCAACCTTGGCGACGACTGGCATTGGATGCCGCAGAACATCCGACCAGCAGGATCGAATTCCTCGAGCACTACGCGCCACGTGACCGCACCGGGCAGTTCCCGATGCCCGACTTCCGCGGTGTTTATGCGCTGGACCAAGAGATCGACGACGAGACCGACGAATCGACGAAGCGCTCGCAGGGAATCAGCGACTAGCGTCTGATTAATGGCCGTTCACGAACGCCCCTTTGGTAGATGCCTCGAGGAATTCGTCGTCGGTGACGTGTACCGACACTGGCCGGGAAAGACGATCACGGAAGCTGATGATCACCTCTTTTGCATGATCACGATGAATCATCACCCGCTGCACACCAATGACTGGTTTGCTGCCCAGAGCGTGCAGGGGCGGAATGTCGTCGTCGGGAATCTGGTGTACTCGCTCGTGCTCGGCATGAGCGTGCCCGACGTGAGTGGGGCCGCGATCGCCAATCTCGAAGTGGAGACCCTGCAACACAAGCACCCCACCTTCCATGGAGACACCATTCACGCCGAGACCAGAGTGCTCGATGTGCAGGAGTCGAAGTCGAAGCCTGATCGGGGAGTCGTCACTGTCGAGACGAAGGGCTTCAATCAGGATGGCAAGGAAGTGTGTTACTTCCGTCGCCGAGTGATGGTATGGAAGAGATCGGCGCTGCCGAAGCGAGAGCGTCCGTACGACGGTCAAGACGTCTGGGGCAACTAGAAGCGATCGTCGACCCCGTTCTCGAATGGGGTACGCAGCGGCTCCGTGATCTTCCGTGGCGACGCACACGTGATCGCTGGCAGGTGCTCGTCAGTGAGGTCATGCTGCAGCAAACCCAAGTGCATCGGGTCTTGCAAAAGTTTCAGTCGTTCATCGAAATGTTTCCGACGCCCGAGGCATGTGCCGACGCTCCGCTCGGTGACTTGCTCGCACTGTGGCAAGGTCTCGGCTATCCACGAAGATGTCGCAACTTGCATGAGTCCGCAAAAGCGATCGTTCGCGATCACGACGGCGTGGTGCCGGGTGAACTGGATGTATTGCTGACATTGCCTGGCATCGGTGGATACACCGCTCGAGCTGTGATGGCATTCGCCGATTCCCGAGATGTCGCCGTGGTCGATACGAACATCGCGCGCGTATTGGCGCGCTTGGTCAACGAGCCGCTCGGGAAGACACGAGCTCAAAGCCTCGCCGACGAACTCGTGCCGCTTGACTCGGCGTGGGAATGGAATCAGGTCTTGATGGACCTGGGCGCAACCGTGTGTACTTCTCGTGCGCCAAAGTGCTCGGAATGCCCGATTGCGGAAGAGTGTGAATGGAACCGTCGGGGTGGTGAAGATCCTGCTCCGGCATCGGCGATGACGAGCAAACCCCAGGGTCGATTCGAAGGTTCTGATCGTCAGGCACGGGGGAGATTGATGAAAGCACTCACCGAATCAGGAATCAAGCGAGAGGATGCTGCGGCGGTGATGGGACTCGACTCTCAACGAGTGCGTGCAGCACGACTGGTCGATGACTTGATCGGTGAAGGACTCGTAGCCGTGACGAACGACCACCTCACCCTGCCTTAGAAATCGCTCGCTGAGTTACGCCTCTG
>CAZZJH010000053.1:0-9739 GCA_964654335.1 uncultured Acidimicrobium sp.
GTATCGCGCGAACACGGCGAGCAACGTTGCGTGATGTTGACCCGCTCGGCGAACGCCTCCGTAGCGCACATCCACGACAGGATGCCCGTCTTGCTTGACCAGCGTGGCGTAGGGGAGTGGCTGAGCGTCTCGAGCGAACCGGAGATGGGGATCGTTTTGGGCGCCGGCGATGAAGAACTTCGATCATCGCGCGCCAGCCGGGACGTCAACAGTGTCCGCAACAATTCGCCGCGACTGCTCGAGCCAGACGCGCCCGAGACTCTGTTCTGATCTTCAGGCGAGAGCGTTACGAATTACTTCGGCATGACGGGCAAGCTCGCTTTGGTCGACCGTCGGAGCCGCATTGGCAAAATCGAGCTGACGCATGGATGTGGTCGGAACCACGTGCACGTGACAGTGGGGGACCTCGTACCCCGCGACGATCAGGCCTACACGCTCAGGACTGAATGCAGCCTGTTGGGCTTTTGCGATGCGCTTCGCGATCAGCATCAGGTGCACCGTTTCGTCGTCGTCGAGATCGATCCACTGGTCAACTTCGCGAATGGGAACCACGAGAGTGTGGCCTGGCGCCAAGGGATTGATCGAGAGAAAGCCGATGCAGATTTCGTCGCGGTGGACGATGTGCGCGGGTAGTTCGCCGTTGATGATGCGCGTAAAGATGCTCGCCACGGGTCGAAGGGTAGTGGACGTCGCTACAGTCGGCGCCGTGCGCGTAATGACGTTCCCCAACCTGCTCACCTTCATGCGCCTGTGTTGTCTTCCCGTATTCCTGTGGATGTTGTTCGGCAGGGAATCGGTTGCGGGCGCAGCGCTGATGCTCGGCGCCATCGGGATGACGGACTGGGTGGACGGTTGGGTGGCGCGGCGATTCGCTCAGGAATCCGAATTCGGAGCGATCTTTGATCCGACCGTGGACCGCGTACTTTTCGTCGTGGCCGCGGTGTCGGTGATGCTGCATCCAGGAGTTCCGGATTGGTACGTCAGTCTGATTCTGCTGAGAGAGCTGTTGGTTGGTTCGATGATGGTTGTCGGAAAGCTGCTCGGGATGAAGCGTTTTCCAGTGACCACGATGGGAAAGCGATACACGTTTCTCTTGATGATCGCCATCCCTCTCTTGCTTCTTGGCACGTCTGACCACCCAACCGGGGGAGCGGCGTGGGTGGCGGGGTGGCTGCTTGGAGTTCCGGGCCTCGTCCTCAGTTGGTACACGGCGTTCGACTACGTACCCCGCGTTCGTGGCGCCGTCCGGGCAGGTCGCGCCGAGAGGGGAGTACGGTAAAGGGCGTGTCGGCTTACGTTTTCTGCAACAACTGCGGGCATCGAAACCCGCCTCAATCCTCGTTTTGCTCGGCTTGTGGTGCGGTTCTGGACCATCCCGTCGCACGCACCATCTCGCTACCCAAGGCGGATCCCATGCAGGACGCAGTCGGAGACGAGGACAACGTTCACATCGATTTGGCGCAGATCGAACAAGGCACCGGTGTTCTCGTCATTCGCTCAGGTGATCGACTCGGCGAACGTTTCTTGTTGCGCAAGGACAACGTCGATATCGGGCGTCACCCGGACAGCCTGATTTGTCTCGACGACGTGACGGTGTCGCGTCGTCATGCCCTGATCGAAGTCGAAGGCGGGGAGTATCGAATTCAGGACATGGGGTCACTCAACGGCACCTACATCAATCAGAATCGCATCGAGTCGGGATCGCTGCGCCATGGCGACGAACTGCAAATCGGCAAATATCGCATGGTCTTTTTCGACGGTCGACAGTGAAATGGGCAGTGGTGATTGAACGATGATGGACGAAAAGACGTACCTCTCGATCGGCGAAGTGCTTGGCCTTCTCCTCGAAGAGTTCCCCGATGTCACGATTTCCAAGATCCGCTTTCTTGAAAGTCAGGGTCTCATCGAACCCGAGAGAACTGCGTCGGGATATCGAAAGTTCACCCAGGCAGAAATCGAACGATTGCGCTTCATTCTTCGTGAACAACGAGAGAACTATCTGCCTCTCAAGGTGATTCGCACGCGTCTGGACAGCGACACAAGTGACAGCATGATGCGGCCTTACGACGCGACGTCGCCTCGCGGCATCATGAACGTGCAGTCGACCGCCAATCATCCGACCGCCAAGGTGACTGCGTCGAAGAAGGCGCCGCCGCGCCCGGTGGAAACCGATGACACGTCTTCGCTCAGCAGGGGAGAGCTGATGTCGGAGGCCAATGTGAGCGAGACGGTTCTCGCGGGAGTGTTGGCTGCAGGTCTCATCAATCCCAAGAAGATCGGGTCGGAGGAGTTGTTCTCGCCGGCCGATCGAGAGATTCTCGAAATTGCAGCCAGGTTCATCGAATTGGGGATCGATGCTCGGCATTTGAAGACCGTGCGTCATACGGTCGAGCGTGAGGCCGACCTGTATGAACAGCGAATCTTGCCGTATCTGCGTCAACGAAATCCCCAGTCCCGCGATCAGGCCCTCGAGATGGTCGATGAATTCGTCGATCTCGGTGAGCGGCTGCGGGCGAACCTGATGGCGCGACTGATCAGACAGTTGTCCGATGGTCGTTCGTCGACTGATTGATAATCTGCGCCTGTGTTGGTCGAACTCGAACTCGAAGGCGTGCGGCTGGAGGTCCCTTCCAGCGTTCCTGTGATGATGCTGCGAGAATCCGCAGGTAAGAGGCGAGTGATCCCGATCTACATCGGTGGGCCCGAAGCGTCTGCCATTCATTACGCACTCGAAGGCATCGTTCCCGAACGACCGTTGACCCACGACTTGATGTTGAACATGATCGGCGAGCTCGGCCATCAGGTGGACAAATTGGTCCTCACTGAAGTGAAAGACCACACCTACTTCGCTGAGCTCTCGTTGGATGGCGGGGAATACACCGTGTCGTGTCGTCCATCCGACGGGGTGGCAGTGGCGATTCGGGCGGGGGTGCAGATCTATGCCCAGGAGAGCCTCGTGGATGCCGTTGGACGAGAAATCGCCAATGAGGGTGCGGAAACCGAGGAAATCATCGATGATTTCCGTGAATTCATCAACAACATCAACCCCGAGGATTTCGGCCAGTAGCAGGCAGTGGGGAACGCCCTTAGCCTGACGACATGTCGTTGGGGCAGGGGATGTCGGCGGATCAGGGAGCCTCAGGTTTTGGTGGCAAGACGGCTGCTCAGATCGTCGGAATCACGTATCGCCAATTGGACTACTGGGCTCGAACCAATCTGGTTCGTCCCTCTGGCTGTGACGCGCAGGGCAGCGGCTCTCGTCGGGTGTACACGTATCGGGACCTCCTCGAGCTGCGGGTGATCAAGAATCTCCTCGACGCTGGAATCAAACTGGAGAGCGTTCGCGAGGTGTTCGAGTACATGCGTCGACACGTAGACAGCGACATCTCGGCGGCGCACATCGTCATCAACGGGCAGTCAGTGGTGCTGTGCCAGGGCGACCAGCTGATCGATGTCATGCGCCAGGGTCAGGGTGTGTTGAACGTCCTGCCGCTGGCCGGTGTCAAGCACGATGTCGATCGCGCGTTGGACCAAATCGGCTCGTCCGAGCAGCGACTCGCCATCTAGGGCAGGGGCTTTTCAAATCGGCTTCAGCGCCAGCCCAACTCTCTTGGTCTTTACTTTACATAACTATCATTATCGGCGTAGACCAGTAAACAATGGCTCGCGAACCAGCGGTTTGGCGGCCTCCAGTACCCACTCCAGTGCCTTGCGGTAATCCCGCAATGTCGGATCCAAACCCGGCTCCAAGTCTCCTTCGACATCTTCGACGGCACATGCGAGTTCGTAAATGCGATCCTTGAGGTTGTCCAATGCGTCACGAGTGATCACCAGTTCCTTCTCGCTGAGGCTGAGTTCCGCTGAGCGCTGGCGTGTCACCCAGTCCCATTGCCGGCAAGCCTGCGAGCAGTACTTGCGGGGTCGTCCAGTGCCCGTCTGGACCACGGGAAGATGGCACCAGAGGCATTGCTGGCGGTTCCGTTGGCGAGCAGCTCCCTGCTCCAGTCCTGGCAGTGTTGGCTCTTTTGTCATGACGAAACAATAGGTCGTGAGGTGTCTGCATGACGGTGATACTGAGCGGGTGCTTCAGTCGTCGGCCCCTCAGCGTCAGTTCGCATCGGACAACTTGGCGGGCGCTCATCCTGCAGTCCTCGAGGCCGTCGAACGTGCCAACCATGGCCATGCACTGCCCTATGGCGGCGACGATTTCACTATCCGTCTCGAGCATGAGATGTCCGCGCTGTTCGACCACGACGTGGTCGTGCGTCCAGTGTTCGGTGGCACGGGAGCAAACGTGCTCGCGCTGTCGTGTCTCGCACATCCGGGCGACGCGGTTGCGTGCAGTTCGGTGGCCCACATCGCGGTCGACGAGGCAGGTGCTCCAGAGCACATCGTGGGTACCAAGTTGATCGGACTTCCCCACCAACGTGGAAAGTTGTCGCCAGAAGACGTTCGATCACTCAACGATCTCCGTAATAGTCAGCACCACGCCCCCGCTGGCGTGTTGTCGATCACCCAAGCAACTGAGTACGGAACGGTTTACTCGGTCGGCGAGGTGGTTGCTCTCGTCGAAGTTGCGCGAGAGATGGACATGCGTGTGCACATGGATGGTGCCCGTATCGCCAATGCTGTTGCCTCGATCGGTGGTGGACGAGAAACGCTTCGCAATCTGACGTCACGTGCAGGGGTCGACGTGTTGTCTTTCGGCGGAACGAAGAACGGTCTCCTCTTCGGAGAGGTCGTCGTCTTCTTCGATCGACGATTGGCGGAACGTTCCATGAACATCCGCAAACAAGTGACACAGTTGCCGTCGAAGATGCGATTCGTCTCGGCTCAGTATCGTGCCCTGCTCGAGGATGATCTCTTTCTCGCCCTGGCGGGACACGCCAATGCAATGGCTCGAGAATTGCATGCGCAGCTCTCCGATCTGCCTTCGCTGCGACTGGGCAACGCTCCAGCGGTCAACAGTCTCTTCCCCACTCTCGAGGCTTCTGTGAGGCGTGATCTCCAGCAATGGTCGTTCTTCTGGGACTGGGATTTGTCGTGCGATCTCGTGCGTTGGATGACGGCATGGGATACGACGAGTGAAGATGTTCGGATGTTCGCGGCCGGAGTACGCGAACGCCTCACTCGCTGATCATGGTTGCACTTGCCTATGACCGGGCACTGGAGGCGGTCAATCAAGCCTGGCTCGAGATCGCCGAAGGTCGCTCCATCTCTCATGTCGAGGAAACGAGCGCACATGTTTCCACCAACCGCGTCTTTCGCCTGGTGCTCTCCTCCGGTGATTCGGTGGTGGCAAAGGTGTCGAACTACGGCTCGTACTTCCTCTTTGCCGAGGATCACAACCGACTGTTCGAATGCACGACGCTGCTTGCCCATACAAGATGGGCCAACTTCCTCGCCACGGTTCTCACTCGCAATGGACGGCCGTATCGCTGGTATGACGGCGAATGTTGGGTGGTGTTCTACGTTGACGTTCCGCGTGCCGAAATGCTCGGCGGAGTCGTCGCCGAGGCAGACATCGACAATCTGGCCACGGAGATGGCGGAGTTTCATGCCGTGTCTCAAGACGTGGGCAACCGTCTCCCTCCCCCGTCCCATTCCATCCGCAGCGATGCCGTTTCGCTGTATGACGCTTTGGGCAAGACGAACGCCCCCACTGGTTTCGAACTGTCGCTGTCCGAACTCGATGTGGTGCGCAGGAGCGTCCATGAGTTGCTGATCCACCTCGAAGAGGTCGACTTCGATCATTGGCCCAAGATGCCGATCTTGGTCGACTGGAATCTGGGCAATTTTTCGGTGCAACGTTCGGCAAGTGGCAGATTCTCGCTCTACTCGCGGTGGGATTACGACTGGTTCCGAATCGACACGCGGATGTTGGATTTCTACTTCTTGTCTCGTGTCTCATCGAAAACAGGAGACAAGACCTCGTTCACCTATTCGCCCCACACGCTGCTGGAACCGCGATTCGTTCGATTTCTTTCCACGTACCACTCGGTCAACCCCCTTCGCGAGGATGAAGTGCGGTTCCTGCCATGGGCATATCGCTTCTTCATTCTCCACTACGTCATTCGCGATGGAGCCAAGTTCTTTCAACCATCGTTGATCGATCGTTTCAAGAGAGAGGCGGTCTCGTCGTACCTGCCATCACTCGCGGGGTTCGATTGCAGCCCGCTGCTCGAGGTTCTCGAGCGTCGCTAGAGAATCCCCGCGAGGTTCTTCAGTCGTTTCGACGTTCGTGGTCGGGAAGTCGTCGCAGCTCCTCGGCGAATCGTCGTCCCTTGCGCACGTACACGGCTGCCCCATAGTCGATCTCGACCGAACGAGCGCGGCCTTCTTTGATCGTCGCCGGAGTCCCTACAGCCAGTGCGCCAGGAGGCACCTGCATGTCATTGAGGACCACTGCATTCGCAGCGACGATGGCTCCCGTACCGACGACGACGCGATGGAGCACGACAGCTCCCGACGAGACTTGTGCGCGATCCTCGATGGTGCACGCTTCCAAGTGCACGATGTGGCCGATCACACAATCGTTTCCCACGACCGTGGGATGGTCGGGCGTGGTGTGAATGACACAGTTGTCTTGGATGCTCGTGCGTTCGCCAATCTGGATGTAGCCGTCATCCCCGCGGAGGACGGCTCCCGGCCAAATCGAAGAATCCGCACCGATTCGTACGTCGCCAATCACCACCGCATCGGGGTGGACGAACGCTCGCTCATTGATACGGGGCACACGGTCTCCCAATGCGTAGATCGGCATGCCGCCAAAGTAACTGGTCGGTGTCGAGTCGCGGGCACTCGATCGCGCGGAATGGCGTCAACTTAGGGGGATTTTCGGTGCTCGCAGATACCGTGGGGCCCCGTGTCTCGGCGCATCGACATCGAATTGACCAGTGTCCTCCCCGACGGGGGTTTCACTTGGCGTGCAGCTGGTGCCAAGGCACCCAAGGGCATCATTGCATCCGGCGTGCTCCCCGCTTCGCATCGAGTTGGCGAAGTGTTGAAGGTGGAAGCTGAGTTCGACCTCGACGGCATCACGGTGCTCGGCCTCGTTCAGAATCGCGACAAGAAGCAGAAGTCCAACACGTTGGAGATGTTGCCCAGCTCGAGCAACTTCGAACCGGTGACTCAACGATTGGCCAAGAAGAGTGAGAAGAGTCGTTCCCCACGCAAACCTTCCGGACCGAAGAAGCCGAGATTCGCTGCGCCGCCCGAGCTCCCCAAGCGCCCCACGCCCAAGCGACTTCGTCCAGGCCGTCAACATCGCACGCTGGTGCTCGAAACACTGCCCGCCGAACAGCGTCCGGTTGCAGAGAAGGCACTGAGCGGTGGCATCAAGGCCGTTCGCGATGCGGTGAAGGTTCAAAACGAGCAGTTGAAGAAGGATGGAAAGCCGGAGGTTCCTGCCGACGGGTTGATTTCCATGGCCCAAGATCTACTGCCGAAGTTGCGTGTCGCAGATTGGCTCGATCGAGCCGAAGCTGCGCGCGACGTACTCGACCAACTCGATCTACGTGACCTGCGGTCCGTGGTAGTCGCTGCGGAAGATCCCATGGTGGTGCGTGACGAATCCACTCGCGAACTTGCGGCAACCCTCAAGGCTGCCTTGAAGAAGCGTCAGGACGAAGAGCAGAACCTGTGGCTGCAAGACATCGAAGCGAATCTTGGTGTGGGTCGTTCCGTGCGTGCGCTCAAGTTGTCCAGCGAACCGCCGAAAGCTGGTCAGCCATTCCCCGCCGAGCTCGGCACGAAGTTGTTGGCCTCGGCGCGTGAGTCGTTGACGAGTGACAATTCTGTCGACCGCTGGATTGCGGTACTCGAAGCAGCAGCCTTCTCGCCCATTCGGTCCCAGGTGACGGTTCAGTCGATTCCTGCAACGCAGAGCGAGCAATTGTTGGCCACCGTCAAGCGTCTTGCGCCCGTTCTCCCACAGGTCGCCTCTGCATTCGGCATTACGGCAGAACCGGGGGCCAGTGCACCTCGACCCCTCCGGGTTCCGCGTCCGGTGCGCAAGCCACGTCCATCAGCGAAGCCTGCTGAAGGTCGGGCGAAGCCTGAAGTCGCACCTTCCTGAATCATCGAGCCCAACGACTTTCCGACTGAGTCGGTCGCCCCGTAGTCTCGAAGCATGTCCGAAGTAGTCACGTATCTCCGCGATGGCAACGTCGCAATCATCACACTCAACCGCCCTGAAGCTCGCAACGCCATCAACGGCGATGTGGCAGGCGCGCTCGAAGCTGCAATTGATCAGCTTGAGGCCGATGACGGCGTGTGGGTGGGTATTTTGCTCGCCAACACGGCGGGTCAAGAACGTCCAGTCTTCTGTGCCGGCGCCGACTTGAAGGCGATCAACAGTGGAGACGCTGCTCGATTGAACACTGAACGCGGTGGTTTCGGTGGAATCGTGTATCGGGATCGACGCAAACCGATCATCGTCGGTGTTGATGGATTGGCCACCGCTGGTGGATGCGAGATCGTGTTGTCGGCCGACCTTGTCGTTGCCAGTGACCGCTCTGCATTCGGTCTGGCCGAAGTAAAGCGAAATCTGATTGCTGGTGCCGGTGGACTCTTCCGGCTGCCACGAGCCATCGGCCGATCTGCCGCGATGGAGGTAATCCTCACGGGAGACCCACTCCCCGCCTCCCGTGCTTATGAATTGGGGCTGGTCAATCGCGTCGTTGCTCCGGACCAAGTCGAGGCGACTGCTCGGGAACTCGCATCTCGTATCGCGGCGAGTGCACCCCTGGCCGTGTGGGCGTCACGACGAATCGTCTTGGCGAGCGCCTACGAGGATGATGCGACGCTGATCGACATGACGAACAAAGAATTCGGCAAAATCCTTGGTTCGCAAGACACCAAAGAAGGTTTGACCGCATTCATTGAAAAGCGTCCACCAAACTGGCAGGGTCGTTAAACCTCAGAGCGACGTCGCGATGATCAATCTCGCCTTGAGTCCTGATCGTTCGTAGAGATTCTTCGTCAATCGATCGCCTGGCAAACTGAGGGCGTCCAGATTCTCGGCACCATGGCGAGATACCGCGTCCTTCAGCAGGGTCGTACCCACTCCAAGTCCACGTGCCTGCGGCAGCACGAACACCTGATCCAATAGCGGCCGTTCCCCGCGACGAACTACGACGAAGCCGACGATCCGTTCGCGTACGACCGCCACATCGAATCGATGCGAAGTGCCCCGTCCGGCCCAGCGGTCACTGAATGGACCAAGGGAGTCGAACAAGTGACGAGAACCACGGTGGCGTGCGCCCTCCGAGCGAGCCTCCATGTCGAGGGTGCTCAGATCTGGTTCGTCTTCCGCGACTGCTTCGCGAATGGCGATGATCGGCACAGACATCATCCGAGTCGGCACAAAGCGGCTTCTATCACCGACGCACGGCCAAGCTTGACGCGCTCCGCTTCGAGAATTTCCTCGGCAACGTCGCGACTGCACGTAGCCAGATATTCGATCAACTCCGATGCCGACAGGATGCTCCAAGAAGGAAGACTCACTGGAGACGAGACGAGGACCTGTGCAGTCTGCGCTTCGGCAACCGCATTCGTGTCTTCTGATTCGACTGCATCCGACGAAGACTTCGTGAAGCGCTGCTCCACGCTCGACAAAGCCATCCGACCGATCCATTTCGCATTGCCCGTGTCTTGACAAAACTTACGAAGTAACTCGGCAATGACCCTCTCGCCTTCGGCGCGAGCAGCCTCGAATCTCATGACACGAAGAGTGGGC
>CAZZJH010000054.1:0-9623 GCA_964654335.1 uncultured Acidimicrobium sp.
CGAGTGCGGGTCGCACAGGTGCGGATAGCCGTAGGTCATCCACTCGGCAACGAGCTGAGCGATGCCTGGGCCTTCCTTGATCCACACCGCAGCGGCCGACCACAGGTTCTTCACCTCGGGGGTCTCGCCAAGAACCGGCATGGCGTCCGGGGTCAGCGACAAGAGACCGTTGATGGCGTACTTGATCTCTGCATCGCCGAGCATGTCCATGAGTTCGATGGCTTGTTCCATCTGTGGGTCGAAGTCGTCCTGAGTGAGGGGCAACTCGGTCGGCGACAATGCCGACTCCTCGTTCGACGGAATGTCGTTCGGATGCATGAAGATCGGACGGTGGGCGTACGAGCCGACTTCCATCGATCCTGCCGTTTGACGCTCGTAACAGAAGGTGTCCATGTCACGGATGATCGGATACGCGACTTCAGCGTTCGACTTCTGCAAGATGTCGATCGGACCGACGTCGGCCATTTGGTGCACTGCGGGTGTGAGCGGAATGTTGGCGCCCGCCATCTCGGCGATTCGGGGGCTCCACACGCCACATGCGATGACGACGTACTCGGCTTCGATGCGACCCTTGTTCGTCACGACCGCCTTGATCACGCCGTTGTCCGTCTCGAGGTCGAGAACTTCGGTGTTGGCGAATACCTTGACGTGACCAGCTTTCTGCGCGCTTTCACGCATCAAGGTGCCGGTTTGCAATGAATCGACCACTGAAACACTCGGTGTATAGAAGCCGCCGAGGACGATCTCTTCATTGATGAAGGGAACGAGGTCCTTCACTTCGGCAGGGGAGAGCAACTTGGCATCGATGCCCCACGACTTTGCCGATGTCATACGACGGTTGAACTCTTCGAGGCGCTCAGGGGTGCGAGCAACTTCGATACCACCGCACGTGTTGTTCATGCCGTGATCGATGTATTGCTTCTGCGATGCGAGCGTGAGCAGCGCCATCTCTTTGTTGTGATCCGTCGGGAAGATGAAGTTCGACGCGTGACCAGTCGATCCACCCGGATTGGGCAACGGACCCTTGTCAATCAGCACCATGTCGGTCCAACCCAACTTCGATAGATGACCGACCAGACAATTGCCGACGATGCCTGCACCGATGACGACGCACTTGGCGCGACTTGGGAACTCGCTCACGTGATTACCCCCTTGAACTCGGCTTCCCGATTGGCGGGATGACCTGACAAATCGCTAATATATCACCGCGATATCAGCCGTCAAAATTGGGCTTATAAGTAGGAACAACGGGCAAATCGAAGGGAAGGGGAACGAGGTGAGCGTCAGTCAAAGTGAGCGCGCCTACCTCGAAATCCGCGACCTGATCGTGCGAGTCGCGTTGGCCCCGGGCGACGTCATTCGCGAGGACGAACTGCAGGAGCAATTGGGTATTGGGCGGACCCCCATTCGCGAGGCTCTGCAACGGTTGGCCCGCGATCAATTCGTCACGGTGATCCCGCGCCGCGGGATGTTGGTGGCGGGAGTCGACGTGACGGAACTCTCGATGCTCTACGAAACCCGCACGATTTTGGAGCCCTACGCCACCCGTTTGGCCTGTGCACGCGGTCGTCGCGAACATTGGGATCTGATGGCAGAGGCGCTGCAAGGTGCCCGCAGGGCAAATGTCTCCAATGACGAGCTGATGCGAATCGATCGCACCTGTCACGAAATCGTCTGGAATGCATCGGGAAATCGATTCCTTACCGACACCCTCGACATGTTGTATGCCCAGAGCGATCGGCTCTGGCACCTCTATCTCTCGGAAGTGTCCGACATGCGGCATGCAGTGGAGGAACACTCACAGATTCACGAGGCACTCGTGCATGGCGACGCCGATCGTGCGGCGAACCTCGCGGAAGCACACATGCGCGCATTCGACGACGAGATCAGCCAGGCCGTGTTGAAGCGCCTCGGTGCTCGAGTCGACTGACAGTAACGAAGTTGTCGATCAGTAGTTGCCGAGTACTTGTGCCGGGTCGCTCGACGCGGTATCCGGCCAGTTGGAATACCAAATGTCGGCAGCTGATCGCCCCACGTGAAGCGGAAGGCGTTCGAAACCGTCGATCGGCTGGACCAGTGGCTCGATCGTGACGTCCCACCGAGGTTTGTAGAAGAACGGAAATGACTGACGGGCGCCACCCGACTTGTTGAACACTCGATGAGGCGTGGAGACGAGTCGTCCACCAGACCACAACTCCAACATGTCGCCGACGTTCACCACCATCGCTTCGGGAGGGCAGTCGGCGGTGATCCAGGTGCCGTCGCGCAGCATCACCTCCAAGCCACCAACCGGATCGTGCGCGAGCACGGTGAGCACATTGAAATCTTTGTGTGGATGAATGCCCCAAACATCTTTGGTCGGTTCGGTGGGCGGATAGTTCAGCAACGTCATGTTGGTGAGGGGGTCGTTCATGCATGACATCACGTAGGTTGCGTCTGCGTTCATTTCCTCGACGAGGCCACGCAACATGTCGGCGCACAGGTGCTCCATCGCATTCCAGTAGGCAAGAACGGGAGTGGGAACATCGGCATCGATCCGTGGCCACACGTTCGGTCCATAGAGATCACACTGAGCGATGATCGGGTCGTTCGGAGACGTTTCGTGGTGCAATTTCCAGGCCTCGTACTGGTCTCCGGCACCTTTTCCCGAATTCGGGGTGAAGTAGCCGAGAGGCACGTAGCCGCGGTAGTTGCCTTTGCGCACGAGATCTTGGGTGAGGGTTTCTCGAGGAGCCTCGAACACACGCTCCACCGCCTCGCGCATCCCTCGAATCAAGTCGGGATCTATGGCATGCCCAACGATGACTCCGAAGCCAACCTCGGAGAGTGCTGCGAAGAGCGATCGAGCCGCAGACTTGCGTTCACTTCCGGGAGAGCGGAGTCCCGCCACGTCCACCATGGGCATTGATCCCACCATTTCCCCAGTTGAGCAGATTTTCGCTGGTAAGCGAGCAGGGTTTTCATGAGTGGCTGGCATTGGGGCGGTATTCTTGAATCTTCCGTCGCTCAGACGTCGAAACTCGAGGAGTCCCATGTCTTTTCCCACCGATCTGGAAATTGCCCGCGCCGGTCAGCCGAAGCCGCTGAAAGAGATCGCGGCGATGATGGGCATCGGCGAGCACCTACTCGAGCCATATGGCAAGAGCCTCGCCAAGATCAGCCTCGAGGCAATCGACGAACTGAAGGGTCGCCCGAAAGCGAAGTATGTGGTGGTCACCGCCATTACCCCGACTCCGCTCGGCGAAGGAAAGACGACGACCACCGTTGGTCTTGGTCAGGCAATGAAGCACATCGGCAAGAACGCGGTGATCAGCCTTCGTCAGCCGAGCATGGGCCCGACCTTCGGCATCAAGGGTGGTGCGGCTGGTGGCGGCTACAGCCAGGTGATTCCGATGGAGCTCCTCAACCTGCACCTCACGGGTGACTTCCACGCGGTGACCGCAGCGCACAACCTGCTCTCTGCAATGGTCGACAACCATCTTCACCAGGGCAACGAACTCGATCTCGACATCGACAACATCACGTGGCGCCGCGTGCTCGACGTGAATGATCGTTCCCTGCGCAACATCATCGTCGGTCTCGGCACCAAAGAAGATGGCGTCACTCGACAGACGGGATTCGACATCACGGCCGCATCCGAAGTGATGGCGATCCTCGCTCTATCAACATCGATGAAGGACATGCGCGAGCGCCTCGGCCGGATCGTCGTGGGTTACAACTCGAAGGGGCAGCCTGTTACCGCTGAACAGCTCAACGGAGCAGGTTCGATGGCCGTGATCATGCGTGACGCGATCAAGCCGAACTTGTTGCAGACGCTCGAGAACACTCCGGTGATCGTGCATGCCGGTCCATTCGGCAACATCGCGCACGGCAACTCCTCGATCATCGGCGACCTCGTGGGAATCCATGGTGGCGATTACCTGATCACGGAGGCCGGCTTCGGTGCCGACATGGGTGCCGAGCGATTCTTCAACATCAAGTGCCGCACCAGTGGTCTCGCTCCCGACGCCGCGGTGCTCGTCACCACGGTTCGCGCGTTGAAGGCGCACTCGGGTAAGTACAAGATCGTCGCCGGCAAGGCCTTGCCGCCTGAATTGCTCGCGGAGAACCCTGCCGACGTGGAGATCGGTGGCGAGAACCTGCGTGCACAGATCGAAAACGTCAAGGCTCACGGCGTCGTGCCGGTGGTGGCGATCAACTCGTTCCCCACGGATCACAAGTCGGAGCACGACGTCATCCGCAAGATTGCGGAGGCTGCTGGAGCTCGCGTGGCCCTGTGTTCACACTTCGCCGACGGTGGTGCGGGCGCAGTCGAACTGGCCAAGGCGGTCGAAGAGGCGTGCAACGAGAAGAACAACTTCCACTTCTTGTATCCATCCGAGGCGAGCCTCAAGGAAAAGATCGAGACCGTCGCCAAGACGATCTACGGAGCCGGCAACGTCACGTATTCGGCAGTCGCAAACAAGCAGCTGAAGACCTACACCGACAACGGCTTTGCGGATCTGCCGGTGTGTATTGCCAAGACGCACTTGTCGATCTCGGGTGACGCGGCGCTGAAGGGTGCGCCAAAGGGCCACACGCTGAACGTCCGCGAAGTGCGAGCGTCCGTGGGCGCAGGCTTCGTCTATCCGATTTGCGGAGACATGCGCACGCTGCCGGGTCTCGGCACCAAGCCAGCCGCCGCAATCATCGACTTCGATCAGAACGGTGAGATCGTCGGTCTTTCGTGAGCGAACAATTCGAACGCACTCCCGGAGGCGCCATCTTGATGGATGGCGAGAAGCTTCGTGACGAAGTCGTCGCACGCTTGCGCAAGGAGATCGAAGCGAAGGGCTCGCCGAAGGTGTGTCTAGCCACGCTTCTCGTCGGTGACGACAAGCCAAGCAAGATCTACGTGCGTTGGAAGCACAAGAAGGCGGAGGAGGCCGGCATGGTCTCCAAGGGCATCGAATTGCCTGGCTCGGCCACACAGGAAGAGGTCGAAGCAGCGGTGAAAGCCTTTGCCAACGATCCGGAGGTGCATGGCATCCTCGTTCAGCTTCCGATTCCCGGTCACCTCAACACTGAGCGTGTTCTCGATCTCGTGCCACCCGAAAAAGATGTTGACGGACTTACCGAGGTTTCGATGGGTCGTCTCATGCGCGGTCGCCCAGGTCACGTGCCGTGCACGCCACTGGGTGTCATGCGGTTGCTAGAGCGCTATGGAATTCAAACGAAGGGTAAGCGTGCAGTCGTCATCGGTCGATCGACGCTCGTGGGTTTGCCACAGACCATCCTGCTCATTCGCAAGGGTGGAGATGCGACCACCACATGTGCGCACTCATACACCGACGATCTCGCTGCGGTGTGTCGTGAGGCGGACATCATCGTCTCTGCGGTGGGTATCGCGAAATTGATCACGAAGGATCATGTAAAGCCCGGTGCAGTGGTCGTGGACGTGGGAGTTTCGCGAGTCGAAGAGAAGATCGTCGGTGACGTCGACTTCGACGAAGTACAAAAGGTTGCCAGCGCGATCACTCCGATGCCAGGTGGCACCGGCCCGATGACCATCGCATGTCTGCTCGAGAACACGCTCGAGGCGGCGAAGATGCAGGGGAAGTTCTAGTCAGGAGTGTGCGGCTGGCGCCTGTAGTCGGCGCGCTGCTGCTTGGCTCAACCGATCCAACGTGCTTGCCAGAATCACCACGGCAAGACCTACTTCGGCACCGAGTCCAGTTCCACCATCTTTGGTGAGCGCTTCGATCGAGCGATAACCAAGACCGCCACCACCAACCATGCCGGCGATGATCGCCATGGCCAGGACGAGCATCACCATCTGATTCACGGCGATGACGATCGACGGGAGTGCGAGTGGGATCCGCACACCCCACAAGATCTGTCGTTGTGATGCGCCGAACGTGGCCGCAGCTTCGAGCGTTTCTTTGTTCACTTGGCGAACACCAAGTGAGGTGAGCTTGATCCCTGTGGGAATCGCGTAGACGACTGCAGCAACGACGCCTGGCACCGGTCCGACCGTGAAGATCATCACGAATGGAATGGCGTAGATGAGTGGCGGAATCGTCTGTAGAGAATCGAGGATTGGCGAGAAGAAGTTTTCGATTCGAGGACGTCGTCCGAGCCACACGCCGACGGGGACCGCGATCACTACTGAAAGGGCGACGGCCACGATCGTCTGTGCGAACGTGGCGCTGGCATCCGGCCACATGCCAATCAATCCCACGACGATCAACCCGAGAGCAGTGCCAATCGCCATCCGAAGTCCTGCAATTGAAAACGCAATGACCGCCGCCAAGACGACCACCAGTTGCCATGCGAGTTGTTCGTTCAGCGCATCACTGATTCGAAGCAACACATCACGCACGAGGAAGTCGTTGAAAGGCCGCGTGACCACATCGAAGGTGTCGCGGAACCACGCGACGAAATTGTCGAGTGGATCGGCAAACGAGGTGCCCCAACTGAAGGGGAACTTCTCCCAGCCGAAGAACTTCCCGATAGCAGTTGCACCGACGATTCCAGCAACAAGCAATCTGAATTGCATTCTCGAAAAACGGAATCGGAGTGCACCCGGAGTGTTGACGAATGATTGGCTGACTCGATCGAGGACGAACGCAACCGCCACCACGGCGAGACTCACTACGAGTCCGCGACCTGGTTGGAGCATGTTGACTGCTTGACGGATTTCCTGGCCGAGGCCTCCCGCGCCCACGAGCGTTGCGATCACCACGATGCCGAGTGCCATCATCACCGTTTGGTTGATGCCAGCGATGATCGATGGCATCGCGAGGGGTAATTGAACGCGACGAAGTGTTTGTCGCTTTGTTGCACCGAACATGGTGGACGCTTCGATCGAAGCGCGAGGAACTTGCGTGATGCCCAACGTCGTCAAGCGGACCATCGGTGGAAGCGCGTACACGATGGTTGCGATGGCGGCAGGAACCTGACCGATTCCGAACAGCAACACGGTGGGAATGAGGTAGATCGTGGCGGGGATGGTCTGTGCAGCATCGAGCAACGGCCTGATCGCGGCATCAGCTCGCTTGTTGTATGCACACCATACGCCCAATGGAACCCCAGCGACGATGCAGAACAGGACGGAGATCGCCATGAGAGAAATGGTCTCGACGCTCTGACTCCACATTCCCACTGCACCGGCGTATGCGACCGCCAACGTGGTTGCAATCGTCAATCCCCATCGTCGAGTCCGCGCCATCACGAGGAAGACCACTGTGGGCAACACGTACCAGGGCAGCCACAGCAAGACGTTCTCGATCGCAGAAAGTCCGCCTTGTACGACATCGGTAAATGGGCCGAGGATGAACGTGAACAGCCAGTGATCGTTGCGGTTGTCCACTACCCATCGTTTTGCTTCATTGATCGGATCTGCAAGATGCACGTACCACGATTCGGGGAATCCAGGAGTGCCGAGAAACTGCAGCGCCGCGAGAACCGCGATGGTTCCGATGGTCAGGACGAGGGCCCGCGATCGATCAGGGCTCACCTGACTGATCGGAGCGGCAATGCTCATCGTCGTTCAGCCTCAAAAATTCGGGCGACGGCTGCACGATCGACCACGCCAATCGTCGAGCCGTGATCGTCGGTGACACCGATGGGCTCACTGCTCTCAAGAAGAAGTGGAATCACATCCTCGAGGAGGGCATCCTTGCCAATCGTTCGTGGGCCGCTCTGACCTTGCGACATCACTGAACGAACCCGCAGCACTTTGGCTCGTGGAACGTCCGTGGTGAATTCACGCACGTAGTCGGTTGCCGGGCTGCCGACAATTTCTTCCGGTGTCCCAACTTGGTCGAATGCACCGTCCTTCATGATCGCGATGCGATCACCGAGGCGAAGCGCTTCGGCGAAGTCGTGCGTGATGAACACGATCGTTCGCTTCATCGTCTTTTGTAGTCGGATCAGCTCATCCTGCATCTCCTTGCGGATGAGCGGATCGAGTGCGCTGAATGGTTCGTCGAACAACAAGATCTGCGGATCTACGGCGAGCGCTCGTGCCAAACCGACACGCTGTTGCATGCCGCCCGACAGCTGTTGCGGATAACTCGTGTCCCAGCCCTGCAAACCAACGATCTCGAGCACTTCGTGAGCACGTTCCAAACGCTTCTTCTTGTCGACGCCTTGCACCTCGAGCCCGTACGCGATGTTGTCGATCACTTTGCGGTGGGGGAACAGGCCGAAGTGTTGAAAAACCATCGACATCTTTCCGCGGCGCACTCCGCGCAAGGCATCAGCATCCATCTGCAACAGGTCTTCGCCGTCAACCAATACCTGACCTCGTGTGGGTTCGATCAACCTGCTGATGCAGCGGATGAGCGTGGACTTTCCGGATCCAGAGAGCCCCATGACGACGAACGTTTCGCCGTGAGCCACGTTGAACGAGACGTCGCGCACGCCGATCGTTTGCTGGAGTTGATTGATGATCTCCGCTCGAGTTGCCCCCACATGGGCCTGCGCTATCGCTTCGTCGGGACTTCCGTGCCCGAACACTTTCCAAACGTTGCGAACCTCGATAGCCGCAGTGGACTCCACCCCCATTGACCCACACCCCCTTGTCCCGACGATAGTGGAGCCTCTTTCGACAGAAAGAGGGGGTTGGTACCATTTCGTAGGCGTCAATAGTTGGCGCTGACAAGGGGGAATCATGCGAGGAAGCAAGAAGCGTCTCATTGCGGCGCTCGTCGTAGCCGGTTCGCTGATCGGTGCCGCCTGTGGCGGTAGCGATGACAGTGGCTCCGAGAGTGCGGGCGGAGGCGGTGGCACGGAGACCATCAAGATCGTCCGTAACAACTGGTCGGCATCCGCAGTGGAAACCGAAATCATCAAGATCCTGATCGAAGAGAACCTGGGCAACCCGGTGGAGATCGTCGACATCGACGAGAACGCGATGTTCGCGGGTATGTCCGCTGGGGACGTGCACGCCAACGTCGAAGTGTGGCCATCTGGCGTGACGCCCGATGAGCAGGCCTTCATCGATGACGGATCGATCATCAACGTTGGCGAACTCGGCACGATCGGCAAGATCGGTTGGTTCGTTCCCGACTACGTGCTCGAGGCCTATCCCGCCTTGGCCGATTCGTGGGAAGCGCTGAAGGATCCGGAAGTTGCCAAGGGTTTTGCCACGGCAGCCACTGGTTCCAATGGTCGTTTCCTCGGCATGGATGCGTCGTTCTCGCAGTACGACGAGGGCATCATCAAGACCCTCGGTCTGCCGTTTGAAGTGCAGTTCTCCGGTTCGGAGGCCGCCACTCAAGCAGAGATCGCCGCATTGGCCGCCAACAAGACGCCGTTGATCATGTACTACTGGACTCCGTCGGGTGCAGTAGGCAAGTACAACCTGAAGAACATTGCGCTGCCGACGGCAACTGCCGATTGCGCAGCCACGCCGGAGTCGTGTGACGGTGACTATCCGGAAGATGTGCTCTTCAAGATTGTCTCGGCCAAGTTGAAGGACGTGGACGCCAAGGTGTTCGCATTCTTGGAGAAGTTCACCATCACCACGGATGACCAGCTGGCATTCCTTGCACCTGTCGATATCGACGGTCGCACGGCTGCAGAAGTGGCCCGCGAGTGGGTGGACAACAACAAGGACGTCTGGTCGGCCTGGTTCA
>CAZZJH010000055.1:0-5111 GCA_964654335.1 uncultured Acidimicrobium sp.
TCTCGAAGAACACGAGATGTCGCTTGGTGCGTCCGACGTCGTCGAGATCGTTGTGTTTTCCGCCCGCGCGAGCGCACTTCTGCACCGACGCCGCGCGGGAGTACGGGGCCGCCTCGTCGCCCAGAAAATACGGTTTGAACGGCACCATGCCGGCAACCGTGAACAGCACCGTCGGGTCGTGCGGAATCAGACTCGCTGACGGCACCCGAGAGTGACCCTTACTGGCGAAGAATCCGAGGAACGCCTCTCGCAACTGGTCTGCAGTTTGGATCTTCGGGCCGGGCATCGTTCTCCAAGTCTAGAGGTCGTGCTTCTCGAGGATCAGAGAGGAGCACGTTCCAGAGTTTGCAACCCCGGCATCAGTGTTCGCGAAAGTACGGCTGCGATCGCGGGGGGCGACCAGCAGTTTGCTCCGGCAAATGATCACGATCAGCGGCCGTCGGATCATCGTGCGGCGATCGATAACCGACCCCGTGGCCGATTTCTGTCGCGCCTGCGTAGTGCGCATCCGCCAGGAAGGACGGAACGGCGAGGTCCACTCCTCGCCGAACGTCGTCTCGTGCCGTCCAAATTGCCTGCGAGACCGCATTGCTTTTGGGAGCCTTCGCGAGATGCACCACGGCTTGAGCAAGGTTCAATTGGGCTTCCGGCAAACCCACCACCTCGAGAGCCTGGGCCGCAGCAACCGCCACGACGAGAGCCTGGGGATCGGCCACACCGATGTCCTCACTGGCCAGGATCACGAGTCTCCGGGCGATGAATCGCGGGTCCTCACCCGCCTCGAGCATTCGTGCCAACCAGAACACTCCGGCTTCGACGTCACTCGCGCGAATGCTCTTGATGAAGGCCGAGGTCACGTCGTAGTGATCGTCACGCCCATATCTCATCGCACTCACACCGAGCGCCGCCTCCACATCTTCGACACCGACTACGACGACATCGTTGGCGTGACCTTTCGCGATTGCACAGGCAACTTCGAGTGCGGTCAATGCCTGTCGACCGTCTCCCCCGCATCGAGCAGCCAAGAGTTCGAGCGCCGCAGGTTGGGCTTCGGCTGATTCAGCGGCCAAACCACGCTCCAACAACTGACGAGTTGCTGCCGTCGAGAGCAATTCGAGTCGAAACAACGTGCTCCTACTTCGCAGCGGTGCATTGACTTCGAAGAACGGATTCTCCGTGGTCGCTCCGATCAAAGTGATGACTCCACTCTCGGTCGCCGGGAGCAGAGCATCTTGTTGACTCTTGGAAAAGCGATGGATCTCGTCGACGAACACGATCGTGCCGATCCCCTGCTGGCCGAGTCGTTGTTCAGCGCGATCCACCGCTTCGCGCACCTCTTTGACTCCAGCAGTCACCGCCGAAAGTCTCTCGAAAGCACGATTGGTGGTCGACGCGATTACTTCGGCGAGAGTCGTCTTGCCCGTCCCTGGAGGACCCCAAAAAATCGCACTCGAGATTCGATCGGACTCGATCAATCGACGAAGTGGTGCCCCAACTGCAAGCAGATGTTCCTGACCGACGATGTCATCCAAGGTGCGCGGGCGAAGACGCGCCGCCAACGGTGCCTGACCACGCAGTTGCTCTGCTGCTCGAGCACTGAACAGGTCGTCACCCACGACGAACCATCCGTTCAGCTCTTGGCGGGTTTGGGCAACGTGCGGATACCGAGCTCCGCCAATTGCGCGTCGCCGACCGGAGTCGGCGCATTGGTCATCGGATCGAGACCAGATTGCGTCTTCGGAAACGCGATCACTTCACGGATGTTCTCTTCACCGGCCAGGATCGCCACCAAACGATCGATACCGAAGGCGAATCCACCGTGTGGCGGTGCACCGAACTTGAACGGCTGCAAGAAGAAGCCAAAACGACGATCGGCTTCCTCGTCGGTGATTCCGAGGTGACGGAACACGCGTCGCTGCATCTCCGGATCGTGAATACGAATCGATCCCGACCCCAATTCCCAACCGTTCAACACCAAGTCGTAGGCCAAAGCGCGAACACTCATTGGATCGGTTTCGAGCCGATCGATGTCATCCGGGTGAGGCTGGCAGAACGGGTGGTGTCCGGGCTGCGGACGACCAGTTTGCGCATTGACGCCGACGAACAACGGGAAGTCGACGATCCATGCATACCGATACGGACCTTCATGCACCGGAGGACGACCGATGTCGTTACGCAACTGTCCCAGAACTTCGCAGGTGGTCGACCACTCGTCGGCGACGAGCAACAGCAAGTCACCGCTCACGGCTCCGGTCGTCGCAAGCAGGTTCTGCTTTTCCGCATCGCCGAGGAACTTCGCCACGGGTGAGTCGAGCGCGCCACCATCACCCACTCGCATCCACACGAGACCTTTGGCTCCCACCTGCTTGGCACGATCGGTGAGTTGATCCAACTTGTTGCGTCCGGCTGCAGCAGCCTCGGGATACGTTGCCGCATCGACTCGTATTCCCTTGATCGATGGGGCCTGGGCAAAGGCCTTGAACTCAGTCGCGGCGAACACCGAAGTCAGCTCGATCAGTTCGAGTCCGAAACGCATGTCCGGCTTGTCCACGCCGAAACGGTTCATCGCTTCCCGCCACGTGATTCGTTCGATCTCGGGAGGCACGGAACCGATGACGGACTCTGCAGCCGCGACGACTGCGCGACTGATCGCCCGGAGAACGTCGTCCACGCCGACGAAACTCATCTCGGCATCGAGTTGCATGAATTCGTATTGACGATCGGCACGTAGATCCTCGTCGCGGAGACAACGAGCGATTTGGAAGTAGCGGTCCACACCCGCCACCATCAACAACTGCTTCCACAACTGAGGGGATTGCGGCAAGGCGTAGAACGATCCCGGTTCCTTGCGTGATGGAACGAGGAACTCTCGAGCGCCTTCCGGAGTGCTCGGCATGAGGAACGGAGTTTCCACCTCGACGAATTCCTGCTCTTCCATCGCCCTGCGAATGGCGGAGTTGACCTTTGCTCGAATTCGCAGGTTCTTCTGCATTCGCTCACGACGAATGTCGATGTAGCGATACTTCAACCGAACGTTCTCGTCCACGTCGTCGGCCCGAGAGTCAACCGGGAACGGTGGGGCCTCAGCTTTGTTCAACGTGGTCACCACACAGTCGATGATCTCCACCGAGCCGGTGCGAATGTTCTCGTTGACCGTCCCCTCAGGACGAGCTTGCACGGTTCCTTCGATACGCACCACCCACTCGCTGCGGGCATCCACGCTGGCATCGACGACGCATTGCACCACTCCCGAGTGATCGCGCAGATCGAGAAAGGCAAGATGCTCTCCGTGCTCACGACGTCGGGCGATCCAGCCACACAACACCACCTTCGATCCGATGAGGTCGGAAGACACCCGACCACACAAGTGGGTGCGCAGTGAAGTGGCGTCGCTCACTTGACGTCCATGCTGGCGAGCGCACGATGCACGGTCTCAATAACCACGGTACGCTCAACCTTGGACTGTTCACCGGTCGTCATCAGGCGCATCACGATACTGTCGGTCGCCAATTCATCGGAGCCAACGATCAAGGCAATCTCTGCACCACTTCGGTCAGCAGCCTTCATCTGAGCCTTCATACTCCTCTGCTCGAACGCTCGGTCCACCGTGAGACCGGCCGAGCGCAACTCTGCCGCCAGCCGTTGAGCCTCGCCGCCACCGGTGGTATCGACGACGAAAACTCGGACCGTCTCCCGGGGTGCGGGAAACACCGATTCGGCGTCGCACGCCAACAACGTTCGGTCGAGCCCAAGTGCGAAACCGACCCCCGGAGTAGCCGGCCCGCCCAACTGCTCGACCAATCCGTCGTACCGACCTCCGCCACCGATCGCCGTGTGCGCGGCGGACAACGCTGTGCTCACGAACTCGAACGTGGTGTGGCAGTAGTAGTCCAACCCCCGCACCAACCGAGCCTCGACCGTGTACGGGATGCCGAGCTCGGTGAGTGATCGACACACCACGGCGAAGTGTTCGGCAGACTCTTCACCGAGGAATTCGTCAATTCGCGGCGCAGCCTCGATCACGGCCGCATCGTCTGGTCGCTTGGAATCGAGAACGCGCAACGGATTCTTCGCCAGCGTCGCTCGCGAGTCGGCGGTCAGCGCAGACTCATTGTCGCGAAAGTACTTCGCGAGCGCATCGGTCCAACGGGCCCGCTCACTGCCATTGCCGAGCGTGTTCAACGCCAAGTGGACGTGAGACAACCCGAGGGCTCGATAAAACTCCCAGGCCAAGGTGATCACTTCGACGTCTGCATGAGGATCGTCGACACCGAGCACTTCCACTCCGACTTGATCGAATTGTCGGTAACGGCCTTGTTGTGGCTTCTCATATCGGAAATTTGGACCCGCGTACCACACCTTCCATGGCGTCGTCGGTCGATGCTGCACGAATGCCCGACACACACTGGCCGTTTGCTCTGGGCGAAGGGCTACCCGACGACCACCCTTGTCCTCGAAGTCGTACATCTCCTTGGTGACGACGTCGGTGGCTTCACCGAGACGCAGGAACACGCCCAAGTCTTCGAACATCGGTGGAATCATGTACGAACACCCGTATCGCGAAGCAACACTCGCGAATGTCTCTTGGAACGCGCGCCACCTCGCCGCGTCAGGAGGAAGGATGTCCCGCGTGCCGGGACTCGTGGCGAACGAATTCACGCAAGAACACTAGATGCCGGATGCTCACTCGACATCACTCGATAGGCGTCGTATACGGAGTCGATTCGCTTGATCGTGCGAAGAACGGACTGCAGGTGGCTCGGATCGGAAAACTCGAATTCGAAACGCATCTTGGCCACCCGGTCCGAACCGGTGAAGGTCGAGCACGAGACGATGTTGACATGCTCTTCGGACAGAGCATTGGCGACGTCTCGCAACAATCGTGTGCGATCGATTGCCACCACTTCGACGGCCGCAATGAAAGTCGTGTCTTGGTGTTGACCGGACCACTCGACATCCACGAGACGACCCTCGTTTCGGGCCACCACCGAGGTTGCTCGGGCACAATCGCCGCGATGAACCGAAACGAGGCCGGTTGCTCCAAGCACGCCAAGAATGTCGTCGCCTGGCAACGGGGTGCAACAGGTGGCGAGCTGCACCATCGTCGCGTC
>CAZZJH010000055.1:5211-7145 GCA_964654335.1 uncultured Acidimicrobium sp.
CGACCATTCACGCGTGCTCCAACACAGTGGTGCCCGATCTCGGTGTGCACGCTGTAGGCGAAGTCGACGGGCGTCGAATCCACGGGCAAGGCAATCGCCTTCCCCTTTGGTGTGAACGCGAAGATCTCGTCCTGTTCGAGATCGGTCTTCAGGTTCTCGAGGAACTGCAGTGGATCGGAGATCTCGTCCTGCCAATCGACGATTCGGTTCAACCAATCGATGTCGGTCGCAGCCGCACCGTCTTTGTAGGCCCAATGGGAGGCCACTCCCCACTCTGCACGACGATGCATGTCATGGGAACGAATCTGCACCTCGATCGCCTTGCCACCCGGACCGATCACCGTCGTGTGCAGTGACTGATACAGGTTGAACTTCGGCATCGCGATGTAGTCCTTGAACCGACCGGCAACGGGTGTCCAGTGTCCGTGGATGCAACCAAGTGCCGCGTAACAGGCCTTCACATCGTCGACGATGATGCGAATCGCCATCAAATCGAAGATGTCGTCGAATTCACGACCCTTCTGCACCATCTTCTCGTAGAGGCTCCAAAGATGTTTGCCGCGGGCCGTGAGGTCCGCGCGAATGCCGACTTCCGTCAGCCACTGGTTGACCTGACCGAGCGCTTTGGCCAAGTAGACGTCACGTTCCGGGGCACGCGAAGACACGAGATAGTCGAGTTCCGCGTAGCGCTTCGGATACAGCGCAGCAAAAGAAAGATCCTCGAGTTGTTGGCGAATTTCTTGCATACCCAATCGATGCGCGAGAGGTGCATAGATGTCGAGGGTCTCCTGGGCGACACGACGCTGTTTCTCGAACGGTGCCGATGCGATCGTGCGCATGTTGTGCAGTCGGTCAGCCAACTTGATGATCAGAACACGCAAGTCCTTGGCCATCGCGACCAGCATCTTGCGCATCGTCGCTGCTTGTTGTGCCTCGCGAGAGTCGAACTGCAGTCGCTCCAGCTTGGTCAAACCATCGACGATCGAGGCGACCTCAGGGCCGAAGTTCGACTCGACGTCGGCGAGGGTGATTTCCGTGTCCTCGACCGCATCGTGCAACAACGCAGCAGCCAGTGAAACTTCGTCGAGACCGATCTCGGCCACGATGCGAGCTACGGCAACGGGGTGCGAGATGTACAGCTCGCCACTCATTCGCGACTGATTGCGATGGGCTTCGCGAGCCATCTCGAAAGCCGTGTTGATCATCCCGACCTGCCCCTTGGGATGACGGGCGCGATACAGACTGAGCAAGGGCGCCAGCTCGGTAGAGACCGAAGCCTGGGAACGGCGCCAAGGAAGGACGCGGGACGTGGTGCTCATGCGCTCACCAACATGCCCGAATTCTACGGGCTGGAATCAGCGACGCTTGTTCTTGCGTGGTCGCGGAGGGTGAGTGAGCGCGCTGGTTGCCCGCGCAACTCCATCCACGGGCTCGGCCTTGATGCGCTTCGACTCCTCGCGCCCGGAGCCCATCAGTCTTTGCATTTCCTCGCCGATATGCAACACGTTCTTGACCGCCGCGTACCGCTGTTCGCGAGCTTTGTACACGGCAAGCAACGGGGCTGCGATGAAGATCGACGAGTAGGCACCCAGGAACAAACCGACCAACAGGGCGATGGCGAACTCGCGGAGCGTCACCGCACCGAGCCACCACGACCCTACGACTAGCAGCGAAATGACTGGGAGTAATGCCGAAATGGAAGTGTTCAGCGAGCGCATCAACACCTGGTTCATCGACACGTTCACGACATCACCGTATGAAACTCGCGACGAGCCGAGCCGCTTCGAGTTGTCGTGGACGCGGTCGAACACGACGATCGTGTCGTAGAGCGAGTAGCCGAGAATCGTGAGGAACGCCACCACGGTGGCTGGTGTCACGAGGAAGCCGAACAATGAGTAGACACCGACACTGATGACGATGTCGTGGACCATCGC
>CAZZJH010000055.1:7245-9549 GCA_964654335.1 uncultured Acidimicrobium sp.
CTGATCTGCACGGTCTCTGTCGACAGCTCCCAGGAAACTCCCCCCTCGAAATCGATGCCGAGGTTGAGTCCACGAAAACCGAGCGAGAACAACGAAATGAGAACCAGCAATCCGGAGAACCCGAAACCCCAAATTCGACGACCGACGAAGTTGATCGTCGTCTCTCCCCGATACAGCCGACCCCACAAGCTCATGCTGATGCTCCTTGATCACTTTGACGCACACCAAGCACGCGACTGCCTCCGAACAACTTCGTGCGAGCCAAAAGCAACACGGCTGGTCGGGTGTAGAAGTACGCGACGATGACGTCGATCAGAGTCGAGAGACCGAGGAAGAATGCAAATCCGCGCACCGCGCCTACGGTGAGATACCACAACACCACGGCGCCGATGAACGAAGCACCGTCCGCAATGAGGATGGTACGGAATGCGCTTTGGAAACTGCGTTGCGCAGACCCGCGTAGCGAACGGCCTGCCTGAACCTCGTCCTTCAGTCGCTCGAAGAACACCACGTAAGAGTCCACCGTCACACCAACCGAAACGATGATTCCGGCCACTCCGGCCAACGTGAGCGCCAAGCCGTTCGTCTTGGACAGCAGCGCGATGACACTCCACATCAACGACCCGGACAACGAGAGACCCAAGAGCATGACCACGGGGAGCAGTCGGTAGTACGCAAAGAAGAAGAGGATCACGAGACCGAGCCCAACGAGGCCGGCGATGATCGCTGCGCGTAGCGAGTCGCTACCGAGGGTCGGCGACACCGTCTGCACCGAAGCCACATCGAACTCGACCGGTACGGCACCGAACTCAAGGATCTTGGCCAAATCGCGTGCCTCTTCTTCGGTGAAGTCGCCACTGATCTGGACGGTGCCACCGGTGAACACCGGCTCTTGCACGACTGGCGCAGAAATCACGTTGCCGTCGAGCACGATCGCAACTTGCGCCGTGGGACATGTTGCATCGCGGTTGAAGCACTTTGTGGTCAACGCGTTCCAGACGTCCTCGCCCTCGGCTCCACCACGCAGGCTCACCACCACCGCCCATTTACCGCTGGAGATGTCCGCAGCAGCATCGTTCTCGAACACGTCGCCCGTCGCTGCGGCTGGACCGACCTGGTAACTGATGCCCATGTCATCGGTGAGCAATACCGTTGCGTTCGGGTCCGTGAGATCAGGGGCATTTTCTGGAACCGACGACGTAGTCGTGGATGAGAGCGTGCCGCTTTGTAGCACGGGCCTCAACAGCACTTGACCCTGTGCACCGACGATTTGCAACGCACGATCCTGATCTTCCACTCCGGGGAGATTGATCACGACGGTGTCGCCTTGACTGATGATTTCCGGTTCTGCCACACCGAGCGAATCCACACGAGCGCGAATGATCTCCACCGCCACTTCGAGCGCGGCTGGCTCGTAATCGCCCACGGGCGTCAACGTGACGGATGCACCACCTTGCAGATCGAGACCGAGCGCTGGCACGTTGCCTACGGTCAGATTGGCGGCAAGACCACCGAATACGACGACGAGAATGCCGACGAGAGAAGCGACGAGACGCTTGGTCACTGGAAGGTGACTACTTCTTGTCTTCGGTTGCGGTCTGCTCCTCCGCAGGAGAGGAGACTCGTGACGCGACGGCACTCCGAGCGACACGAATTTCAACCTTCTCGGCAATGTCGAGCCAGAGGTATCCATCCTCAACGGCCGAGACGAAGCCGTAGATGCCCGAATTGAGGATGACCTCGTCGCCCTCGGACAAACTGCTCTGCAGGCGCTGTGATTCCTTCTGACGCTTGCGTTGCGGACGCAACAGCAGGAAGTACATCACGCCGAAGATGAGGACCAACGGCAACAGACTGAGCAAACCTCCGCCTGAGCCCGTGTCAGAAGCTGCGGCTGCGAGAAACACATGAAGCGAGAACATGGGCTCAGACTCTATCCGTGCCGCGTTGAACTAGTCAGCCCAGACAGCAAGGATCTCGGCACGCAAAGCGTCGAACGTGCCCGCCACGATGCGTTGCCTCATTTCAGCCATCAACGAGATCGTCCAACTGACGTTGTGCAGTGAGACCAATCGGGAGGCCGTCGGTTCACCCACCTGGAACAGGTGACGCACATATCCTCGGGAGTGCCGCGCGCACACCATGCACGAGCAGGTGGGATCGATCGGTTCGTCCGAGAGAGCAAACTCCGCCCGCTTGATGTTGACCCGTCCCGCGCGCGTGAGCGCAGTTCCATGCCTTCCGAGTCGAGTCTGCAGCACGCAGTCGAACTGGTCGACACCGAGATTGACTGCCTCGACGAGC
>CAZZJH010000056.1:0-9423 GCA_964654335.1 uncultured Acidimicrobium sp.
CATGCACCGTGCACCTCGACGGCGAAGCCGTGAAGAGCTGCACGGTTCTCGCCGTACAAACCGACGGTTGTGCAGTGACCACAGTCGAAGGTCTCGCCAAGAACGGTGAGATGCATCCGATGCAGAAGGCGTTCATGGAGAACCACGGGTTGCAGTGCGGATTCTGCACACCGGGCATGGTGATGGCAGCGATCGGCCTGCTGAACGAGAACCCGAATCCGAGCGAAGATGACGTGCGCATCGGCCTCGAAGGCAATCTCTGTCGCTGCACCGGCTATCACAACATCGTGAAGTCGGTGCTTGACGCCGCTTCCAAGGGCCCAGCGAGTCGATGATTCCCGCCGCGTTCGAGTACCAGCGCGCCTCGTCGGCGGACGAAGCCATCAACCTGATCGGTCAGTACGGCGAAGAAGCCAAGTTCCTCGCCGGTGGCCACAGCCTGATCCCGTTGATGAAACTCCGCCTCGCTCAGCCCACCGTGCTCGTCGACATCGGTCGAGTGAAGGATCTCTCGTACGTCAAAGATGCCGGTGACCACATTGCCATCGGGGCACTCACCCGCCACATGGACGTCGAAAACTCCGACCTGCTGAAGACACACGTTCCATTGCTCGCGCACGCGGCAAGCCATGTCGGCGACTCACAGGTGCGCCACCGCGGCACGATCGGCGGCTCCATCGCACATGCCGACCCCGCGAGCGACTTGCCCGCCACCACCCTCGCGCTCGGTGCCACGTACGTGGTGCGAGGGCCACAGGGCGAGCGCTCCATCGCCGCACGCGACTTCTACAAAGGCTTTCTCGAGAGTGCGCTTTCACCCGACGAAATGATCACCGAGATTCGCGTTCCGAAGATCACCGGCGCGAAGTGGGGATTCCAGAAATTCAATCGTCGCGCTCAGGACTGGGCGATCGTCGGCGTTGCAGCGTGGCAACTGAACGGTTCTTCCGGTGTCGGACTCGTCAACATGGGTTCCACGCCAATCCTCGCCACGAGCACCATGAACGCGCTGAACGGTGGTGCAGCGCTCGCCGATGCAGCCGCGCTTGCCGATGCGGAAGGCGAACCGCAGGACGACTTGAATGCAAGCGCCGAATACCGCAGGCACCTTGCCCGCGTCTTGGTGCGCCGCGCGCTGAGCTGAACTCGAACGGTTACAGCAAACCGCTGTAGGCGCCGCCATCGACTTGGATGTTGGTGCCTGTCACGAACTTCGCTGCATCACCACAGAGGAACGCCACCACCTTGCCGAAGTCGGCAGGATCACCGATGGTTCCCGTGGGAATTCCGAGCTCCTTGCCGCTCGGAATTAAACCATAAAGCTGCGTAATGCGATCGGTTGCGTGGGTTCCGGGTTGCACGGTGTTCACCGTGATGCCATGCGCAGCAACTTCGCGCGACATCGTCTTCAAGAACGACGTGACACCCGAACGTGCCGCATTCGACAAGATGAGATTGCCGATCGGCTGACGCACCGAAGTGGAAGTGATCGCCACGATCCGCCCCCAACCTCGCTCCTGCATGCCGGGGACCACTTCTTTGCACATCGCCACCACCGACAACATGCTGCGTTCCACTGCCGGCGCATAACTCTCGAGTGGCGTGGACGCGAAGTCGCCTGCGGGCGGGCCTCCACCATTGGCCACCAGAATGTCGATGCCACCGAGCAAGGCAGTTGCCTGACGAATGAAGTCGATCGAACCCTCGATGGTGGAGACGTCGGCGATGACACCGCGGCATCCGAGTTTCGCCGTCGCCGCATCGAGACGTGCCGCATCGCGACCGCAGACGACGACATCCACCCCTTCGGTGACGAGGGCAGCCGCGGCACCGAAGCCGAGTCCGGCAGTACCGGCCGCAACGGCTGCACGTTTTCCGCGAATTCCCAGGTCCACAGCGAGAAACGCTAGTTGGGGCACTGGTAATCTGCTTTCTCGTTAGGCGGTGAGAAAGCCCATGGTTGGGTTCAACAAAGACGAGCGTTTCCTCGATGCGATCGCCGATGCCGACTCGTTCCCCTACTGGTTCGACGATGCCGATGAACCGGAGTCGAATCCGATGCTCGTCCACGACGAACGCTGCGACCTGTGCGTGGTCGGCGGCGGCTACACGGGACTCTGGACCGCGATCGTGGCCAAGGAGCGCGATCCATCCCGTGACGTCGTTCTGATCGAGGCACACGAGATCGCCTCGGCGGCCAGCGGGCGCAACGGCGGGTTCATGGACTCGAGCCTCACCCACGGCATCGCCAATGCCCAGCGCCACTTCCCCGATGAGGTCGACGCGCTCGAGCGACTCGGCGTGGAGAATCTGGACGAGATCGAGCGTGCCATCCGCCGTTATTCGATCGACTGCGACTTCGAGCGTCCCGGCGCCATCGACATCGCCAACACTCGCCACTCGCCGAGCTACCTCGACGAACTACGCGAGGACTACGAGCACCTCGCCGAGATGGGTCAGGCAGTGACGTGGCTGGATGCCGATGCGGTGAAGCGCGAGGTGAACTCGCCGATCTTCACGGGCGGAATGTGGCGACGCAACAACACCGCGCTGGTCGACCCCGCTCGACTTGCCTGGGGATTGAAGCGCGCAGCGATGTCACTCGGCGTACGCATCTACGAAGACACCAAGGCAACCGCCATCGACGAAGACGTGAACCGTGTCGTAATCACGACACCTCTCGCCAAGATCGATGCGCGACGAGTCGCACTTGCCACCAATGCGTTCAGGCCATTGCTGCGACGAATGCGCAACTACATAGTTCCCGTCTACGACTACTGCCTCACCACCGAGCCACTATCTGCAAGCCAACTCGACTCGCTCGGCTGGAAGAACCGCCAAGGTCTCTCCGACATTTCGAATCAGTTCCACTACTACCGACTCACCGCCGACAATCGTGTGTTGTGGGGCGGTTACGACGCGATGTACCACTTCGGCGGAAAGATGTCGCACGAACTCGAATCACGACCCGAGACGTGGGCCAAGTTGTCGCAACATTTCTTCGAGACATTCCCTCAACTGGAAGGCATTCGGTTCAGTCATGCCTGGGGTGGAGCGATCGACACGTGCAGTCGCATCTCGGTGTTCTGGGGCAGTGCGTACGACGGCAAGGTCGCCTACGCCATCGGGTACACAGGTCTCGGCGTGGCGAGTTCACGATTCGGTGGTGTGGTGTTGCTCGACATGCTCGATGACGTGAAATCCCCTGCTCGCGAAACCGACTTCGTTTCATCCAAGCCCATTCCGTTCCCGCCGGAACCATTCCGCTTCCTCGGTATTCAGCTCACTCGCTGGTCGTTGCACCGTGAAGATCGCACGGGCAAGCGCAACCTGTGGCTGCGATTGCTCGATCGCGTGGGTTTGGGCTTCGATACCTGATGCCGAACGAAATAGCCTTGCCAGCGTGACGGGGTTGACGAGCGTTCCAGACGTTTCTGCGGCACTCGCCGAACGCAACTACCTCGCCGATGAAGGCCTCGCGACGGCCGTCTATCTCTCCTCCGCTCTTCGACGACCACTGTTGCTCGAAGGTGAAGCAGGTGTTGGCAAGACGGAACTCGCCAAAGTGCTCGCAGCAATCACCGGCGGTGAACTGATTCGATTGCAGTGTTACGAAGGCATCGACGTCACCCAGGCCGTCTACGACTGGGATTATTCGCGACAATTGCTGCACCTTCGTGCAGCTGAAGCGTCCGGCGAGGCTCGTACCCGCGGTGCCGAGGCACTCGAGTCGGATCTCTACGGCGAGCGATTCCTCGTCAAACGTGCGGTGCTCCGTGCACTCGAGCCTGCGGCGCGCCAGCCCGTGCTCTTGATCGACGAAATCGATCGTGCCGATGACGAGTTCGAGGCGTATCTGCTCGAGGTGCTCTCCGACTTCCAGGTGACGGTTCCTGAAGTGGGCACCTTCAAGGCGGCCACACCTCCGCTCGTGGTGCTCACCTCCAACCGCACACGCGATGTGCACGACGCTCTCAAGCGGCGCTGCATCTACCACTGGGTGGATCATCCGGCTTTCGAACGCGAAGTGCGGATCGTGCGCAGCCGGGTTCCCGGTATTGCCGCGGTGCTTGCAGCGCAGGTTGCCGCCGCCGTCGAGTCGATGCGTGCGATGCACCTGTACAAGCCACCAGGAGTTGCCGAGACGATCGACTGGGCGACGGCGCTCGCCACGCTCGGTCTCACCGAACTCAACGAGTCGGTGGTTGCCGCCACGCTCGGAACCGTGCTCAAGTACCGCGAAGACCAGGAAAAGGTGCGCGAACACGGCATGGCCGATCTCGTGCGCGAGGCCTTCGATCGCGGCTTGTCGCTCAGTCACTGAGATTTCACTGCCATGTCGGCGACACTCCAACACCCCACCGATCCAGAGACGATCGCCGTGTCGTTCTCCCGCGTGTTGCGCGGTGCCGGACTCGAGGTTCCCGTGGACTCCGTGGTGCTGTTCGTGCGTGCACTGGGTGAGCTCTCGCTCAACGAGCGCACCCAGGTGTACTGGGCAGGCAGGGCAACGCTCGTTCGTCGCCATGAGGACATCAGCATCTATGACCGCGCGTTCGCGGTGTTCTGGGAACAACACTTCTTCGACCTGCCAGAAGACGAAGTGGTCGAGCGCTCCCTCACGCTGATCACTGACTCGCCAGATTCACTCGACGGCGACGAATCGACTGGCGATGCAGCTGACGAGTTGCACCTGCGCTTCTCGCGAATCGAAGTACTGCGCGACAAGGACTTCCGTGACTGTTCCGCGGACGAGTTGGCGGAACTCGATCGACTGATCGCGGCCATTCGGCTGATGGGAGCTCGCAAGCAGTCGCTGCGCCTCGAACCAACGGGCCGTCGCGGTGTCACCCTCGACATGCGGCGCACCGTGCGCACCGCACTCTCCCGATATGGCGAGCCAATCACCTTGCATCGCCGCGATCACTCGTGGAGACACCGTCAACTGGTGGTGCTCCTCGACATTTCCGGATCGATGGAGCCCTACGCGCGCGCACTCGTGCGCTTCATGCATGGCGCTGTGATCGGGCGCCGTCGCGTGGAGGCCTTCGTCGTGGGCACGCGGCTCACACGCATCACCCGCGAGTTGAACAATCGCGATCCCGACATCGCATTGCAGCGCGCAAGTCGCAGCGCCACCGATTGGAGTGGTGGAACCCGACTTGGCGAGTGCCTTGCCCAGTTCAACGATCGCTGGGGTACTCGCGGCTTGGCTCGTGGCGCCGACGTGGTGGTGCTTTCCGATGGCTGGGACCGTGGCAACCCCGAGTTGCTGGGTGAACAGATGGAACGGCTTTCGCGGGTTGCTCATCGCATCCTGTGGGTGAACCCATTGAAGGTGACCCCTGGCTACGCCCCTCTTGCACGGGGCATGGCCGCCGCACTGCCCCACGTCGATCTGTTTCTCGAGGGTCACTCCCTTGGTTCACTCGAACAACTGGCAACTGCGCTTTCCCGCGATTGACTGAACGTCGATGAAAGATCTGCTTCCTGACATCGATCGCTGGCAACGCGACGCCAAACGAATCGTGTTGGCGCGCGTGGTCGACATCGCAGGCTCCGGCCCTCGCGACCCTGGTGCGGCGATGGCCGTCAATGAGGATGGCGAAGTGGTGGGCTCCGTGAGCGGTGGTTGCGTGGAAGGCGCGGTCGTCACCGAGGCACTCGCCCTGTTGGCCGGCGAGCGTCAGCCCGGTGTCGTTACCTTCGGGTACTCCGATGACGAGGCCTTCGCCGTAGGCCTCACCTGCGGTGGAATCATCCACGTGTTCCTCCAACCACTCGATTGGTGAACTCGATGTCGCTCTATGAGACGTTTTCTGCTCGCTTACGCGAGCGCACGCCCGTGGCGCTGATCACTGTGATCGACGGGCCTCAAGTGGGTGCAAACCTGCTCGTCTCGCCCGGGCTCGAACCACTCGGTTCTCTCGGTAACGCCGAACTCGATCGCATCGTGGTTCGCGATGCACTCGGCGAAATCGAAGCTGGCCGCACGGGCGTGCGACATTACGGACCGGAGGGTCAAACCACTCCCGAGGATCTCGAGGACTCACCCACCGTCAAGGTATTCATCAACTCGTTCGCACCTCCACCGACGATGCTGATCTTCGGTGCGGTGGATTTCACTTCTGCGCTGGCGAATGCCGCCAAATTGCTCGGCTACTACGTCGTGGTCTGCGACGCGCGCGAGATTTTCGCCACGCGTCGTCGCTTCCCGATGGCCGATGAGGTACTCGTATCGTGGCCCGGCCCGCTGTTCGAACAACGAGGTGCATCGCTCACCTCACGTGATGCCGTGTGCATCCTCACCCACGATCCCAAGTTCGACGTTCCCGCGGTCGAAGGCGCGTTGCGCACGAGAGTCGGCTACATCGGCGTGATGGGTAGTCGCAAGACACACGCCAAGCGCTTGGAGCGATTGGCCGAAGTGGGTATCACCGATCCGAACGACCTCGCTAGGTTGATGTCACCCATTGGTCTCGACATCGGTGCACGCACACCAGAAGAGACTGCGGTCTCGATTTGTGGCGAGATCATCGCCCGCCGCACCGGGCGCAACGCTCCGTCGCTACGCGACTCGAGCGGCCCGATTCACCGCTGAAATCACGCGAGCGGGTTCGAGTAACGAACCCACGACTGAATGCGCGAGTTCATCATGTGCAGCTCCACCTGCCGTCCGCCGTACGGCGTCTGCAAGATGGCGCCTTTGACTCCGAGATACAGCGCCACGTGACCTGGCCTCCAGACGAGGTCACCTGGTTGCGCTTCGTCTCGCATCACGCGATCGCCAGAGAGATACTGCGAACCAGAACCACGTGGCAACGACACACCCACTTGCTGCCACACGTACTGCACAAAACCCGAACAGTCGAAACCGACACCCGGTTGGGATGCATTGTCGGAATACGGCGTACCCAATTCGACCATCCCCGTCATCAACACCTTCAATCGTTCGATCGACGTGTTGGCCCACACGCTGCGCAGCGCTCGCTCGTCCACGCCCACGAAGGTGGCAACGTTCGTGGCCAGGTTGTCGAGCTGTTCGCGATAGGCCTGATCGACGAACCCACCTGGTCGCTCAGCGCCCTCGAGAGCCGCCAGCACCTCGGCAGCCGCACGGGCAAAGCGACGCTCCGCCTGACGGTCCATCGGAATGGCCTGTGCGGAATCGACCACGAACAATGCAGCGATCACCGTTGCCAGCAGGACGAAGGTCCTGACGACGGCACGAGCCGAGAGGAGTTGGGAGGAAAATCTCATGGGATGCTGGCTCGACCGGGGGGCAGTCGAGCCGGTATTTCAGATTGGTTACAGTCTATGACATACATTTGTAACATTTGGTGATCAGGCGAAACCCCGATAAAACAAGGCGATGAGCACGGTCGGCCCCCTTGTCGTGCTGCTCGCGGCCGGGGCTGGCTCCCGGTTCGTCAGCCCCGAGCACAAGCTGGCGGCCACCTTCGACGGCACCCGCCTGATTGACCACGCGGTGCGCTCTGCGGTGGCCGCCGGGATCGGTCCCGTCGTTGTGGTCACTGGTGAGACGAAATTCGACCTACCTGAGGACGTCACCCAGCTCTCCAACCCCGATTGGCAACGCGGACTGGCAAGCTCGCTGCAGGTTGCGGTGACCTACGCCCGCAGTCAGCGATTCTTGACGATCGTCGTCGGCCTCGGCGACCAGCCGCTCGTGACACCCGAGTCGTGGCGGGCGGTGGCTGCCGCCGACTCCCCCGTTGCCGTGGCCACGTACGACGGCACACGAGGCAACCCGGTGAAGCTCGAGTCCCGCACGTGGGAAGAACTTCCGAAGACTGGCGACGAAGGCGCTCGACCGGTGATGCGCAAACATCCCGATTGGGTGAGGGAAGTTCCTTGCGCGGGATCCGCCTTCGACGTCGATACCACGCAAGACTTGGAGACGCTCGTCAAGACGAAGAGGAAAACGAACGACTGATGGATCTACGACACGAATTCGAAGTGGGAGTGCCGATTGCCGAGGCCTGGAGCATCCTCACCGATGTCGAGCGCATTGCACCGTGCCTGCCCGGAGCGCAACTCACCGAAGTCGAAGGCGACATTTATCGCGGGCAAGTGAAGGTGAAGGTCGGACCGATCCTCGCGCAGTTCAAGGGCCAAGCCTCTTTCATTTCTCGCGACGAGGCTGCGTACACCGCCACGCTCAAAGGCGAGGGTCGCGACACTGGCGGCAAGGGCAACGCTTCCGCGTTGATCACTGCCAGCTTGCAATCGGTCGATGCCTCGCGCACGAAGTGCGTCGTCACCACCGATCTCACCATTTCTGGCAAGGTGTCCCAATTCGGTCGCGGCGCGCTTGCCGATGTGAGCGACAAACTGCTCGCACAGTTCACGGAGAACTTGAACACGTTGATCGCATCTGCTCCAGCCGAGCCTGCGACCACTCCCGTCAGCTCTTCACCATCCAGTTCGACCACTGGTGTGCGTCAGATCGAGTCTGCGGATGTCGCCCCACTCGATCTACTCGATGCTGCAGGTTCGACCATCGCCAAACGACTCGTGCCACTCGTCATCATGATCGCCGTCGTTGCTGTCGTCATTGGTGTCGTCGTCTTCTGATCAAGGCGATCTCGCCGAGATCCGCCGTCTGCTTGGCCGAGAGCCACAAGGAGAGTGGCAGGTGGCCGTGCGCACAAAGACGGGGTCGCCCGTGGTGCTGCGCAATGCGCCACTGATGAACGACGGCACCCCGATGCCCACTCGCTATTGGCTGATCGGTGAACACGAGAACACGATCGTGGGACGACTCGAATCCGAAGGTGGCGTGAATCGCGCAGAGGCCGAAGTGAATCCCGACGAGTTACGCGCAACACACGACCGCTACGCCGCCGAACGAGACGCGCTCATCCCACAAGGTCATACGGGGCCCGTGCCCACGGGTGGCGTGGGTGGAACGCGGGTGGGCGTGAAGTGCCTACATGCGCACTACGCCAATTGGCTCGTCGGTAACGACGACGTCATCGGCGATTGGGTTGCCGAACATCTCGGTTCCAGTCGCACTGACTACGTGTTGACCGGAACGCGCAGTACCTCTCCGGTGGCGGTGATCGATGTCGGCACCAACTCCACCAACTTGCTCGTGGTCGATGCGACGGGGTCGCCGCTCGATCGTCGTGTCACCGTCACCCGTCTTGGGCGCGGACTGGCGGCCTCTGGCACCTTGAGCAAAGAAGGAATCGCCGCAACGGTGACGACGATCAAGCAGTACGTCGACAGCATCGAGGTGGGCACCCGCATCCGCATCGTTGCCACCGAAGCGTGTCGCAGGGCGAGCAACGCGAAGGACTTCCTCGAGGCCGTGCTTTTCGCAACCGATCAGCACGTGGAGATCGTGAGTGGCGAGGACGAGGGACGACTCGCCTATGCGGGAGCGCTGAGCGGCAC
>CAZZJH010000057.1:0-9362 GCA_964654335.1 uncultured Acidimicrobium sp.
GCACCTTGTCGAACAAGGCCACCCTCAAGTCATAGATCAAGCCCTCACCGATTCGGGCCGAAAACCATCGCTGAACGATCTGTAGCAGGGCGTCCAAAACTGCGACCATCACAAGTATCGAGGTCAGGACCACGATCTCTCGCCGATTACTCGCAGGAATCGACTGATCGACGATCTGGCGGAACAGCAGCGGTGGAGCAAGAGCCAACAAGGAGGTGACGAGAATCATCGAAAGAAACCCGACGATGGCCCTCCTGTACGCGCCAGCGAACCGGTACACCCGTTTGAGGGACTCCCTGCCAATGCGTGCGCCTTGGACTGCAGACTTGTCCCGCGGAATCAACGTGTGCGGGTTCATCTGCATGGCGACAGGCTAAGCGACGCTCGGCAGTATCTCGTTACTCGAACCTAGGCTGACGCCAATGTCTTCTTCTCGTGTCAGCACTCGTTGGATTCCTCTTTCGCTCGTCATGGTGTTGGCTTCGTGCGGTGGTGCAACCACCACTGGTGAATCCGTTCCCGCCTCTGCTTCACAAACCCCTTCGTTCGACGCGCAACCCATCGAGTGGGGTGAGTGTGAGGATGGATCGGAGATCACCTTGATCTCGTGCGGAACCCTCGAGGTTCCGTTCGACTACGAACAGCCCGACAAAGGCTCGTTCGTGCTCTATGTCAAGAAGCGAGCTGCTTCTGGTGAATCAGTCGGTCCGTTGCTCGTCAACCCGGGAGGGCCTGGATTTGGTGGCAGCTCATTGGCCAACGATGCGATGTACTACTTCTCAAAGACGTTGCTCGACTCTTTCGACATCATCGCGTGGGATCCACGCGGAACCGGGCTCACCACACCGACCGTCGACTGCGTAGACGATTACGACCAGTACTTCGGGCTTGATTCGCCGCCAGATGACGAGACCGAGAGACAAGCGCTGATCGATGCAGCACAAACTTTCAACGATGCTTGCGTCGAGCGCTCAGGAACGATCCTTCCGTACATCTCCACCGTCGCCAGTGCGCGCGACATGGACTCGATCCGCCAAGCACTGGGTGTGGAGCAAATCTCTTACTTCGGGTTCTCCTATGGCTCCGAACTCGGAGCAACTTGGGCGACACTGTTCCCTGACACCGTTCGTGCAGCCGTTCTTGATGGAGCGGCCGACCCGAACGCGACATCGATAGACCAGGGCCTCGCTCAGGCAAAGGGGTTCGAACAGCAGCTCTCGGCGTTCCTTGCCCAATGCAGTGCAGACGAAAGTTGTGTCTTCCATAACGAGGGGAAGTCCGAAGGAGCCTTCGATCGGTTGATGCTCGACCTCGATGCGAAACCTCTCGTCGTTTCCGCCGATCGCACACCTGTTACGCAAGGCGTCGCGTACACGGCCGTTGCCCAGGCGATGTACTCCGACTACTACTGGCCCGATCTCGAAGAAGCTCTCAGCGAGGCACAGCAGGGAAACGGTACTGGCTTGTTGAAGTTGTACGACGACTACTTTCAACGCCAGGACGACGGCACCTACGGCAACGAGCTCGAGGCATTTCTCGCAATCTCCTGTCTCGACGGGTCTGATCGTCCAACCATTGATGAGGTGGATGCCACTGTCGATCTATTCGTGAAGACGGCCCCCCGGCTCGGTGCCAATTTCGCTTACGGCTACGGGTGCTCGTTGTGGCCCGTGGAACCTGTTACCACCTTCACGGTCACTGGAGCAGGCGCAGGACCCATCGTGGTCATCGGCACTACTGGAGACGCTGCAACTCCACTCGAGTCGACAAAGAAGATGGTGGCATCACTCGAAAATGGAATCTTGATCACTGTGGAAGCCGATCAACACACTGGCTACGGCGCAAATGAGTGCGTCACGACCGCAGTCGACGACTACCTCATCGGGCTGAAGGTCCCGAAGCAAGACTTTGAGTGTTTAGTTAATTGACAGCCTCACCAGCACACACGCTTCATTTTCCGTTTCGACGACTCCAACCTTCGACCAATCTTTTGTGGTGGGCCAGGTTTTGTCTGCGACAAACCACGTCACGCCCCACTTTTTCAGTTCAGCGAGATCGTCAATTTTTGGGTCTTCAGCAAAACGCAAGGTGAGATCTGCCCGGTTCTGGAGCCACTCGGGACGTGGCTCTGCGACATACAACGGCCCATCAAGATAGGAGCGGCGCTCCGAAATTGCCGTTGCGATATACCACTTCTCCGAGAAATACTCGTCGCTCCAACGCCACATCGTCGAAGCAAAGAGGTCGGACACTTCACTTTTGTCCCGAAGTGATACCAAACACTGCAAACGTTCTGCTTCTGCAATCGTTGGACTCTCTAATTTCGAAGCATAAAGATACTGGGCAAAGAACTCACGAGAGGTATGTACTACCCCAGCCGTCAAGCAGTAGACCAAGAACAGGCTGGACAGAGAAAGTGTCCTGAAGTGAGGTCGAAACTGCTTCAGGCCGTAAAAGAAACCCCAGAGCCCAAACGGTGCCAACGCGAGAAAGAGAGCAAATGTCAATCTCGGAATCATGAACTCAGCGTCGCCGAATGACTTCTGGAGAAAGTCTCGCGCGATCCAGCCAAAGCCAACCGCCAAGACCATGGTGAGCACGACGAAGCACTTGCTCACCTGTCGTATCTCGGATTTGAGAAATCTCAGGTTTCTTGCAGCCAACACCGGACCAAGGACCAATATCGCAATTAAAAATCGATACTGCTCGAAGTTCCCGATGTCGGTGATGCTTCCGAGAAAGACGGCGCTGAGTGCCGCGTAGACGTACAACATCCAAAATGAGTCCAAACCCTGCCGGAAGCTGGTCGAATGGTGAGGCACGTAGGCACCCGACTGAAACCACAGGATGAGAAGAAAGGCAACAGCTCCTGCAATCTTGACGAACTGATTCGTGCCGTTGTATCCGAAAACATATGAGTAACCGAACAGGTCATTGAGTCCAATACGAGGAGCGAAGTTACCCGCGAACGAGGAGTTGAGTAGCGTCCGGCTGAGAAGCACGAATATGAGAAAAACCGAAAAGGCAATAACCACCGCAATCTTCATTGCCCTCCTGAGCAACAACAAGTGCAGGCAGGCAAGAGCGGATGTTGCGCCGAGAACGAGCCCCAATGTCGAATTGGTCATGATCGTCAGTGGCAACACCCACAACAAGTTCAATCCGGATTTCCAAGTGGTGAAACGAAAGAAGCGGACGAGTTGGGTCATCCCGACAAGGAAGAACGGCGTGCCCCACAGCTGGCCCATTTCAGTGGTCTTCAGTGCGTTGATCCCCAAGCTGTAGAGATAAGTTGAGGTAACCACCAGCAAGATCGTGGACAAAAGACCTTCAGTCTTTGACAAATCGCAAACCCGAGCCAGTTGATAGACAGCAAAGGCTGCAAGTGATATTGCGAGTGGCCCCGAGACGCGCAGAACAACTTGGACCACATCTGTGTTTGCGATCACCGCAAGTCCACCCATCATTGATTCACTAATCCAGTGATACCGAATTGGAAGCCCAACTGCGCCGGGGTGATCTCCCAGCCCAAATCGGAAGGACACATTTGCCAGTGCAGCACGCCAGTATTGGTCTGCAGAGCGGAAGATCAATCCCTCGCTATCCGCTCTAGTGGCAAATTGATGAGAGAGGAACGACCCGACTGAAACAGCACTTGAAATAACAAGGGTTCGAATCTTCCATCTGCTTGGACCTGCAAAGTGCACAACGGAGAGCGAAACAATCACCGCGATCAGCAAAGGCGCCATGAATACCCACATCTGAACAATCAGACCAGTTAGCACGACAACTGCTAGAGCTCCAACTGTCGTGAAATCAATTTTTGTCAAAGGATGCCCTGCGCCCACGTGTCGGTTTTCGGAAACCATCAGCGCTCCCACTGCTACAGCAATGAGCACCACCAGCAGCGGTTGCGCACCTCCGACAAGCACAACAAGGAAGACCGACGACCCAAAAACAAATACCCAACCATTGGTCACCGAGTTGAAGATCTCGTGACCATGTTGGGGGTCAGATGTAACCGCTCGGCCAAGCGAAGTGATGACAGACATGAACAAGCCAGTGACAATCGCAACCCGAACGTCTGAACCCGCCGAGTACAACAATGCCCCGATGAAAATACCCATCACCTGCGGTCCAACAACTCGAGCGGCGTTCATCGGGCAATTATGGTCCATCGGACGCGTAGGCTTCAGGAGCACGGTTACTCAAATTCACCGAATCAATCGACTATTGAAACCAATGAACAGATTTGCGCTGCGTTCTGAAATTCGCCTTTCTTCCCACCTTGCCTGGCGGGATTTGCGGGCAAGGTACGCCCAAACGGTCCTTGGGCCGTGGTGGTCGATGATCAATCTTGCGGTGGTTCTTCTTGGAAGTTCAGTTGCTGTCGCCCTCATCTCAGGCACTTCGCCAGGTGATCAAGCTCCAAGGATTGCAGTTGGATTGGCCATTTGGACCCTGGTCAGCAGCACTCTGTCAGAGGCCTCAACATTGTTCGAGTCTGAACGGGGAATGATGCTCAACACCACAATTTCTGAGTTGGCTGTTGTCAGCCAACTGCTTCTCCGCAACAACATTGTCTTTCTCCATAATGCAATCGTCATTGTTGTCACGTTTCTCTTGAGCGGTCGAGCATTATCGATTCAGCTACTGGTGCTGTTTCCACTCATTGCGCTTACTTCAGTGTCCCTGCTTCTACCCGTCCTTCTTGTTGCAAGATGGTCGCTTTTTGTCGGGGATCTCAAAATCTTTCTTCCTGCAATCGTGCAATTCTCTTTCTTCCTCACTCCAGTGTTGTGGAGTCCTCCCGAAACTGGCTTGGCTGCGCGATTGACCTTGTTCAATCCGTTCTCATGGCCACTCGAGTTTGCTCGAATCTTGATTTTCGAAAATCGAGCCGATTATGCGCACCTGACTCTGCTCATCCTTTCCGGCCTTGGTGGACTAGCCATCCTTTTCTCGCTTTCTAGCAAGTTCCGTTCAGTCAGGAAGTACCTCTAGTGATCGCCTTCGCGGTTGAAAACGCTTCGTTTTCTCGCCCTCTTCGACAGGAAATCATGTTGACAAAACCCAATACATGGGGGCTATGGAGGAAATCTCGGGTAGTAATTGACCAAATGTCCTTGCAAATTTCGGCGGGCGAACGTGTTGGTTTGCTCGGACCAAATGGTGCAGGTAAATCAACGCTGCTGAGACTCCTCGCGGGGATCTTCGAGCCAGACTCGGGATCCATCAAGAGGCCTGAAGATTGCACGACACTTCTTGATGGATTCTTCGGGATGTCCCCCGATCTCTCCGGTCGGGACAACTGTGTGTCGCGCCTGCGGATTGCCGGTTTGGCAACTTCCGAAATTCACCGGCACACCACTGATGTTGAGGATTTCAGCGGATTAGGAACGTATTTTGATCAACCCATCCGCACTTACTCGAGCGGCATGTTGATGAGATTGATTTTTTCGATTGTCACCACCAATGTTCACGACACATTTCTCATTGACGAAGGTTTTGGAATGGCTGATGCCGACTTCCAGGCTCAGGCCACGAAACGTCTTGAGTCCTTGTACCAGAGTTCTTCTACCATCGTCCTGGCCTCACACAACAACGACATTCTCAGGCAGCAATGCACTCGAGGTTTAGTCGTCATCAATGGGCAGATCGCATTCGATGGAGCAATCGAAAACGCAATTGCTCATTACGAACACCGCTAATCGAAGCGCTTTCTTCTCACTTCTCTGGCGGAAGGGGGGGGATTTGAACCCCCGAGGAGCTTGCACCCCTGACGGTTTTCGAGACCGTTCCATTCGTCCGCTCTGGCACCCTTCCGTCGAATGAGGCTATCGACGGTTGGCAAAAAAATCGGCAAGCAAAGTTGAACAGTCCTTGCTCAATAAGCCGCTGGTCACCATCACTCGATGATTAAGGCGAGGATCATCGAGAAGGTTGTATACAGATCCGCACGCACCGGCGTCGAGATCAAATGCTCCAAATACCAGTTGGGGGATTCGAGACTGCAAAATTGCGCCCGCGCACATGGCGCATGGCTCCAACGTCACAACAAGTGTGCACTCAACCAACTTCCATGTTCCCAACTGCTGTGCTGCGTCACGAATCACGAGCAGTTCGGCATGTCCAAGCGGGTCTGCAGACAATTCGCGACGATTACCTGATTGAGCAATCACTTCTCCGCGATGCAGCATCACCGCCCCAACGGGCACCTCGCCCAACTCAGCAGCATTTGATGCTTCTGAAAGTGCGAGCAGCATTGCCGACTCAACGTTCACCATGGCGGAGGGGGTGGGATTCGAACCCACGGAGGCTTTCACCTCACACGCTTTCCAAGCGTGCCGATTCGGCCGCTCTCGCACCCCTCCTCGCCACCATCGACTTACCGATAGGTGGGTCGTCAGGCTACCCGTGGCCGTTTGTGCTCACCTCTGACTACCCTGAAGTGACGTCTACCAAGTGAGGTGACGGTCGGGGCCTGTGCGACGCAAGCCCGAGAATCAGGTCAGGGCCGGAAGGCAGCAGCCTTCATCGGATGCTTGCGAGTGCCGCAGCATTCCTGGCCGTCACTTCAGTCGGTAGACCTTCTCGACGAGATTCTTTGCACCGAGCTCTGATGCAAGTTGCTCAAAAGAATCTTGTGGTCCATCCCACTTCCAGGAACTCACATCTTCAATCTGCACATCAGTGCGGAGTGTCGCAAGTTCCTTGAACACTTGAAGCAACTCCTCCTCTTCCACGAGGACCGCCGCAAGTTTTTCTGCTCCCCTCACCACTAGACCATCCTTCTTCCACTGATGTGAATCTCGAGGAATGTTCTCGATCACCTTGTAGTGACCGAGGAGTTGGCTAGCCGATTTCGCTCCCCACCCTTTGAGGCCCGGGTAACCATCCGAAGTGTCGCCCACCAAAGCCAAGTAATCGGGAATTGACTTTGGACCGACACCGAACTTTGCGATCACCGCATCTTCATCAATTTCGACTCGCTTCCTTCGATCAACCTGCACCACTCGCTTGCCTGAAACACACTGAGCCAGATCCTTGTCGGGTGAATAGATCAACACCTTGTGCACTCGTCGATCGCTTGACGTCATCTCCGCACCTGTTGCCAATGCGTCATCGGCCTCGAACTCGGTCATTGCCCACACCGACACTCCGAGCGCAGTAAGTGCCTCTTCAAGCAACGGGATCTGCTCCAGGAGTACCGGTTCCATGCCCTCACTGGTCTTATACCCGACGTACAAGTCGTTGCGGAAACTCTCGATCGTGTGATCGGTTGCCACTGCAATGTAACGCGCTCCGTCTTCCAACAATTGAATCGTCGACTTCAGCACACCGATCGTGCCAGCAAATGGCGGTGGCGTACGGCCGTGAATGGCCTGGCCGAAATGCTGGCGATACAACTCGTAGGTTCCATCGATGAGATGAACTTGCACGAATGAAAACTATCCGTGTGCGATGGCGGACACGACGACAGCTGCGTACATCACAGGCACGAACGGAATCCGAGCCGAGGCTCCAAAACGAACCAATGCAATTAGAGCCACGGTAAATCCACCAACCGCAATGACGAGAAGACCAAACGCAAAGGACTCAACAGATAGGTAGCCCGTTGCTGCTCCAATCACGGGTGCCAAGCGAATGTCTCCTTTGCCGATTCCCCCTTGCGTGGCTCGATCGAGAGCGAAAAACAACACCCACATTGCGATGGCACAAAGCACCATTCGAACAATTCCGTTCGGTTCACCGCTGATCAGCGCGGAAAGGCTGAGTGTCAGGAAAGTTCCCACACCTACAATCTGAGTGGTCAGCACGTGCACTCGACGCGTGTCAATGTCCTCGAAGGATTGAATGACACCCACCGCGACAAGCACGGCGTAAGCCACCACTTCGAGCGCCGTGGACGTCACGGCCTGTTGTCCTACTCCTGAACGAGTTCGATCAGCGTGCCGAAACTGCCCTTCGGATGAATAAATGCAACCGTCGTACCTCGACTTCCAGGTCTTGGTGCCTTGTCGATTGCGATTGCGCCTGCATCCAACATCGACTGCAGAGCCTCAGCGCAATTGGCAACGCGATAGCCAATGTGATGAAGACCTTCACCGCGCTTTTCCAAGCTCTTTGCCACTGGTGAGTCGGGACGAGTCGGGGTGAGTAATTGGATATAACTCTCCGCAACCTTCAGGAGAGCCTCCTCCACACCATCCGACTCGACTACTTCGCGATGATCCACCGTTGCCCCAAATGCGCTCTTGTAGTAATCGATTGCGGCTTCAAGGTCTTTCACCGCGATCGCTACGTGGTCAATTTCTGTCAACAACATGTTTCACCTCACTGCTTGAAGTACGACAACTTGCTCTCGCCTACTTTGGCTCGAAGATCAGGGTTGGTGATACCAAGACCTGGCTTTGGCGCCATACACAGCACGCCAATCTTCCCCTCGTGCAAGTTCTTGTGCACTTGGAAAGCTGCTTCGCCTGTTTGATCCATGGTGAACGTCTTCGACAACACAGGCTGAATCATGCCCTTGGCGATCAGTCGGTTCGCTTCCCATGCTTCTTGGTAATTCGCGAAATGTGAGCCGACGAGATTCTTCAGTCGCATCCAGAAAAAGCGGTTGTCGAACTCGAGCATGTACCCACTCGTTGCGGCACATGTAACGACCGTCCCACCCTTTTTCACCACATACATGGAGGCCCCAAACGTGGACCGGCCTGGATGCTCAAACACGATGTCCGGATCCTCACCAACGAGACCTCGGATGTCACCACCCAACCTGCGCCATTCGGATTCGTTGTGAGTGTTGTCTTCGTTCCAGAACTTGTAGCCGGCGGACTTTCGATCGATCACGGCCTCGCAACCCATCTTGCGCAAGATGTCGGCCTTGTCGGGCGAGCTGACCACTCCCACAGGAATGCCGCCACCGTTCAATACGTATTGCACGGCGTAAGCACCAATCCCACCCGTGGCGCCCCAAATCAGCACCACATCTCCTTGCTTCATGTGAGCACCATTCTTGGACACCAACATTCGGTACGACGTGGAATTGCACAGGGCGTTTACCGATGACTCCTCCCAAGTGAGGTGCGCTGGCTTGGGCATCAACTGATTGGCCTTCACCACGCTCATTTCTGCGAGCCCACCGAAATTTGTCTCGTAACCCCAGATGCGCTGATTGGAGCCGAGCATCGAGTCGTTGTGCGAAGTCGGATCCTGGTCGTCCACGTGATTGCAGTGCACGGTTACTCGATCTCCGGGCTTCCACACCCGCACCGCAGCTCCAACTTTCAGCACCACTCCTGCGCCGTCGCTACCCACTACCTGATACGGCAAATCGTGTCGCTTCGCCCAGCTGC
>CAZZJH010000058.1:0-9346 GCA_964654335.1 uncultured Acidimicrobium sp.
GCTGTTGACCCGTCCCGCGCGCGTGAGCGCAGTGCCGTGCCTGCCGAGTCGCGTCTGCAGCACGCAGTCGAACTGGTCGACACCGAGATTGACTGCCTCGACGAGCGACGAAGGGTCACCCACTCCCATCAGGTAGCGAGGACGATCCTCGGGCAACACCTCGAGGGCAGCCGCCAATGCGGGCAACATTTCTTCGCGCGTCTCACCCACAGACAGTCCACCGATCCCATACCCGTCGAACTGCAGAGAAGTGATCTGTGCCGCGCTTCGACGACGCAAGTCGGGGTCGATGCCACCCTGAACGATGCCGAACAGCGACTGATCCTCGCGTCGATGTGACGTCCGTGCACGCTCCGCCCACTCACCGGTTCGCCGGAGAGCTTCCTCGATCACGGGAGCAGCAGACGGCAACGGCGGACATACATCGAGCACCATCTGGATGTCGGCACCAATTCGCTGCTGCACGTCGACTGCAGTCTCGGGCGTGAACCGATGCAACGAACCGTCATAAGTGGAACGAAATGTGACACCGTCATCGTCGACGTCGGGATTGAGTGAGAACACTTGAAAACCGCCCGAATCGGTGAGGGTCAAGCCACCCCAACCTGCGAACTGAGCGAGGCCTCCGAATCGTTCGATGACATCCGCGCCCGGACGGAGCATCAAGTGATAAGTGTTGCCGAGAACGATTCGTGCACCCACCGACTCGTAGTCTTCGGCACTGAGGTACTTGATCGCTCCCCGAGTTCCCACCGGCATGAAACATGGGGTCTGGTAATCACCGCGTGCAGTCGATGCCACGCCAGCCCGAGCGGTTCCCGAGGATGCTTCGACTTTCATCGTCACCGGAAACACGTGCTTACCGTACCGCTTGTGAACGCTTCAGCGAGCGTGTCGGTCGAGAAGCATGGCGTCACCAAACGACAACATTCGATATCGCCGTTCGATTGCGTGTCGGTACAGGTTGCGCCACCGCTCGCCGATCATCGAATGGATCATCATGATCAGAGTCGTTCTCGGCATGTGGAAATTGGTCATCATCATGTCCACGATCTGCCACTCGAAACCAGGAGTGATGTAGAGCGAGGTCCGACCCGAGAGCTGCCCCGTGGCTGCCGCACTTTCAAGAGCACGAGTTGCCGTGGTTCCGACGGCCACCACAGAGCCACCCGAATCGCGCACGGCCTGACAGCGTTCCCACGTGGCTTGCGGTACGCGGTAATACTCCGTGTGTATCCGGTGCTGCAATGGATCATCGACATCGATCGGCTTGAACGTGTCCAAACCCACGACCAGCTCGACCTCGAGAATCTGCACCCCCTTGGCGCGAATTTCACCCAACAACTTCTCGGTCAGATGCAGTCCAGCGGTGGGAGCTGCCGATGACCGTGCATCATGGGAATAGACCGTCTGATATCGCTCACCATCTTCGAGACGTTCGGTGATGTAAGGCGGAAGTGGCATCTCACCATGTTCGAGAGGCCACCTCTCGTCCAGTAACTCGACTTCGAACACATCTTCTGCCCGGCCACGGAAACGCACCACCGTGGTGCCATCAGCAGCAATCAACTCCTCACCTGCGCGCAATTTCGCCCCGCCCCGAATGAGCGCCGACCACACCGAATCGTGCTCGTCGAGGAGCAACACTTCGATCGCACCCCCCGATCGACGCTGCAAACGGAGTCGAGCCGGAAACACTCGCGTGTGATTGACCACCAATGCGTCACCCGATTGCAAGAAACTCGGCAGATCGAACACGTTGACGTCGAGTGGCGGCAATGAACCACGATCCACGAGAAGACGAGCAGAATCACGGGGCTCGATGGGACGCTGAGCAATCAGCTCATCGGGGAGGTCGTAATCGAGATCGTTTAGTCGCATCAGGAGAACAAGTCGGGATCGTGAGCTGGTGCCACGAGTCCGAGATGTTGCCATGCGGCAGACATCGCCACACGCCCACGAGGAGTGCGGGCCAACAAGCCCTGCTGGATCAAGAACGGCTCGTAGACGTCCTCCACCGTTTCGGGTTGCTCACTGACCGAGATGGCCAAGGTGGTCAAACCAACCGGTCCTCCGCCGAAACGGCCACACAGTGCGTGAAGGATGGCGCGATCCACTTTGTCCAGTCCGAGGTCGTCCACTCCGAACACCGCCAACGCTTCACGGGCTGTTTTCTCGTCGATCTTTCCCTGCCCTCGCACTTCGGCGAAGTCACGAACGCGGCGCAACAGTCGATTGGCGATGCGAGGCGTTCCACGTGAACGACGGGCGATCTCACTCGCCCCCTTGGCATTGGACTCGATTCCGAGAATGGTCGCGGCACGGAGCACGATCTGCTCCAACTCATCTGCTTCGTAGTAATCGAGTCGGGCAACCAAACCAAACCGATCCCGCAAGGGCCCCGTGATCATTCCCGTGCGAGTGGTTGCTCCGATCAACGTGAAACGTGGCAGGCTCAAACGAATCGACGACGCGGTCGGACCCTTCCCCACGACGATGTCGATCTGAAAATCCTCCATTGCGGGGTAGAGAATTTCCTCGACCGTCTTCGACAGACGATGGATCTCATCGATGAACAACACGTCGTTCGGCTCGAGTTTGGTGAGGATGGCAGCGAGATCACCCGCCCGTTCCAGCGCGGGACCAGAGGTGACATGGAGGGCCGCAGACATTTCGTTGGCCACGATTCCCGCCATCGTCGTCTTACCCAACCCGGGAGGACCTGCGAGCAGAAGGTGATCGACGGCTTGCTGTCTTCGACGTGCCGCCTCGAGGATGATCCCGAGGTGCTCCTTCAGCTCCGATTGTCCGACGAAATCGCCGAGAACACGAGGGCGAAGACCGCCTTCTTCGACCGTCTCTTCGACATCGGCGCGCGGATCCAAGAACTCTTCACGCACGTCGGGCCCCCAACATCGTCAGCGCCGTTCGCAGCGCTTCTTCAGGCGACGAGACGCTTCCCACCTCGCGCAACACGAGGCGAACTTCGTCCGCCGAGTAACCAAGACCCATGAGGGCGTCCCGCACGTCGCCCATGACGCTTGGCGTCGTTCCGTTCTGCTCGATATCGAGCATGGGGATGTTCATCTTCCCCTTCAGCTCGATCATCAATCGCTCCGCGGTCTTCTTGCCCACGCCGGGAACCATCGTCAACGCGGAAATGTCTGCCGTGGCAACGATGTCTGCAAGTACATGCGGTGCATGCGTCGCGAGAATTGCCATGGCCATCGTCGGCCCAACTCCATGGGCACCAAGCAACGTCTCGAAGGCAATCAGTTCGGTGCGCTCGCGGAAGCCGAACAAGGTGACTGCATCCTCCCGCACATGGTGATGGATGTGGAGAAAGGCCTGCGATGTCGGCTCGAGTTCCGCGAGTGTGCGGGGTGTCACGTTCACGAGATAACCCACTCCACCAACTTCCAACAACACCGTCGACTCGGAGGACCTCTCCAGCACGACACCGCGAAGTGAACCGATCATGAACGACTCACCGAAACTGCTCGAGCGAGAGGTGCGCTGGCCAAGTGACAGAGCGCAACGGCAGCTGCATCAGCCGCGTCCGTGGGAGATGGATCACGCGACAAGCCAAGTCGTCTGCGTACCATCGCCCGAATCGCCGCCTTGTCCGCCGAGCCGGAACCCGCTACCGCGAGTTTGACCTGGCTTGGCGTGTAATGAGCGATCGGAATTCCTCGCTCACGTGCGGCGAGCAACACGATCGCACTCGCTTGCGCCGTAGCCATTGCCGTACTTGCGTTGTTCTGAAAAAAGACCCGTTCGATCGCCACATACGAGGGAGAAAATTCATCGAGTAACGACGACACGTCGACGTGCAGCGCATGCAGACGATCAGCAAGCGAGTCGTCGCTTGGGGTGGTGAACACACCCAAACCTCCCGTCTCGACACGACCACCCGTCACTTCGCCGAGCACCGCATAACCGCACCTCGTCAAACCCGGGTCGATGCCCAGACACCAGTGCGAGCGAGTGGCCTCGTGGGCGAACATATGTTCTTACTCTAACGAGGCCGATTAGCGACCGAGCGGATGCCCTTACTGCGTCTCAAGTCGACGAATAGCAGCCACCAATTCGTCAGGCCTCAAGTCGACGAATTGCAGCCACCAATTCGTCGACTGGCCTATAGGTGATCCCGGCCAGGGCACGGTGGACATAGCGCACGATTCCTTGTTGGTCGACGATGAACACACTTCGACGGGGGAAGCCGAGCGGTCCCAGCACTCCCCATGTCTTGGCCACTTCCTTGTCGACATCGGCCAGCAGCGGAAACCCGAATCCGTGACGCTCCGAGAAATCCTCGTGACTCGCCACATCCTGTGCCGAAATGGCAAGAACCTGTGCGTCGACATCTCGAAACTGAGCCAACTCATCGTTGTAAGCGTTGAGTTGACGGGTGCACACGGGCGTGTTGTCGCCCGGGTAGAACACCACCACGACGATCTTCCCCAAGTAGTCGGAAAGTCGATAGGTGCGACCGGCGGTACCCGGCAATTCGATGTTCGGGGCCTTGTCACCTACTGCAATGCTCACGAGGCCGCCTCCGCCATCAACTCGTCGGAAATATCGAAGTTGGAGAACACGTCCTGAACGTCATCGTTCTCCTCGAGTTCGTCCATGATCCGCAGGACTGCCTTGGCGTCTGCTGCATCCTGAACTTGGACGGACATCGACGACAACATGGTCGTGCTCGCAGAACTCACGGAGATACCCGCAGACTCGAGTGCCGCTTTGACGTCGAACAGTGCGGTGGGTTCACAAAGGATCCTCCATGAATCGCCTTCGTCGACGATGTCATCCACACCTGCTTCCAATGCTGCCGCCATCACGTCGTCCTCGCTCACTTCGCGCGACACGTTGACGATTCCTCGGCGAGAGAATTGCCAACCTACGGCCCCCGGCTCGGCCATCGCGCCACCGAACTTGCTGAACAACGAACGGACGTCCGACGCGGTGCGATTGCGATTGTCAGTGAGGCATTCGATCAACATCGCCACGCCACCAGGGGCGTATCCCTCATAGGTGATCGACTCATAGGAAGCGCCGGTCTGCACTCCCGAGCCACGCTTGATTGCGCGATCGATTGCGTCGTTGGTCATCTGTGCTGCTTTGGCCTTCAGCACCACCGTTCGCAACGCGGCATTCGACGTTGCGTCACCGCCGCCCTCGCGCGCCGCAACCTCGAGTTGACGCGCCAACTTGGCGAATGCCTTGCCACGAGCCTTGTCGAGAGCGCCCTTCTTGCGCTTGATGGTTGCCCATTTGGAATGCCCGGACATCGTTACTCCTTCTCCACACACTCTACGAACAGTCGATGGACACGATCATCGCCCTGCAACTCGGGATGGAACGATGCCGCCCATGCCCTACCTCGCCGCACGAGCACCGGCTCTGCGCCGTGGCGCGCGAGCACTTCGACCGAACCAGTTCGCGTAATACGGGGGGCGCGAATGAACACCGCATGAAATGGTTCGTCGAGTCCCACCACATCGAGATCGGTCTCGAAACTGTCCACTTGACGCCCGTACGCATTGCGCTGCACCGTGATGTCGAGCACACCGAACGACGTCTGATCCGAGCGACCATCTTCGATCGCTGAAGCGAGCAGGATCATTCCCGCGCAGGTTCCAAACACGGCCATTCCATCCTTGATGGCCCCGGCAATGGGATCGAACAAGCGAGACGTCGCCAAGAGCTTCGACATCGTCGTCGATTCACCTCCCGGCATGATCAACGCACGCAATCCGTCGAGGTCCTTCGGTTCACGGACTTGGCGTGACGAACATCCGATGCTCTTCAGCACCTCTTGATGTGCCGCGAAGGCTCCCTGCAGAGCCAAGACACCTACTTCAACCGCTGCCATACGGCGCGAGATGGTTACCAGCCGCGCTCGGCGTAGCGCTCGTTGATCTTGTCCATTCCGATTCCGGTCATCGGTGCGCCGAGATTGCGGCTCACCTTCGCCAGGATGTCGGGGTTGTTGAAGTGAGTCGTCGCCTCGACGATCGCCTTGGCCCGTGGAGCGGGATCGTCACTCTTGAAGATTCCGGAGCCGACGAACACCGACTCTGCACCCAATTGCATCGCCAGAGCCGCATCGGCTGGGGTGGCGATTCCGCCTGCGCAGAACAATGGGACTTGCAGCGAACCGGTCTCAGCAATTTCTTGCACGAGCGGAAGCGGCGCCTGCAAATTCTTTGCCCAATCGAACAATTCGGCGGAGTCCGCTTGGGTGATGCGACGGACGTCACCAGTGATGTTGCGAAGGTGTCGAACGGCCTCGACCACGTTGCCGGTTCCTGCTTCGCCTTTCGAACGAATCAATGCGGCACCTTCGGCGATACGTCGCAACGCCTCACCGAGGTTCGTCGCACCACACACGAATGGAACACCGAACTTGAACTTGTCGATGTGATGCGTCTCGTCGGCCGGGGTCAGCACTTCGGACTCATCGATGAAGTCGACACCGAGCGCTTCGAGAATCTGGGCTTCCACGAAATGCCCGATACGAGCTTTCGCCATGACGGGAATCGACACCGCCGCCTTGATCCCCTCGATCATCTCGGGATCACTCATTCGCGCGACGCCACCGTCACGACGAATGTCCGCCGGCACTCGCTCGAGGGCCATCACGGCCACCGCGCCCGAATCTTCCGCAATCTTGGCCTGCTCGGGAGTGACCACATCCATGATCACGCCACCCTTGAGCATCTCGGCCAAGCCACGCTTGACCGTCATCGAACCGCGGACGTCTTTCTGCGACATGGTCTTTAGCGTACCGACGCGGACTTATGCCTCAGCAGTTGTGCCCCGTGATTCGTGATGGATCGAACCGTTTGCGGCCACTGAATTTTCAGTGGGTTGGATTAGGGGTAATCGATGGTTTCGGGATCGACACCGGAACCAATAATCGCCACCTTCTCTGCCCGCGCAACCTGAATGAAGGTCTGACCGGGCGTCAGTTTGATCGGCGCTCCCGCCGAGTCACGGAGGACATACAAACCGAGGCGGTCCGTGCGCTCCCAGGAGCCCACGTACACCACTCCATTGGTGAACACGTAGGCCTTACCCGAGCCAACTGTCTTGGACACGGGGCTGTAGGTGTTGGAGTACTCGACCTCGAGAACGATCACGTTGGGCACAGAAATCTGTTCGTCATTCGCATCGACGTGCGGCGTTCCGTCTTGGACGCGCAACCACTCGTTGGCCTCAGTCGACCAGGTCCACTGCACTTTCACCCCGTCCATCGACAGGCGGAGTCCATCTACGGCCTCAGAAGTACTGGCATTGGCATCGCTATCGGTGCGGTACTCGAACTGCTTTTGCGGTGCCCCCGAGCCGGCCGGAGCCAGAGTCCACAATTTCGTGGCTTCCGCGATCAGGTTGTGCGGAGCCGGACGCTCCGAGTCACGAGCAAAGCCTCCGTCCTTGTTCGCCACCGTGTAACTCAAGTCGACGAGATCGGACTTGCGAATGGCATTGGTCACCTTCTCGTTGCCACCGCTCCATACGAACAATGGCTTGTTCAACGAACCCAGCAGATTGATGTCTTGGAATCGGCCAGAGCGAATCGGACCGACCGGATCCGAACCCTGACTGTGGAAGACCGCCGCGAAACGTGTGAGCTTCTCGACGTTTTCCTCGAACACGATGTCCGCCTGGTTCAAACCCATCTGAGGGCGAGCCTTCGGATGATTGTCGATCTTGACCACCATCGCTGGACGTGCCAACACCGCCTCATCGGTTGCCTCGGTTCCGAGCAACGGGTTGATTGGGCCTTGTTCGACCACAGTCGTTTCGACTGCCGCCACCGTCGTCGATACGTCTGCTTCAGCCGTGGTGTCTTGGCCCCCGCATGCACTCGCCAACGTTCCGAAGGCGGCCAATACGACGAATGAACGAAGTGAACGACTACGAATCATTGATTACATCTCCCTGAGTAGAGCGATCCGCTCACTGAGTGGCGGGTGGGTATTGAAAAGTTTATGCCACGCCCCGAGACGGCCGGTGTCACCCACCCCCGACATCGGCTGCTCGATCCACATGTGAGCCGTAGCCATACTCGCGGAATGGGTCACCGTGGAGTCCTTCTGAAGTTTCTCCAAAGCGCCGATCAAACCTGGCGGGTAGCGGGTCATCCGCACTGCAGATACGTCTGCAAGAGTCTCCCGCCGCCGACTGACCGCCGCCTGCATCGCTTTTGCCAGCAGTGGAGAGATGATGAGCAACGCAAGTCCGACGAATGCAAGCGGATTACTCCGGTTTGCATGATCGCCCGAGCGCGAGACACGTCCGCCGTTCCACCACATCGTGCGAATGACGATGTCGGTAACGATTGCGATGGTCCCCACCAAAGTGACGGCGAGCGTGGAGACGAGAATGTCGTAGTTCTTGATGTGTGAGAGTTCGTGGGCAACGACTCCCTCCAACTCGACACGATTCATCTGCTCGAGCAAGCCAGTGGTGACGGCGATTGCCGCATTCTTCGGGTTACGGCCGGTGGCAAACGCATTCGGTGCCACATCGTTGATCACATAGACACGCGGCTTGGGGATTCCGCTGGCAATGCACAGTCCTTCGACCAAGTTGTGCAGACGTCGATACTGCTCCTCATCAGCCGGCGCGGCCCTGCTCACACTCAAGGCAATCGCGTCCGACTTCCAGTACGAGGTGAAGGCAAACACAGCCGCGATGACGAGGGCAACGATCGTCCCCGACGTACCGTTTCCGATCAAGACGCCAACGGCCCAGCCGACGAGTACGACAACTGCCACGAAACCAATCAGCAGGAAAACGGTTCTCCGCTTGTTCGCGGCAATCAGTTCATTCATGCTTCGTTCAGAACTGCACTTTCGGCACTTCTCGGGCCGCAACTTCAGCCTCGAAATACTCGCGCTCGGCAAATCCGAACACCTTCGCAACCACTACGCCTGGGAAGGCCTGGATCGCATTGTTGTAGGCCTCGACAGCGTCACCGTAGAACTGACGCGCATACGCGATTCGACTCTCGGTGTTGGAGAGTTCTTCCTGCAACGACACGAAGCCTTGATTCGCCTTCAGATCCGGGTATGCCTCGGCTAGTGCAAACAGCTGACGCAAGGCGCCCGTGATTTCGTTGTCTACCTGCGCTTGCTCGTGCGGCGTGGACCCGGCCGCCATTGCGTGGGACCGTGCCGCCACCACGGCTTCGAGGGCCTCGCGTTCGTGTGTTGCGTAACCCTTGACCGTTTCCACCAAGTTCGGAATGAGGTCGAGTCGACGCTTCAACTGCACGTCGATTTGCGACCAGGCGTTGTCCACCTCGTTGCGCTTGCGTACGAGCCCGTTGTAG
>CAZZJH010000059.1:0-1161 GCA_964654335.1 uncultured Acidimicrobium sp.
GGTCGAAACTGCATCGCCGTCTTCGATGAATCGATGCTCGAACGCGCGACCCAACGACTTGCAGTCGAGACTGCCTTGTACCGAGCACTCGAGCGCAGGGAGTTGCGGCTGGTGCACCAACCGATCGTCGACATCGATCTCGGCGAAGTAGTTGGTTTCGAAGCCTTGATGCGATGGGAGCGCGAAGACGGAACCATGGTCTCGCCGGCCGAGTTCATCCCCATTGCCGAGGAGACGGGAACGATCGTGCCCATTGGTTCGTGGGCACTTCTCGAGGCACTCACCCACCTGCGCGACTGGATCAATGAAGGGTTGTGCCGTCGCGATGCAACGATGTCGGTCAACGTTTCACCACGCCAATTGCACGATCCGAACTTTTCGGCGGTGGTAGCAGAAGCCTTGATGCGTGCGCACGTTCCTGCGGATCAACTCTGGCTGGAAGTCACGGAAAGCGTCATGATCAGTGAACCCGAACAAGCCCTCGGCGTGCTCCGAAATCTCTGCGACATGGGAGTCCGAGTGGCGATCGACGACTTTGGAACGGGATACTCCTCGCTCTCCCTCCTTCAACGCTTTCCCATCCAGCGCATCAAGATCGATCGCTCGTTCGTCAGCGGCGTCGCAGACGAGTTGGGAGCGCGATCCCTCGTTCGCACCATCATCGCCATGGGCGAATCACTCGGCCTCGACATGGTTGCAGAAGGCGTGGAAAGCGTTCGTCAGTTACAGACTCTTGCGGAACTGCGGTGCGCAAAGGCGCAGGGATTCCTCATCAGCCACCCTGTTGCTCCGGATGTGATGGGCCAGACGATTTCCGCGCTGGAGCAATTCGGAAGCTGGCAAAAACTCCGAGGGTCAATCTCGAAGAGCGAAGTACGCGAACGCGCTACTCGCGACAACGATTGACACCAAACTCGGGATCACTCCGATGATCGGTGACCACTCCGGCGAAAAAAGGATGTCGAACGCATTGTCCGGCTCGATTCCCACCGCGTAGCGACGAAGGGCTCCTGCAAAGGCCCACACCATCACCATGGACCAGCCGCCTACAACCACACCGTCTCTCCGCCTTGACTTCGCCAGATTCCAACCCGCCACGATCGGGAGACCAACCAAGATCGGCATCACGTGTCGTCCCTGCACACCGTAGAGACGGAACAA
>CAZZJH010000059.1:1261-9248 GCA_964654335.1 uncultured Acidimicrobium sp.
CGCATGGGGGCAAAGCACCACGGGATGCCGTTCGCCGAACCGAACTTGGGGTCAATGTCCACATAAGTCGTCCAGTACGACGCCTGCAGAGTTGCGGGATAGTTCTCCCCCACCCATTCACCGCGGACGACTGCTGCGGACTTCACAAAATTGGCAGGTTCGTCTGGTCCTGAGAACAGTGGCATGGCGAGCGACCACGCCATCATGATGCCGAAGAACGACATGCCGAGTGCCGTGGTGTTGAGTCGTGAGGAAGTCAACTTCGAACGAACCTGTCAGTCGTGACGACGTACGCCACCAAGAATGGCGCAACCGCGAGTAGAAGCAACGCTGGCCACAAGCCGATCATCGGCGACCATTGAGGTTCAAAGAACATGTCGAAGGCATTGTCCGGTTTGATTCCCACCGTGTACCGACGTAGTGCTCCCCACGCGGACCAAGCAACGATCGCTGCCCAGGCGATGGCAAGAACACGATCGCGCCACGTCTCCCTTCCCAGACGAGATGTCGCGATCAGAATGACACCCACCATGATCGGCGCAACATGGCGACCTTGTACCCCGAACAACCGAAACAACGAGTAGTAGTTGATGTCGATGACGACGACCATCCCGGCGATGACGCACAGGCTCACCGCCATCGCAGCAAGGCTGCGGATTCCCGCTCCGCGCAATCCGAACGACATCCCGGCGGCGATCAATCCGACTAGGAGATAGAGCGCGAGTCGCGGCATTGGTGTGTCGAGCCATCCAAAATTCCCGAACGCCTCCTCGATCATCCGCGGCACCGACTCCAGCCCATGGGTGATCTGCCGGGTGAAAGCCATTGCCTTCTCCCCTGCAACGAGGGAGTTGGAGGATTGCTCGTCGTAGACGATGAAGTACCAGGACAACATTCCCAAAATGGCGAAACCATGGCCGACCAGGGATTTTCGGTGGCGTCGCCACAAGGTCGCGGGTTTGGCGAAAAATGACGCCGAAACGAGAATGACGATGACATAAACGAAGAGACCAATAGGCCGAGCACCGATGACCGCCAAGCCACCAAGCAAGACGGCCCACGCTGCGAAGCGATCCTCACCTGGATCATCCACGCACAGCAACCCACACCACAGCGCAATGGCTCCCGAGATTTCGAGGCCGCTTGGACTCATCGTGGAAGAAAAAAACACAGTTCCAGGAAAGAGGGCGAGCAATACTGCCACTCCCGATCTTCCTCTCCGTCGAAGCGCCATCGCTCCAAGCGTGATCAATAGAGAGCACACAATGGCGAGAACGATTCGTGCCCCGAAAACCGAACGGTCATCAACACCAAATACGGTTCCCAATCCCGCTATCGCCGGTGCAAGAGGCGGATACCGCCCAACGTTTGTTGCTGGTTTTCCCTCATTTGTTCCTAACCCCTGGAGGGGCACATCACAAGCTGGCTGATCACTCTTGAACGCGAAACATGTCGGAACCGAGTGAGCATTGGCGAATCTTGGGTCGATGTCTACCAATGTCATCCAATACGACACCTGCAGGTTGGCTGGGTAGTTGTCCCCCACCCACTCGCCGCGGACGACGGCTGCCGACTTGATGAAGTTGGCCGGCTCGTCGGGACTGGAGAACAATGGCATCGACAGCGCCCACGCCACATGAAGAAGCAAGAACGCTCCCCACAACAATGGGGCTCGCAGTACTCGATCTATATCCGCCCCTCGCGACACATCGCAACAATAGAGTGCTGATACCGATGACTCGTTCGATCCTCGTTCTCCCCACGTACAACGAAGCCGAGAATCTCAGGCGTTTCGTGGAGACGGTTCTCCAGTGTGCACCTGGAATCAATGTTCTGGTGATCGACGATGACAGCCCCGATGGCACGGGGGCGATCGCCGATGAATTGTGTGTAGAGAGTCAGAGCGTTCGAGTGATCCATCGAAAGCATGAGCGTGGCCTGGGCAGCGCCTACCGCACCGGGTTCCGCATGGTTCATGGCCAACCCTTTGACGTGATCGTCACGATGGATGCCGACTTCTCCCACGACCCGAAGGAGATTCCTGCTCTCATCCGTCTCGTGGAGTCGGGAAACGACGTGGTCATCGGTTCGCGATACTGCGCAGGCGGTCAAATTGCCGACTGGCCATGGCATCGACGCGCGCTTTCCAAGTGGGCCAACCGTTTCACCCGCGCAATGCTGGGTGTTCGCGCGTCGGATTGCACATCTGGTTATCGCGCTTATTCGGCCCCTGCACTCGATCACATCGAAACGGAGAATGTTCCCGGAGATGGATACGTGTTCTTGTCGCAAATCATCTATCGGGCGGGAAAAGCGGGGCTGCGAATCGCGGAGCATCCCATCACGTTCAAGGATCGCGAACTTGGGCAGTCGAAGATGAACTGGAAAGTGATTTCCGAGTCGATGCTGTTGGTTACGGTCATCGGTATCAAACGTCGCTTCGCACGACTGCTCGGCCGCTAGTTATTTACGGTGGGGCACCACCACGACGGGACATGCAGCATGGGTAGCGACTTGTTGCGCAACCGACCCGAGGAGCAAACCCACGAAACCTCCATGCCCTCTGGTGCCCACCACCACCATCAATGCCGACTTCGATGCCGTGATCAAATGTTCCGCAGCTGACCCCCGTGCAACGACCCCCTTCACATCGGATGCGCCAGCATCTCGCGCCACACGTGACGCGTGATCACTTACTGCCTCGGCCTGCTTGATGAACTCTTCGACAGGGAGCTGAATCGGCATCATCGCCATCGGATCGCTGATTGCTGGAACAGTCCAGGTGTGAATCACTTCCAACTGCGCGTTATGAGCTATCGCTTCCCGAGCGGCCCACTTCACGGCTTCGAACGACGCATCCGATCCATCCGTTCCAACTACAACTTTTTCGGACATCACGCACCTCCAACTTCAACCTACGACGCCAGAGCGACATCACTGGATGACGAATGTCACATCAACGCTGTCGAAGGCGCAACGACTGCCAAGACCCATCGGCTGTCCATCCCCCATCGACTGGCAATACGGCTCCGTTGATGAAACCCGAAAGGGATGAGTCGCACAAGAATGCGATGGCACTGGCAATGTCTGCGGGAGTCGCAAAACGCCCCATAGGCACATGGTCGGTGATGTCTGCATCCGTGTATGAACCACCCGCTTGATCCTTGTGATCCATCTCCGTCTTCACCCAGCCCGGCGAAACACAATTGACCCGCACCCCTTTGGCTCCCCACTCGATCGCCAAGGTCCTGGCCAATCCAATCAATCCGTGCTTACTTGCGTTGTAGGCACTGCGCTCCGCCACACCGGACATTCCCGCTACGGAAGCAACGTTGACGATCGAACCCGACCCTGCCGCGATCATCGCCGGCGCCACCGCCTTGGCCAACAGGAAAGGTGCAACGAGATTCACTTCGAGCACTTTGCGATACTCATCAACCTGTGTCGCAAGTGCCGACTGGATCATCGAGATACCCGCATTGTTGACAAGGGCGTCAATGCGTCCGAAGCGAGCAACGAGGTCGGCGACGACCTGTGCGACAAACTGCTCATTGGTGATGTCGCCTGTGAATGACATGGCGTTGTCGAAGGATCCCGCAGCCGTGTCTTGAAGATCGACCAGACCAAGAGCCCAACCCTGTTCGTTCAACCGGACAGCCGTTGCCCTACCAATTCCCTGGGCTGCACCCGTGATGATCGCTACTCGAAGAGCCGACATTTTCCCTACCGTACCGTGCCGACTCAGCGGAGGTTTTTGGCCATGAGGCTCACGACCTTGCCGGCGCGAGTTTCTCTCTGCTCTAGTTCGACGAAACCCCGTCGCAAGTGAAACTTCATTGATCCCTCGTTCGGTGGAATTACGTTCACTTCGAGGGTGAGCAACGGCCGCTCTAGGCGACTCTCGACCTCGTCGTAAAGGGCACTGCCGAGCCCCCTTCCTTGGTGGGAGGCGCGAAACGCCACCCGATCGAGATAGGCGAAGTCTTCATAGCGATCCTCGAAGTACCGATAGTTGGGACTGGCGTACGACGTACCTGGTGGCAGCACCAGACAAAACCCGACGAGATGATCGCCATCGACCACACCAAGAGCGATTTCCGACACCTCCACGATCGCTTGCAACGACTCGATTCGCTCCTCTCCAACGGCCGGGACGTTCTCTTGATTGATATCCCAAAGATCCGAGACGTCACTGGTGTAGATGGACCGGAACACCAGTCAGAGAATACTTCTTCGCTGGTCTCATGGTTTCGGTACCGGCGTTCGACCGCTGGCAAGTTCATCATCCGTAGGTTGCGCCAAACCAACGAGAGGAGAACTGCAATGACGCTGTTAAAAACGTCGCCGCTCGATCTCTGCGCCTTGTTCGCTCGCAATCCGATTGATCACCAGATCGTTGAGTCCTTCCATGCGCACGACATCGTCGTTGAGCACACGCACTCCGCCCACGCCCACTGCCCCGAACGCCAATTCGCGTTGACCTGGCGTACCCAACTTACGAACGATCAATACGTCGAGGGGTGCGTGTAGGTGACTAGCTACTTCGAAAGCGACCTGAACGCCCCCACGAGGTAGACCCAGGATGATGATGTCCGATCGGTCGAGGTGTACGAGTTCGGTAGCGAGTCGTTGTCCAGCTTCGATGCGATCCTTGAAGTGCATGTCGCCCGAGGGTAGGAATTGCAGAGGTCGACCAATGGCAACCCCGACCAATCGGTACCTTCATTCGTCACTCGAGGACGCAAGTACCACGCGTCAACTATCGAAAATCGTTCAGTCGACCCTTAATCCCAATGGCAATTCCAGGCGGTGCTGTGCCAACAGTTCGCTGTCGCGCAGAATATCTCGAGTCCGAGCATCCGCGACGACATGCCCGCCGGCGAGGACCAATGAACGCTCACACAACTCGAGTGCATATGGGAGATCGTGGGTAACCATCAGCAACGTGATGTCCAGAGTTCGCAGGATATCTGCGAGTTCTCGCCGACTTGCCGGATCCAGATTCGATGAGGGCTCATCAAGAACCAGGATTTTGGGTGACATGGAAAGCACGGTCGCAACAGCAACTCGTCGACGCTGCCCAAAAGAAAGGTGATGTGGCGGACGATCCCGCAACTCCCACATCCCGACCCTCTCCAAGGCATCTTTCACGACCAGATCGAGCTCTTCTCCTCGGGCACCCATGTTGTATGGACCGAAAGCCACGTCTTCACGCACCGTTGGCATGAACAACTGATCGTCAGGATCTTGAAACACGATGCCCACTGACGATCGAATCTTGCGAAGGCTCTCCTTGTTCTGCAGATCAACACGAGTGCCATCGACGGTTACCGAACCGCTCGTACCGGCGAGGATTCCATTCAAATGTTTGACCAACGTGGTCTTGCCTGAACCGTTGGGACCAAGCAACGCAACGCGCTCACCACGCTCGATACATAGCGAAACATCATGCAAAGCGAGATTGCCGTCGGGGTACTCGTAAGCCAGAGACTCGACCAACAGAGCGGGTTCGCTCATCGTGCAATCCAGATGTTCGCCATGATCAACACCAACAACGCTAGGACGGGAAGCGAGAGTCCCTGTGACCATTGCCGAGTTCCCGCCGAGCCATGTCCCGTGTCGGGCAACTTTCCGCGGTAACCGCGGGAGAGCATCGCCAAGTAGACCCTTTCCCCTCGCTCGTACGAACGAATGAACAATGCCCCTGCGACGTTGGCGAGAAAGCGCCACGAACGGACACCTTGTGCTTCAAAACCTCTAGATAGACGAGCGACCTTCATCCTGGCCATCTCATCGCTGACCACGTTCACATAGCGGATCATGAACGAGACAATCTGAACCAGAAGATTCGGCATACGCAACCTCTCCAGGCCGCGAAGAATCTCTCGAGCAGGTGTGGTTGCCGAAAGACAAACGGCACACAACACTCCCAAGGTCCCCTTGACCACGATCGAAGCTCCCGATTCGACGCCGAGTCGGGAGAGTGAAATCCCGAGGACTTCGACGCGCTCACCAGATCCGAAAATTGGCATCAGGACAGCGAAAAAGACGAATGGCACCTCGATCAAAGAGCGACTGAAGACGACCCGGAGTGGCAACTGGGCAACGCGGATCGTTCCGAGCACCAAAACCCCATAGGCCACGAATGCCTGCCAGAGGTGAATGGGGGTCGCCACGCACACGATGATGAAGAGGAACATCGCAAGGATCTTCACCTGTGGCTCAAGATGATGAACGATCGAGTGGCGATGCAACACCAATCGTTCCCCAAAGTCGTGACCGTGGTGATGATCGGATATGGGGTGTTTGAGCGGGTCTTCGTTCGTACGAATGTCTAATTCACCTTTGCTGTCTTGGTTTGCGTACGAGAAGCATGAACCCACCACCCGCAACCACCACCATCACCAGAACACCAAGCACTCCGGCAAGACCGACGGAAAGTCGCTCGTCCTCTACTCCCGATACGCCGTAATCCGCCAAGGGACCATCGGAAACTGCGGAACCCTGAGCATCGTCAAGGAAACCAACTTCTTCGGCCGCCTTCTCCAAACCATCAGGATGCGACGAGGCGTAGTACGACACGACTCCAGCGATGATCATGGACACGACAAGCCCCAACAACCAGAACTTCTTGATGTTCATACCCCAACCGGGCTTCCCAGCGGAGCCTTCCATCCGAACACCAGATCTTGACGCGAGGCCATTACTGAACTCACGGTCAACGCCGTGATGAACGCTTCACCAATGCCGATCAACACATGCGTGCCGAACATCGCAGAGAACACTGCCCCCAGACTGAACACCTCGGAACCGCCTATGGCGTATTGCCCGACGAACCCCACTGCGGCAACGGGAACCGAGACAAGTGCTGCGACGAACGAGCCCACCACCACAGAAGATCTCGTCTTCGGCAACACCAGACGTAACAGCAAGTAAAGAAGGTATGCACTCCACACCCCAACCAATGCAAGGTTGAAGACGTTCAATCCGAGCGCGCTGAGACCTCCATCGGCAAACATCAATGCTTGGACTATCAACACCACGGTTACGGCGAGCACGGCAGCATGGGGACCGACGAGAACCATCGCGAGTGCGCCACCCATCAAGTGTCCGCTCGTTCCCGCTCCAACCGGGAAATTGATCATCTGCACCGCAAAAATGAAAACGGCAACCAAACCGGCGAGCGGCGCGGCTCGCTCATCAAGCTGCTTGCGTGCTCCGCGCAGTGAGACTGCGACCCCTGCGATTGACACTGCACCAAAGACCGCAGAAGTCGGCGCATCAATGAAACCGTCAGGGATGTGCACGAGGTGAGATTATCCCACCGCTCTTCGCTTTAGATAGCGCCCTTACCCAGGACATCAGGGTGATTTCGAACGAACTGCACGGCGAGCTCGGTTCGGTTACGCAAACCGCTGTCGCTCAGCATTCTGCTTATTCGATTACGAATGGTCTGCGGCGACAGGCCAAGTGCACTCCCGATCTGCTTGTCCGATAGTCCCTCTGCAACGAGGTTCACGATTCGTTCGTCGACTGCGTCCATCGTGGCAATGATGCGAGAGTCGATCACCGATGTGTACACGTCGATCAAATCGGGTTCCGACAAACCTTCTGAAGGCGAACTCACAATTCGCTCCAGTTGCTCCACGAACGCTTCGAGTGGTCCGTCCAGATCTCGCTCCTCCACCACACCATCGAAGCCGTACAAACGGGCCAGAGCCTCCGTTCGAGCAGAACGCTCAGGCACCAACAGAACCCGCCTGCTTGAACGCTGACTCATCTTCTCGCGACCAGATTCCGAGGCAAGATAATCAGCAAGCAATCGCGGCGAGAGAAGTTCTGCATCGATTGGCTGACCTTTCGCCGCCTCTCCGCGCGCCGATGGATCGGTGACCACACCGACGACATTCACCTTTTTTGATTCCTCGAGCCAACGCGCCATCGCATCACCGAAGAACTTGAGGTCGTGACAGATGAGCAGATTCAT
>CAZZJH010000060.1:0-9187 GCA_964654335.1 uncultured Acidimicrobium sp.
TGCCACTCAAGCAGCGCGTGCCGAAGTTGAAGGGCTTCAACAACCCGTTCCGCGTGGAGTACTACGCCGTGAATCTCGACTCGATCGATTCGCTCAACCTCGCCGAGGTTGATCCCGCATCGCTCGTGAAGAGTGGCGTCGCCCACAAGGGCACCCTCATCAAGGTGCTCGGTCGCGGCAAGATCACCAAGGCCGTCAAGGTTTCGGCGCACGCCGTTTCCAAGTCGGCGGAGCAGGCGATCACCAAGGCTGGTGGCAGCGTGACGATCCTGCCGTTGCCGCACAAGGGTCCGCGTCCTGCGGCCCGTGGTAACCAGTTCACCAACCGCTAATCCGCACGGAGGCTTTGGCCATGCTGAGCACCATCAAGAACGTCTTTCGAGTGGACGATCTGCGCAACAAGATCCTGTTCACGCTGGCGATGTTGATGGTCTATCGCTTCGGATCGTCTCTTCGCGTTCCGGGAATCGATGGCCAGGCAGTGGCCCAGTTGCGCGAGGCATCGCAGTCGCAGGGCGCGCTCGGCTTCCTCAACTTGTTCTCGGGCGGTGCCTTTGGCAGCTTCTCCATTTTTGCGCTCGGCATCATGCCGTACATCACCGCGAGCATCATCATGCAGGTGCTCGGCGTGGTGATTCCGAAGTTGGAGCAGTGGCAGCAAGAGGGTGCGGTTGGTCAGCGCAAGATCACTCAGTGGACTCGTTATGTGGCCATCGGTATTGCGTTGTTGCAAGCAGCCGGCCTCACCTTCATCTTCGGACAGGGCAACGGCTCAGCGTTCTTCGGTGCGGTTGCCAACGTGCCCGACATCGTGTTGTTGGATCCGTTCATGCCACGCGCACTGCTCGTGATCGCCACCTTGGTGGCGGGCACCGCCTTCCTCATGTGGATCGGTGAATTGATCAGTCAGCGCGGAATCGGCAACGGCATGTCAATGCTGATCTTCGCATCGGTCGTCTCGCATCTGCCGTACTCGTATTACTCATTGCTCGAGACCCGCAAGGCTTTCGTCTTTGTGATCCTCATCGCGGTGACTATCGCGATCCTCGTTGCTGTAGTTCGTGTGGATCTCGGTCAGCGGCGTATTCCCGTGCAGTTCGCCAAGCGATTGGTGGGCCGCAAGATGTACGGCGGTCAGAACACCTACATCCCGTTGAAGGTGAACCAGTCCGGCGTGGTGCCGATCATCTTCGCCAGCTCGGTGTTGTTGCTGCCGGTGTTGTTCACCAACATGCTCGGCTCGGCTGAGGGTTGGCGCGGGTCGATAGCCGGCTTCGTCAACAACTATCTCGTGAACAGCCAGAACTTGCTGTACATCTCGATCTTCTTCATGATGATCATCGCCTTCGCCTACTTCTACAACTCGATCGCGTTCGATCCGATTCGGCAGGCCGATCAGTTGCGTAAGCAGGGCGGCTTCGTTCCGGGAATTCGTCCCGGTCCGCAGACGGAGTCGTTCCTCGGCAAGACCGTCAACCGCATCACTCTTCCTGGCGCAATGTTCGTCGCCTTCATCGCGATCATTCCCTACATCGTGTTGTGGGTGGGTGATGTGCAGACCTTCCCCTTTGCCGGCACCACCGTGTTGATCGCGGTGGGCGTGGCCCTCGAGTTGATGCGGCAGATCGACAGCCAGTTGATGCAGCGAAACTACGAGGGGTTCCTCAAGTAGTTCGTACTCCGTAAGGTACGAAACGAACGGACATCACATGTCAACCGGACTTCGCATCGTCATGCTCGGCCGCCAGGGTGCGGGCAAGGGCACACAATGTCGACGCATCGCCGAGCACTTCGGTGTGCCACATATCTCCACCGGTGAGATGTTGCGAGCCGCCGTTCGTCAGGATTCGGTCTTGGGCAGGGCAGTGAAGCAGGTGCTCGATTCCGGTCAGTTGGTGGACGACGAGTTGATGGTGAGCTTGGTGCAAGGTCGACTGGGTGAGCCCGACGCGCGCACCGCGGGGTACGTGTTGGACGGGTTCCCGCGCACGGTCAGCCAGGCCAAATCCTTTGACGACATCAGCCGAGCCCGTCGTGTGAACTTGGTGATCGACCTCGCGGTGGATCGCGAGTTGGTGGTGAGCAGGCTCTCGGCTCGCCGTACCTGTGAGCAGTGCGAGGCCAACTATGTGGCCACTGGCTCCGAACCGAACCCTTGGAAATGTGACAAGTGTGGGGGAGCGGTGACCCAGCGGGCCGATGACACCCCGGCCGCGATTAACAAGCGTCTCGACCTCTACGACCTGCAGACCGCTCCGCTCATTGACTATTACAAGGCCCAATCGGTCCTGGCGGTCGTCAATGGGGTGGGCACGCCCGATGAGGTGTTCGCTCGGCTGGTCGTGGCCGTGGAGGGCGCCACCAAGGCGTGAATTCGGGGTTTTCGGGTAGATAGTCCCGCCGATAGAGTCACCCTTCGCCTTTTGGGAGGGTGTACCACCCAAAAAGCACAAATCAGATCGCGTGTCGAGGAGAGTGTTCTGCCGAAAAACAAGGAAGATGCGATTGTGCTGGAGGGCACAATCACCGAATCATTGCCCAACGCTATGTTTCGGGTCGAACTCGACAACGGCCACACGGTTCTGGCTCACATCTCGGGAAAGATGCGAATGAATTACATCCGCATCCTGCCGGGAGACAAGGTCCAGGTGGAACTCACACCGTATGACCTGACCAGAGGCCGCATCACCTACCGACACAAGTAAGACACCAGTAAGTAGTACGAGCAAATAGGAATCACGAGGCAACTGTGAAAGTAAAACCGAGCGTCAAGAAGATCTGCGAGAAGTGCAAGGTCATTCGTCGCCATGGTCGCGTGATGGTGATTTGCGAGAACCCGCGCCACAAGCAGCGCCAGGGCTGAGAAGGACAACACATGGCACGTATCTCCGGAGTCGACATCCCGCGCGAGAAGCGCTTGGAAGTGGCACTTACCTACATCTTTGGCATCGGCCGCAGCACCTCACAGAAGATGTGCGCCGAGCTCGACCTCAACCCGAGCACTCGCGTTCGTGACCTCACGGACTCCGAGGTCAACAAGATCCGTTTGTACATCGAGAACAACCTCACCGTCGAAGGTGACCTGCGTCGCGACGTGCAGACCGACATCAAGCGCAAGATCGAAATTGGTTCCTACCAGGGCGTGCGTCACCGCAAGGGTCTGCCCGTGCGTGGTCAGCGCACCCACACCAATGCGCGCACCCGCAAGGGACCGAAGAAGACCGTGGCCAACAAGAAGATGGCAGTGAGGAAGTAAGCGATGGCTAAAGCTCCAGCACCCCGCAAGCGCAAGCGCGACCGCCGCAACGTGGCGTCGGGCATCGTGCACATCAAGAGTTCGTTCAACAACACGATCGTGTCCATCACCGACACCGAGGGCAACGTGATTTCGTGGGCCTCGTCCGGTGGCGTGGGCTTCTCCGGTTCGCGCAAGTCGACTCCTTTCGCCGCGCAGATGGCCGCCGAGAAGGCCGGTCGCGCAGCGATGGATCAGGGTCTGCGCCGTGCAGAAGTGCACGTGAAGGGTCCAGGCTCCGGCCGCGACACCGCGCTTCGTTCGATTCAAAACCTGGGCATCGAAGTGTCGGGCATCAAGGACGTATCTCCTGTGCCGCACAACGGTTGTCTCCAGCCGAAGCGGAAGAGGCCGTAATCATGGCTCGTTACACCGGTCCGAAAGTTCGTATCTCCCGCCGTCTCGGCGTCAATGTCTTCGAAAACGCCAAGGGCTCCAAGGCGCTCGAGCGTCGTCCGTTCCCCCCGGGAACGCACGGTCGCACCCGTCGCCGTGGCGCTGGTAGCGAATACCTCACCCAGCTGCAGGAAAAGCAGAAGGCCAAGTACATCTACGGCGTACTCGAGCGTCAGTTCCGCAAGATGTACGAGAAGGCAACCCGCCTCGCCGGCCCAACCGGTGAGAACCTGTTGCGCCTCCTCGAGTGCCGTCTCGACAACGTCGTGTACCGCGCCGGTTGGGCGAGCACTCGTCCGCAGGCTCGTCAGTTCGTCAGCCACGGTCTCGTGATGGTGGACGGCAAGCGTGTCAACATTCCGTCGTACAGCGTCACCAAGGGCCAGATGATCTCGCTCAGCGAGAAGGCCAAGAACATGATCGTGATTCAGCACAACATCGACACCCTCGACCGCAAGGTCGTGGGCTGGTTGGAGACTGGTGAAGCCGGTCGCCTCGTCACGGTGCGCGACTTGCCGCAGCGTGATCACATCGATGTCCCCGTCCGTGAGCAGCTCATCGTCGAGCTCTACTCGAAGTAACCCCCTAAGGAGAGAAGCACATGCTCGTCATTCAGCGCCCCACCGTGGAAGCCATCGGCGTCGCGGAAAACAATCGGCAGAAGTTCTCGATCGGACCGTTGGAGCCGGGCCTCGGCCACACCATCGGCAACTCGATGCGCCGCATGCTCCTTTCGTCGATCCCCGGTGCAGCCATCACCACGGTCAAGTTCGAATCTGCATTGCACGAATTCGACACGATCGAAGGCATCACCGAGGACGTAACGGAGATCATCCTCAACTTGAAGGATGTCGTCGTCGTGTCCGAGACCGATGAACCCGTCGTGATCACTCTCGACATCAAGGGCCCGGCCGAAGTAACCGCTGCGGACATCCCGTGCCCAGCAGGTGTTGAGATCCTCAACAAGAGCCAGCGCATCGCGACGTTGTCGCCGAAGGGCCGTCTCGTAGTCGACCTGACGGTCGAGCGCGGCAAGGGCTACAGCTCGAGCGATCGTGACACGCGCAAGGTGATCGGTGTAATTCCGATCGACGCGATCTTCTCGCCAGTTCGTCGTTGCACCTACACCGTGGAGCCCACCCGCGTGGAGCAGTCCACCAACTACGACAAGATCATCCTCGACATCGAGACCGACGGCAGCATCGAGCCGCGCGAGGCATTGGCTTCGGCCGGCGCCACGTTGCGCAACCTCGTCGACCTGGTGGCCACCCTTTCGGATGAGCCCGTCGCACTCGAGCTCGGAGAGCCCGCCGGTATGGGTTCGGGTTCACCTGATCTCGACCTCAGCATCGAGGATCTCGAATTGTCCGAGCGTCCCCGCAACTGCCTCAAGCGCGCCCAGATCAACACCGTGGGCGAGTTGCTGATGCGCAGTGAGGAAGACCTGCTCAACATCACCAACTTCGGCCAGAAGTCACTCGACGAAATCAAGGTCAAGCTCGACGAGCGCGGCCTCTCGTTGCGGATCTGACCACAGGTTTCCAAACAGGAGTAGATGACCAATGCCAGCAACACCACGTCGTGCGCCGAAGTTCGGCGGTAGCGCCGCTCACCAGAAATTGATGATGGCCAACCTCGCTGCGTCGCTGTTCGCCGCCGAGGGAATCGTCACCACCGAGGGCAAGGCCAAGGCACTGCGTCCGATCGCGGAGAAGTTGATCACAAAGGCCGTCAAGGCGCAGGGCGAAGGCCCGATGCGTCTACACCGCATCCGTCAGATCCAGTCGTATCTCAACGACAAGGAAATGACGAACAAGTTGGTCAACGTGGTGGCACCCCGTTATGCGGGTCGCCCCGGTGGCTACACACGTATCTTGAAGCTCGGCCCGCGGCACGGTGACAACGCGCCTATGGCGAGAATCGAACTCGTCTAGTAGTCCGATCATGCGTCGCGCGCGCATGACAGTTGCTTATCGCGGCGATCAGTTCAACGGCTTCGCCGTGAACCCGGGCGTCGAAACGGTTGCCTCCACTCTCGAAGCTGCATTGCAGAAGGTGATGCAGGAAGAGACGAAAGTGATTCCCGCCGGCAGAACTGACGCCGGTGTGCACGCATGGGGGCAAGTGATCAGCCTCGATCTCCCGGAGCGCGTCGATCTCGACCTGTTGGCCAAGCAATTGAACGCATTGTGTGGGCCCTCGATCGTGGTGCGCGAAGCACGCTGGGCTCAGCCTGATTTTCACGCCAGGTTCTCGGCGCTCTGGCGTACGTACCGTTACGTCATTCTCAATTCGCCGATGCCGAATCCGTTCATGGTCGAAACCTCATGGCACATCACGCGCCCGCTGAACCTGCGCACCATGCAATTGGCGAGCGATGCGCTGATCGGGGAGCACGACTTTTCCGCGTTCTGCCGCAAGCCGAAGTTGCCAGACGGGGAGGAACGCTCGATGCGTCGCTACGTGATGGCGGCCAAGTGGACCGTGCTCGAAGGTGAAGTGCTGCAATTCGAGATCACGGCGAATGCGTTCTGTCACCAGATGGTGCGCTCGATCGTCGGCACCCTGGCCGACATTGGGATGGGTAAACGCCCGCCGAGCGACATGCGGGGTCTGATCCTCGCGGGGGATCGGCGTGAGGCCGCCCACTTGGCTCCGCCCCAGGGACTGACCCTGTGGGAGGTGGGGTACCCCATCGAGCCGGAATGAGCGTGCCGAATCGGGGTTTGCAGGCCCCAAACGAGCCTTTGCCGATTGTGACCGTGGGCCGCTCCCCGTATCCTGAAGAGTCCTGTTGGCGCGGGTTTCGCGGTCCAACGAACGTTCGAAAGTAGTTGACATGCGTACCTTTACCCCGAAGTCCGATGACATCACACGCGATTGGCATCTCGTCGATGCCGATGGTTTGGTGCTCGGTCGTATGTGCACGGAAGTGGCGCGCGTCCTGCGCGGCAAGCACAAGCCGATTTTCTCGACCCACATGGACACCGGCGATCACGTCATCATCGTGAACGCATCGAAGGTGGTCCTCACGCGCGGGAAGGCCGAGACCGAACTCGTTCATGACTACAGCGGTTACCCCGGCGGTTTGCGTACGCAGACATACGGCACGTTGTTGAAGCGCAAGCCCGAGGACGCGATTCGTCGCACCGTCCGTGGCATGTTGCCGAAAGGCCCACTGGGTCGTCAGATGATCAAGAAGCTCAAGGTGCACGCTGGCCCTGAGCACAACCACCAGGCACAACAGCCGAAGGCGCTCGACATGTCGCACGCCAAGGCTCGTTGATCAAAGGAGTATTCGTGGGAATCAAGCCACTCACCCAGACCACCGGTCGTCGTAAGGCAGCCATCGCTCGCGCGCGTCTGCGTCCCGGCACCGGCAAGGTGACCGTCAACGGACGCACGTTCGAGAACTACTTCCCGAACGAAGTGCAGCGCGCACAGGCCACCGAGGCTCTGCGCGTGATCGAGGCGGAGACCGCCTACGACGTCGACGCCGACATTCAGGGCGGTGGCAGCGCTGGTCAGGCCGGCGCGTTGCGCATGGCGATCGCTCGCTCGATCCTCGATCTCGATCCCGAGAAGCGCCTCGTACTGCGCAAGGCCGGATTGCTCACTCGCGACTCCCGTAAGAAGGAGAGCAAGAAGTACGGCTTGAAGAAGGCGCGCAAGGCGCCGCAGTACACCAAGCGATAGTTCTTGGCGCGACGGCCCATGGCCGCGTGGAATCAGCGATGACGCCGACTTTCGGCACCGATGGTGTGCGTGGGGCGGCGTTCAGCGAACTCACCATCGAATACGTGCAGCGACTCGGTCGCGTCGCCGTCGAGGTGTTGAAGCTCACCGATGTGGTGGTGGGACGCGATACGCGCGAGTCCGGACCGGCTTTTGCCGAGGCAATCGCAGCGGGCGCAGCGGCAGCAGGTGCTCGCGTGATCGACGTCGGTGTCGCTCCCACGCCGGCGATCGCCTTCGTATCCCAACGCTTGGGATGTGCGGGAATCGCGATCACCGCGTCGCACAATCCATTTCACGACAATGGCGTGAAGATCTTCGGTGTCGGCGGCAACAAGCTTTCGGATGCTCAACAGGAGCTGATCGAACGGTCACTTCAAGCGTCGAGTGAAGGGGCAGTTGGCGGCGACGTGGATGGTTCGCGTCGCGGGGAATTGCTGGGCGCCTACGTGGCGCACGTGCGAGCGGCAGTGGGCGAAGGCTCCCTGCGTGGCATGACGATCGTCGTCGATTGCGCGAATGGAGCAATGAGTGAAGTGGCGCCTGAGTCGATTGCAGCACTCGGTGCGACGGTGATCGTGATCAACGATGAACCGAACGGACGAAACATCAATGAGGGATGTGGGGCGACGCACCCGGGATTGGTGGGCGAAGCAGTGCGACTCCACGGTGCGCAACTCGGACTCGCATTCGACGGCGACGGCGATCGCGTGATTGCCGTGGATCATCAGGGCGAGGTGGTTGATGGCGACCACCTCATCGCCCTTGCCGCGCTCGATGCCGAGGAACGTGGACAACTCGGTGGTGGTGTCGTGGTCACGGTGATGACGAATGCAGGTTTCCACCGTGCGATGCGTGACGCCGGAATCGAAGTGGTGACCACGCCCGTCGGCGACCGCAACGTGCTTGCAGCGATGGAGCAACGCAGATTCGTCCTCGGTGGCGAACAGAGCGGGCACATCATTCATGCCCGCCATGCGACGACGGGCGATGGCCTGTTGGCAGGTGCGATCTTGGCAGCGATGGTGCGCCGCAAGAACCGCACGCTCCGTGAACTTGCACGAGAAGCGATGACGTCTCTGCCGCAAGCATTGGTGAACGTGCGCATTGCGCAACGTGTGCAAGATCCGATGAACGTGATGGAAAGTGACGTGCGCGAAGCAGAACGAAAACTCGGCGCGCTCGGTCGCGTGTTGTTGCGTGCCAGCGGAACGGAACCGATGGTACGTGTAATGGTGGAAGCAGAGACACAGTCGCTTGCTGACGAGACGGCGAAGTCGTTGGCCGACATCGTGGCTGAGCGCTTCGGAGCGGTTCGGTAGCCTGTAGCCATGTGCGGCATCGTGTGCGTCGTGTCGCGCCCGTCGCAGCGAGCGCTGCCGTCGAGCGAGGCGATTCTCGCGCTGTTGGATGCGGCAACGACTGCAGCAGACGACCCTGCCCGGGCCGGTCAGGTTCTCGTCGAAGCCGACACATTGTTGAAGGGCGAGGCCGGCGTGGCAGCTCTGGCGGAGGCCTATGAGTTGCAGTCGGCGATTCTTTCTCGGCTCGATCAGATCGACCCCGTACTCGATCGCCTGGAACAAGAACTCGAGGCATCGAGTGGACTGTCGACTCAGGAGTTGGAGCGTCGTTCCAACGAACTGAGTGTGCTTCGTGACGCTGCATGGGCGCTGCGACGCGACCGCATCGGAACCGCGAAGGCAGTTGCCGAGTTGTGCGGCAAGCAGGCAAGCGACTCGTCACGAAATGCGTACTTCG
>CAZZJH010000061.1:0-8796 GCA_964654335.1 uncultured Acidimicrobium sp.
ACAACCAGATCGGCTTCACCACTTCGCCGCAGTACGCGCGTTCATCGCAGTATTCGAGTGACGTTGCCAAGACGGTGCAGGCACCCATCTTCCATGTGAATGGCGACGACCCCGAAGCGTGCGTGCGCGTGGCGCGACTGGCGTTCGAATACCGCCAGCGCTTCCACAAGGACGTCGTGATCGACATGATCTGTTACCGACGTCACGGCCACAACGAGGGTGATGATCCGAGTTACACCCAGCCACTGATGTACAAAGCGATCGCGGATCGTCGCAGCGTGCGCAAGTTGTACGTCGAGACGCTCGTGCGCCGAGGTGAGATCACCGTCGAGGAAGCCGAGGCGGTACTCGCTGATTATCAGGGCAAGTTGCAGAGCGCGCTCGATACCGCACGGGCTACTGCGCCAGAAAACATCCGAGTGCCGAAGCCTCCTGCACCGGTGGGTGTGTTGCCGCATGTGGTGACGGGCGTAGATCGTGCAACCTTGGATCAGATCTTCCATCACCTGACGGATTACCCGGCTGGGTTTGCTCCTCACCCCAAGCTCGTGAAGCAATTCGAGTTGCGTGCTCAGCAGTACGCGAGTCAGAACGATGTCGACTGGGCGACTGCCGAGGCGCTCGCCATCGGTTCTCTCGTGCTGGAGGGAACACCCGTCCGACTGGCTGGTGAAGACACACGTCGCGGCACGTTCAGTCAACGACATTCGACGCTCGTTGACTACAACAACGAATCACGATGGACGCCACTGAACACCTTGCCCGGTGCACATGCGCGCTTCTGGGTGTACGACTCGTTGCTCTCGGAATACGCCGCACTTGGTTTCGAATACGGCTATGCCCACGGCAACCCGAAAGCACTCGTGATGTGGGAGGCGCAGTTCGGTGACTTCGTCAATGGCGCACAGGTGATCATCGACCAGTATCTCGTTGCTGCAGAAGACAAGTGGAAGCAGCAGAACAGTTTGGTTCTCTTGTTGCCGCACGGCTTCGAAGGTCAAGGCCCAGAGCACTCATCGGCACGCATGGAGCGATTCCTCCAGATGTGCGCCGAGGACAACATCCAAGTCTGTTATCCGACGACCGCAGCTCAGTACTTCCACATGTTGCGACGTCAGGTGCGTCGTGACGTACGCAAGCCGCTCGTCGTGATGACGCCGAAGCAGCCGTTGCGCATGAAAGAGAGCCGTTCGGCGATCGACGAGTTGACACGGGGCAGCTTCCAGGAAGTGCTCGACGACCCGTTCGTACATGACCCTGCATCTGTCAAGCGCGTGGTCATGTGCTCCGGCAAGGTGGCATGGGACGCGATGAGTGAGCGCGCCAAGCGCGGTGCAGCCGTCGCGGTGGTACGCATCGAGCAGCTGTATCCGTTCCCGAAAGAGCAACTCCGCGAAATCCTGAAGCGTTATCCGAATGCCCGCGAGTTGGTCTGGTTGCAAGAAGAGCCAGAGAACATGGGCGGTTGGAACTTTGTCGAGCACCGCATTTGGCGACTGAAGGACGAGGGGTACGACCTTCGTCACGTGGCACGCGTCGAGTCAGGCAGCCCAGCGACTGGATCGAAAGTGATCCACGATCAGGAGTCCGCCGACCTCATGGAGCAGACGTTCGCCGCCTGGTGAGCCAATTATCTCAGTTCGATACCCACTAGTTCGGCGAGTTCTCCGAGTGCCCGGTCGGCGCTCGTTACTTTGATCGTCGCCATGCCCATTTGACGCGCAGACTTCAGGTTGATTCCCAAGTCGTCGAGGAAGACACATTCTTCAGGACTCACATCGGCCAATTCGCAGGCGATTTCATAGAACCGACGTTCGGGCTTGCGAACGTTCACTTTGCTGCTCTCCACCACGAAGTCGAACTTGGCGAATGCCTCTTCATGTTCGGCGGAGGAGCCGAGGTTGACGACATTGTTCGTCAGGCAGCCAAGGATGAATCGGTGCTTGCGCAGAATGTCGAGGGCACGCACCATCTCAGGTCGAATCATCCCGCGAAGTAGTGCGATCATCTCTCGGCCGGGGATGCGATGGCCGAGCCTTTCGGATTCGGCAGCGAACAACTCATCGAACTCGTCGAGTGTCACATCGCTTCGCTCGATTCGCGCCCAAGCATTGGTGTCGGAGTTCGTGCTGTTGACACGAACGATGAATCCTTCGGGGATGCCGTTTCGTCGCTCGTATTCACGGAAGCCTTCGAGTGGGCTGGAGGAAATCACCCCTCCGAAATCGAAAAAGACCGCGCGAAGCACGGCAAGAGATTACGGGGGTGGCGGTCACCAGCTGTCGCCTTGGCCACTGGTTGAATGAAGAGATGGCAAAAAACGGCCCAAAGCACGTGGTGGTGGATGGGTCCAACCTCGCCACTGAAGGCCGGACCAAGCCGAGCCTTACGCAGTTGAACGACGCAGTTCTGGCGTTCATGAAGGAGTTCCCCGACACTCGGGTGACGGTGGTGGTGGATGCCACGTTCGGTCATCGCATCGACAAGAAGGAGTTGGCGGAGTTCAATTCGGCGATCGACAACAACGAACTCGTCTCGCCGCCTGCCGGAGCCGTCGGCCGTGGCGACGGTTTTGTTCTCACGATCGCGGAAAAGGTGGGGGCGAGCATCGTTTCCAATGACAGTTACCAAGAGTTCCAGCCGCAGTATCCATGGTTGTTCGATGCGGGGCGATTGATCGGTGGGAAGCCCGTGCCCAACGTCGGGTGGGTGTTCATCGAACGACTGCCGGTGCGACCGTTGGCCACGAAGTCAGTGAAGAAGGCGAGTCGTGAGGCGAGCAAGCCGATGCCGGTACCAAAGACCCCGCCACCCGGTGCGCGCCTCGCGGTCAAGCCGAAGCCGACGATGTCGAAGTCTGCGGCAAGTCGTCCCGTCCCCGTCCGCCCGCAACCAAAGACGCCGGCCAAGTTGAGCAAGCCCAAGTCACCGACGAAGACGGTCAACGATTTGCAGCCATTCCTCGACTTCGTCGAGAAGTCTCCCGTGGGAAGCAAGGTCAAGGGTGTCGTCGAGAGTTACTCGGCCCACGGTGTGTACGTGAAGTTGGGGAACGTGCTCGGCTACCTGCCCCTGCGTTTGATGGCGAACCCCGCACCGCGCAGTGCGCGCGAACAAGTCAAGATCGGTCAGGCGGTGTCGCTCGTGGTCGACAGCTTCATTCCATCGCGTCGCAGCATCGACGTGGCGATCGTTGGCGTCTCGGCACCGAAGGTGAGCAAGGCCGCAAAGAAGAAGCGAGTGTCGGCCAAGAAGGCTGCAGTCAAGAAGAAGTAGGTTTGGGCGGTGCTGCTCGCCACGTGGAACGTCAACTCACTGAAGGCTCGGCTCGAGCGCGTCAAGTCTTGGTTGGAAGAAGTGCAGCCCGATGTCCTGTGCATCCAGGAAACCAAGATGAAGGAGTCGGCATTCCCCGCACTCGAATTCGAGGCGATGGGGTACGAGTCCGCTCACTTCGGTCAGGGGCAATGGAACGGCGTCGCGATTCTCTCCAAGGTTGGGATCTCCAAGGTCAAGGCGAACTTCGCGATTGGGGAGCCCGATCCGGACGCGCGAATCATTACTGCGGAGTGTGGTGGCTGCCTCGTCTCGAGTGTCTACGTACCCAATGGCCGCGCACTCGACCACGAGCACTACCAATACAAGCTTCGCTGGATGAAGCAGTTGAAGGAGCACGTGCAGGTCCTTGCCAAGCCGTCGGATGATGTGGTGGTGGCGGGCGACTTCAACATCGCACCACTTGATATCGACGTATGGGATCCTGCGGCGCTCGTCGGCTCCACCCACGTGAGTCAGCCGGAACGGGACGTACTCGATTCATTGCTTGGCTGGGGCTTGCACGACGTATTCCGCGAACAACATCCCGAGCCGAAGTTGTATTCGTGGTGGGACTATCGCAACGGGAGCTTCCATCGCGGTTGGGGAATGCGGATCGATCTCGTGCTCGCCTCGTCGTCCGTCACCAAGAAGTGCTCATGGAGCGGAATCGACCGCAACGCTCGTAAGGGAGAGCAACCAAGTGACCATGCTCCGGTGTTGATCTCATGGTGAACGAGGCGGGAGCGTGGGACGGATTTCACGTCCCCAGTGTTCCTCTCACGCCAGAACAGATGGAGCAAGCACGTACGGTTGCAGATTTACGAGAGGAGGCTGTTCGACACCTGACAAAGAACAGTCTCGAGTTTGCTTATCGATCTCCAATGGTTGGGTCACTCAACGTGGTGGCTGCACCGATGTCGGCGTACGTGGTGGAAGAAGAAGGTTCCCTCGGCACAGTGGAAGGTCGAGTCACATTCTCCCCTCTGTACGAAGGTCCACCTGGCTGTGTGCACGGTGGGTTCATCGCCGCCTACTTCGATGAAGTCCTCGGAATGGTTCAGGCTCTTTCGGGTCGACCAGGAATGACCGCAAACTTGTCGATCAGTTATCGATCACCGACACCCCTCATGAAACCGCTAGTCTTCCGAGCAAAACTGGAACGCCTCGAAGGGCGCAAAGTATTTACGAGTGCAACTCTGAAGCACGGAGACACATTGTGTGCCGAGGCGAGTGCGGTGTTCGTCTCGATGAGCGCCGAATTACTCGAGAGACTGATCAAGATTCGTCAGGCGTCGGAGTAACGCGCAACGATCGGCAAGAGTTCATCGCTCACACGGGCGGCCGTGAGTGGACCAAAAATGGGTGCGAGCTCATCGGTCGACGATGGCATGGTGTCGATGATTCGCCGAAGGTCCTCGTCCGTACACACGCTTTCGGGCGATTGCACGATCCGCCGAGCGAGTTCGTTACGCCAAGCGACGAGATCCTCGAGCAAGGTGGGAGAGCGGCGCTCGACTCGTATCGGGAATTCGGGAGATGCAGGGGTGAGCCCGAGAGGCAAGCCTTCAAGAAGTTCGCTCGGCTTAGCGTTTCTGCCATTGCGTGATGTGGCGTGGGTGATCACCAAAAGATCCGCCGCACGAGTGAGTGCCACGTAGGCGAGTCGAATTTCTTCGGATCGCTGTTCGCGAGTTTTTGCCGAGCGATGGGGAAGTAGTCCTTCTTCGGCTCCGGCCACGACGACACAACGCCACTCCCGTCCTTTTGCGGAGTGAATCGTCATCACTTCGACACCACGGACGATTTCATTGGTGGCGGTGCTGGACGAGGTGACCCACGCCGCAAATGCGCGACCATCCACGGTTCCCGGATGGTCGAGGTGGAGAAACTGGTTCACGAGATCGGCCACTGTGCGTTCGGCTTCGTCCTCGGATTCGAGCAAGGTGTCAGCCGCCCACACACTCAATCTATGACGAGAGGTGGCCTGCGCGGCTCGGTCGACTACGGCAAGTAGTTCCGCCGCGGGTTTGTTCGAACCGACGGGAATTCGTTCACGCTTGAGAGCGGCGGTGATGGCAGGAATCTGTGCGTTGGTTCGCACCAGCACCGCGCAAGACGACCAGGGATCAGCCCCACCACGATTGGCCACTGCGCCAAGGATCGCGGCGATTCCAGTCGCCTCGTCCTCGGCATTTTCGTACGTCCGCAACACGACCTTGTTGCCTGGCTCACGTACGGCCTGAATGCGCACGTCGTCAGTCGCTGCTCGAGCCACATGTCGCGCGGCATCCACGATGTTCGCGCTCGAGCGATAGTTGTTCGGTAACGCCAACACGGTCGTGCGCCCGATCGTCTCGGCAAGAGCGTCGAACAGTCGATGGTCGGACCCGTTCCATCCATAGATCGCCTGAAGAGGATCGCCCACGATGAAGACGTCTTCTCGCCCTCCGCGTAGCGCTTCGAACATTGCAAACTGCAACGGGTTCATGTCTTGGGCTTCATCCACGAAAAGATGTCGGAAGCGCCACCGTGTCACCTCTGCAAACTCTGGGTCATCGAGCAGATCGTCGGTGACACGTGAGACGAGATCGTCCAGATCGACGACATGTCGCTTGCGCTTCAGTGCTTCATAAGCCCGATAGAGATCGGCGATCTCCACGGCTGGAAAGGGAACGTACCGCTGTTCGCGTTTCACCGCGGCCGCGTATTGCTCCGGCGTGATTCGTCGAGCATGGGCCCAATCGATTTCGACCAACAATTCGCGGGGGCGTTGACCAAGGGCGTGCTCACTTGCGGCGGCGACGGCGAGAGCCAGGCGATTGTGCACGATGTTTGGCACCGACTTGCCGAGTCCGGTGAGTCGCTGCCGCAGCAGAGACAAAGCCACGGCGTGAAAAGTGCCGATGGTGGGTGTGCCAGTTTCGCCGTCCGTCACACCAAGTGATCGCAACCGGCGTCGCATCTCTCCAGCTGCCTCGCGAGTGAAGGTGATGGCCAATACGTGTCGACCGTGCGCCGACCCGGTGAGGATGCGGTGCGCAATCCGGTGGGTGAGCACACGTGTCTTTCCCGAACCTGCTCCTGCGTGAATGATCGTCGCCGTTGGCGGGCACAGGACTGCCTCGCGTTGCCCGGCATCGAGTCCTGCGAGAAGCGAGTTCACGGTGCAGACGGTAGGCGGTGGGTGTGAAGGGTCGCCATTACGCTTGCGCCATGCCCTTTTCGCCCAAATACTTGAACGAGGGCGAACGGGTGATCCTCGACCTCCACCCGCACTGGTGGGATTTCGTTCGTCCATTCGGGTACGGGGTTTTGGGGTTCGTGCTCGCATTGATGAGTGCGGAGATTGCCACCGCCGCTTCCAACGACGCAATGAGGTGGCTCGAATGGGTGGCAGTTCGCGCGTCCTGGCTTCTCGTCGTGATCGGTCTGGTGGGGGTGTCGGTGCAGGCCGTGAAGTGGTCGCGAACCCATTTCGTGGTCACCAATCATCGAGTGATCTACCGCGAGGGAGTGGTCGCGCGCATAGGCGTGGAAATTCCGATCAGCCGCGTGAACAACGTCAACTTCCATCAGTCGTTCATCGAGCGGCTGGTTGGCGCGGGGGATCTGCTGATCGAGTCGGGTGGCGAGGATGGGCAGTCAAGATTCGCCAACATCCGTGACCCCGAAGAAGTGCAGAACATCATTCAGAGAACCGTCATCGAATTCGAAAAGCGAAGGGATTAGATCCATGCCCAAGGCCAGATTCACCTCGTCGGATGGTCGCGAGATCGAAATTGAATACGACGAATTCGGAAGCAAGAGTGATCCGACGTTGCTCCTCGTGATGGGTTACACCGCGCAGATGGTGCAGTGGGAGCCGGAGTTCTGCAACATGTTCGTCGATCGCGGATTTCGAGTCGTGCGATTCGACAATCGCGATTGCGGACTCTCCACGCGACTCGATGGCGTTGCGGTCGATGTCGACAAGGTGATCGCCGCAGCACTGATGGAGGAGCCGGTTCCATCCGTGCCGTACACGTTGTCGCACATGGCTTTCGATGCAGTCGCATTGCTCGACCATCTCGGAATCGAGTCGGCACACGTGCTCGGAGCATCGATGGGTGGGATGATCGCCCAGACGATCGCCATCGAGCATCCGGAGCGCGTGAAGACGTTGATCTCGGTCATGTCACAACCAGGTGATCCCGCGGTCGGTCAACCCGAACCCGAGGCTGCTGCGGTGTTGTTGACCCCTCCACCAACCTCGCGTGAGGAGTACATCGCTCATTCGGTGAAGTGGCAGGTTTGGCATTCGAAGAAATATCGCAGTGACGAGTTGTCATACGCGGCTGCAGCGCGCGATTACGATCGCGCTTTCTATCCGGAAGGTGCGCCGCGTCAGTTGGCAGCCATCTATGCGAGCGGCAGTCGAGTCGAACAGCTTTCGCAAATGAAGATTCCGACACTCGTTATTCACGGCAACGACGACACTTTGATCACGCCGGGTGGTGGTATTCGCACTGCCGAAGTGATTCCGGGTGCCCGCTTAGTGATGCTCGATGACATGGGGCACGACTTCCCGCGTCCTCTCTGGTCGAGGATCGTCGACGAAGTGGTTGGCCACATGTCACAGATGTCCGCCACCAAGTGAAATGAGTAAGGGCCCTCTCTCCGGCATTCGGGTCATCGAGATCGCGGGAATCGGGCCCGGCCCGTTCGCTGCGATGATGCTCGCCGACATGGGTGCCGAAGTGATTCGTGTCGATCGTGCGCAGTCCGTTCGCGGTCCGGCGCCCAAGGATTCGCACTGGGACGTGATGTTGCGTGGCCGCCGAAACGTGGCCATCGACTTGAAAAATGAGCGAGGTGCAGCCACGTTGCTCAGGCTGATCGAACGATCCGACGCATTGATCGAGGGATTCCGTCCGGGTGTCATGGAACGTCTCGGCGTTGGTCCTGACGTCTGTCTCGCACGCAATCCGCGATTGGTATTCGGGCGGATGACGGGGTGGGGTCAGGATGGCCCGCTCGCATCCACGGCGGGTCATGACATCAACTACATCGCTCTTGCCGGCTCGCTTGCGCACTTTGCGCGGCAGGGAGAAGCGCCAGTTCCTCCGCTGAACATGGTGGGCGATTTTGGCGGCGGCGGCTTGATGCTTGCGTTTGGTGTGGTTTGTGCGTTGCTCGAGGCGCGCACGAGCGGCAAAGGTCAAGTAGTCGACGCTGCGATGGTCGATGGCGCCGCGGCCCTGATGACGATGTTCTGGGCGTTCAAGAACGTCGGCATGTTCGACGAGAACTCACCCGGCACCAACCTTCTCGATACCGGTGCTCACTTCTACGACACGTATGAGTGCAGTGATGGCAAGTACCTATCCGTTGGCGCGATCGAACCCCAGTTCTATGCACAGTTCCTCCAGTTGACGGGACTCGATGCCGATCCAGAGATGGCTGCGCAGATGGACCGCGCAAAGTGGCCCGCTCTGAAGC
>CAZZJH010000062.1:0-4055 GCA_964654335.1 uncultured Acidimicrobium sp.
GCGCCGTCGCTACCCACTACCTGATACGGCAAATCGTGTCGCTTCGCCCAGCTGCCCTCGCGCGCAAGTCTGGTGAGCGAACCGAATGTGCTCACCGGCTCGAAGATGCTGCTCCACACCGTGTTGAAATTGATGCTGCTTGCCATCATCGCCACGAGGCACTCATCGGGGGCAATCTCAGGAATGGGAACTTCCTTGATTTTCAGGCTCTTGCGCGGATCCTTTTCGGCGGAAGGAACGCCAGAGAACATCTCGACGTCCTCCTGGAGAACGCACACTCCTCGATAGGACTCGGGAATGGCCACCTTGGCGAATTGCTCTGCAGAGGCGTTCGATTCAATGGCTTCGAGGATCTGATCCATGGGGAAACGATACTGAGCACAAACGCCTACGCTCTAACCCATGGCCGGTAGTTACATCATCGCGGGGGCGCGCACACCCATAGGAAAACTAAGTGGATCACTCTCCTCGATGAGTGCGGCAGAACTGGGCTCAATCGCCATTCGCGCAGCACTCGAGCGCGCGGGCGTGAAACCCGAGCAAGTAAACCACGTGATCATGGGCCAAGTGCTCATGGCCGGCCAGGGGCAGGTGCCGGCGAGGCAGGCCGCAGCAGGTGCGGGGATACCACTGAACATCCCCAGCGTGAACGTGAACAAAGTGTGTCTCTCTGGTCTCAACTCGATCTATCTCGCCGACCAAATGATCCAGTCGGGCGAGGCCGATATCGTCGTTGCCGGCGGCATGGAATCGATGAGCAATGCGCCATACCTGGCACTGGGTGCCCGCGGAGGTTTTCGTTACGGCAACACCGAACTATCCGATTCGATCATCAAAGACGGACTGTGGTGTGCCTTCGACTCGTGCCTCATGGGACTTGGCACCGAGCGGTATTCGGCAGGGAACATCTCGCGCGAGACGCAGGACGAGTTGTCAATGAAGAGCAACGTGCGTGCCGCGGCCGCAGCCGATCGACTCGCTGAGGAGATTGTTTCCGTCCCCATTCCTCAACGCAAAGGCGACCCGGTGATGTTCTCAACCGATGAAGGCGTGCGTGCAAACACCACGATGGAATCGCTCGGCTCACTCAAGCCGGCTTTCGACAAACAAGGAACCATCACTGCAGGTAACGCGAGCCAAATCAGTGACGGTGCCTCTGCTCTCGTCTTGGCATCAAAGAGTGCGGCGGAGAAACTCGGAGTGACCCCTCTCGGTGAATTCGTTGGGTACGGAATGGTCGCCGGTCCCGACTCGGCCTCGCTGTTGTTGCAGCCAAGTCGCAGCATCCTTGCCGCACTCGACAGAGCGAAGATGAAACTCTCCGATGTCGACCTCTTCGAGATCAACGAAGCCTTCGCAGCAGTTGGTGTTGCATCGATGAAGGATCTGGGCCTTTCGGATGACGTGGTGAACGTCAACGGTGGAGCAATTGCACTCGGACACCCGATCGGCATGAGCGGCAACCGATTGGCTCTAACGATCCTCCACGAGTTGCGTCGTCGTGGTGGTGGTGTAGGTGCAGCTGCACTTTGCGGTGGTGGCGGTCAAGGTGACGCGCTCATCGTGCGCACCGTTTAACCAGAAATCTCGCGCCTTCCATCCAGCGCTCGACCAAGGGTGATCTCATCCGCATACTCCAAGTCACCACCCACCGGTAGGCCACTGGCGATTCTCGTCACCTTGATGCCGAGTGGCTTCAACAATCGCGCCAGATACATCGCAGTGACATCACCTTCGGTGTTCGGATTCGTGCACAGGATCACTTCTTTGACGTTCTCCGGTTCGAGGCGAGCAATCAACTCACGCATCTTCAGTTGATCCGGGCCAACTCCTTCGAGAGGGTTCATTGCGCCGAGCAGTACGTGATACTTCCCTTTGAACTGTCCAGTCTTTTCAATGGCGACAAGATCACGTGATTCTTCGACAACGCAAATCACCGATGAATCCCGTCGCTCGTCGGCACAAATTCGACAAAGGGTTGTTTCTGCGAAGTTGAAGCACCGATCGCAAAACCGAACTGTCCCCTTCGCCTCAACCAGAGCTGAGGCAAGTCGTTCCACTTCCTGTCGTTCCACCTTCAACAAGTGGAACGCAATGCGCTGGGCAGATTTGGGGCCGATTCCCGGAAGTCGACCGAGCGCGTCGATCAGTGCCTGCATCGGCGGCGTGTACGCACTCGACATCAGGACTTCTTTGGCTTGTCCACCACTTGTGAACCAGGAAAGGCTTTCGTCAGTTGATCGATTGCAGACGGTGTAGTGGCCACCGTCGACTCGGCAACGTCCTTCGGATCAAGTACGTCGATTTCATCGGCCGCTGGGCGTTTCGCGCGTTGCGTGGGAGAAGTGGGGTCCTTTGGTGCTGCAGCACTGAATTGGAGCGACAAGCTTCGTCCAAGCACCTTCTCGATCGCCGATTCCACGGCTTTCTGATGTTCCTCGGCCTTCTTCACATGAGTTGCGTTTGGAGCCGACACCATCAATATGTCTCCACTCACCGACAACGGCGACACCACGCTGTAAAGCGCGCGAACCAGTGGCTTCAACGACGACACCACCTCGGGCCACTTGGCCACTACCTGTGCATCAGTTGCAGGTTCGGACGCAGTAACGGATGATGAATGCGGAGTTCCTCCGCTGACCTTGCCGCCCAGCTGCGCCTTGCCGGTTGCCGGATTGATCGGTGCCGGTCGAACGATTGGTGCACTCGGCTCGCGCACGACTCCCGACTCCAAGCGCTCGATGCGTGAAATTAACGAACTCAAGTCGTCGCCACCGCCACCACGGCTCATTAACCCCACCATTGCCACTTCCAACATCACACGCGGATCGGGCGAGTGCCGCATTTCGATGAGCACTTCTCCAAGCCGTTCGATGGCTTTCACGATTTGGGCGTTGCCGAGTTGTCGCGCTTGCTCAGCCAACTCAACTCGACGCTCATCAGTGCGCTGAACCAAGTCGGGTGCCATCTGCGAGAGAAAGCACTCGCGCAGGTGGCGGATGATCTCTTCAGCGAGCGCGCGAGGTTCGGTACCCATTTGCATCGCCTTGGCCATCGCGACCAACGCACTTCCCGCATCGCCGTTGATCAACGCAGAAATCACTTCGTCGGAAGAAAAGCCGTCTTCCACTTCGCCACCACTGGAAGCCACGAGTTCGAGTGCAGAGAGGGTGTCGCGCGCTGATCCACCACCTTGCTCGAGTACACGGCGAATGGCGTGCTCGCTCATCTTCAAATTTGCGTCTTTGATGACGAAGCGCACGTGGTTTTCGAGTTCTTGAATAGGGAGCAGGTGGAATTGCAGGTGTTGGGTGCGACTACGAATCGTCTCACTGACCTTCTGTGGGTCGGTGGTGGCAAGCACGAACACCACGTGGGGTGGCGGCTCTTCCAGCGTCTTCAGGAGCGCAGCCTCGGCAGGCTTCGAGAGCATGTGCACTTCGTCGAGGATGAACACACGATGTCGCCCGGGGTTGCCGAGGGACGATCGCTCGATCAGATCGCGCATGTTCTCCACGCCATTGTTGCTGGCGGCATCTAGTTCGAGAACGTCGTAGCTATTGCCGCTGTCGATCGATGCACAGGAATTGCAAATGCCACAAGGCTCTCCATCCTCGGGGGCTTCACAATTGAGCACCTTGGCCAAGATTCGAGCGGTGGAGGTCTTACCCGTTCCCCGCGGCCCGGAGAACAAATAGGCCTGCCCTTCGCGATGGTTGATCACCGCATTGCGCAACGCTCGAACGACGTGATCCTGACCCTTCAATTCGTCGAAACGACGAGGTCGATAGCGGCGATAAAGCGATTGGACGGCCATTTCCTGCGAGCCTACTTCTCACCTGTCTTGCGCTTCCCGTGAGTCTGCAGGGCATCAGCGTTGACTACCGTTGTACACGGCTCATGAATGTTCGTTTTCCGCGCCCTCTCGCCTGGGTGCTCATTCTCCTTGTCGTCTCGATCGGCGTTTCTTTCGGGTCATCCGCCGTTTCGGCGGCCGGACAATCGGGTACCAACGAGATCATTTCCTCCAATCCCGCCGCGAACCAGGTGGTGAG
>CAZZJH010000062.1:4155-8552 GCA_964654335.1 uncultured Acidimicrobium sp.
TCACTCTTCGGCGGGTTGATGCTTCTCGTTCTCGCCTGGCCGGAGGGTGTCGACTACGGAGTTGGCAAACGTTTCTTCCGACTCACCTGGCTCCTCGCCGCAGTGGTCATGTATCTAGTGGTATCGATCTCGGCGATGCGCCAATCAGATTCCGGATTCGTATCCGCACTCAACCCGTTCTCATGGTTCTCCGCGTTTGATCAAGCATCGGGCTACGTCATGATCTTGCGGTTCGTGCTCGTGCTGGCGTTCGGATGGATTGCCACCGATCTCGAACGCGCATTCGACCCCGCCACCCAAGTGCCGTCGATGGGTATCGCCATCGTAATGATGGCCACCTATGGCCTCACTCGACTCGGCCAAGACGTTTCGATCTTCGCCTATTTGATCGGCGTGGTCCATGCGCTAGCGGTTGGGCTGTGGGTTGGTGCACTGGTGTTGTTGTCGCGCGCAGTGCTCGTCGGTCCAGGCGACGAGGACTTGCTGCACGCCGTTCGTGGTATGGCGAAACTCACCACACCACTCATTCTCGTCGCGACGATTACGGGCGTCTTGCAGGTGTACCTACTTGACGGGTTCAACATTTTCACCAGCGGGCACGGATTGCTGAACGTACTGAAAGTGCTCGTCGTGGCTCTGATGATTTGGATCGCGCTCATGCTCAAGGTGTTTGCCGAGGGCCGTCTGCAGCGTGAGCGCGAACTGACAGGCAAGATGGCGTGGCGACTACGTAGAGCAGTAGGCATCGAGATCATGGTTGGTGTCCTTGCACTCGTGCTCACTTCATGGATGGTTCCAATGCGACCTCCACAAGCAAGCGCTGCGCCTAACGCCCCAACCGCTCAGTACGCATTTCGTGAGGAACTGCAGAACGATCGATTCCATGTGATCGTGTCGATGACTCCTGGAGTGGTGGGAGTGAATGCGATGCGCATCGAGTTGCTCGAACCGTCACGCATCAACAACTTCACGGTCAACCTCGTGCCGCAAGAACCTGGCTATTCGGGAATTGCAATCAACCTCCCGATCAAGCGACGCGGCGCGGTGATCGTCCCCGGCGACGGCACCCTCAATCTGAATGTGGGAGGTGTGTGGTCCATCGAGGTGACGGGAGCCACCACCACGGGGGAACTCATCCCGCTTGCCACCACCATCACCGTCGCCGATGCTGGAACTCCCAGCGCCACCACTATTCCCACGACAACGACCACCGTCGCCCCATAGCCCGAGGGGCCTCGCCCACTAGCGTCTCGGTGGTGAGTAGCGACGCAATGCAAGCCAAACTCGACGACCTTCGGTCTCGCAAAGATCAAGCATTTCACGCCGGTTCCCAGAGGTCAGTAGACCGCCAGCACGAGAAGGGCAAGTTGCTTGCTCGAGAGCGCATCGAAGCGCTTCTCGATCCTGAGAGCTTCCATGAACTCGACTTGCTTGCTCGGCATCGTGCTCACGCGGCAGGTTTGGAAGAGCGTCCCTACACCGACGGCGTGATTACCGGCTGGGGCACCATCGATGGACGCAAGGTGTTCGTCTTCAGTCAGGACTTCACCGTGTTCGGCGGAGCCCTTGGAGAGGTATTCGCTGAAAAAATCCACAAGTTGATGGATCTTGCACTCAAGGTTGGTGCGCCAGTGATAGGCCTGAACGATGGCGCTGGTGCACGCATTCAAGAAGGTGTGGTCTCGCTAGCCAGCTACGGCGGGATCTTTCACCGAAACGTGCAGGCTTCAGGAGTCATCCCACAGATTTCGGTGATCCTCGGCCCATGCGCCGGTGGTGCCGTGTACTCACCGGCGATGACGGATTTCATTTTCATGGTGCGTGAAACCAGCCACATGTTCATCACCGGTCCCGATGTGGTGAAGACGGTGACCGGTGAGGAAGTGACACTCGAAGAGTTGGGTGGTGCAATGAGCCACGCCTCGAAGAGCGGAGTTGCCACGTTCGTGAGTGCCGACGAGCAGGCGTGTCTGCAAGACGTTCGTTACCTGCTCAGCTTCCTGCCGCAGAACAACCTCGCCGAGCCACCGACCCAAGACGTAACCGATGATCCGAATCGCTCGTGTGAGTCGCTTCGCAGCATCCTCCCCACCTCGCCAAATCAGCCTTACGACATGAAGAAGATCGTCGCTGAAGTAGTGGATGACGGTGAGTTCTTCGAATACTTCCCCCATTGGGCCAAGAGCATCATTTGTGGCTTCTCGCGCCTCAATGGCCAGCCGGTGGGAATCGTGGGCAACCAGCCAATGGTGCTCGCAGGCGTGCTCGACATCGAGTCGAGCGAGAAAGCCGCACGATTCGTTCGCACCTGTGATGCGTTCAACATCCCCATCGTCACGTTCGTGGATGTTCCTGGTTTCCTCCCTGGAGTCGATCAGGAATACGGCGGCATCATTCGTCACGGCGCAAAGTTGTTGTACGCATACTGCGAATCCACCGTGCCCCGCATTCAAGTCATCACGCGCAAGGCCTACGGCGGTGCATACGTGGTGATGAACTCGAAATCGATCGGCGCCGACCTTGCCTATGCCTGGCCAACCGCGGAACTCGCCGTGATGGGTCCGCAAGGAGCAGTCGAGATCGTCTACCGACGCGAACTACAACAAGCGGCTGATCCGGTTGCGCGTCGAGCAGAGCTCATCGCCGAATACACGGAGAAGTACGCCAACCCATACGCCGCTGCTGAACGCGGGTATGTGGATGATGTAATCGACCCCGCGGAAACCCGAGCGAAGTTGATTGCTGGACTCACGATGTTGCGCACCAAGCGCGAGGAGTTGCCACGCCGCAAGCACGGCAACATGCCCCTGTGAACCTGCACGGCATCTCTCCTACTCCCACCGAAGAAGAGGCCGCTGCGATAACCGAGGCAATCACTGCCCTCTGGCCCAAGCCACAGTCATCGCCAACCACCGCGCGGCAGAACACCAACTGGCGATTCAGCGGCCGGTGGTGGAACGACTCGGCGGTGATTCGACGCACCCGTCCGGGTTACTGAACCTTGAACAATCCCCCTCTCAGCGATCTCCGAGTCATCGATCTCTCCACGGTGCTCGCGGGCCCGAACTGTGCCCGTTACCTCGGTGACTTCGGCGCCGATGTCATCAAGGTGGAGCAGCCGGGAAAGGGTGACTCGCTTCGTGGCATGGCCTGGCAAGATCCGCGAGATGGTTCCGGATTGTGGTGGAAGATCGTCAACCGAAACAAGCGCACGATTGCGCTCGATCTGAAGTCGGACGAAGACAAGGCCCTCTTTCTTCGCTTGATCGATGGTGCAAACGTGCTCGTGGAGAACTTTCGCCCAGGCACACTCGAGCGACTCGGCCTGTCACCCGACACGCTCCTCAAGCGCAACGACAAATTGGTCATCGTCAGGGTTACCGGGTTCGGACAAACAGGACCATACGCATCGCGTCCCGGTTTTGCATCCATTGCCGAATCGATGGCGGGGCTTTCTGCGATCAATGGCGATCCCGATGGCCCGCCAATGCTCCCGCCAATTGCTCTCACCGACGAAGTGACCGGAATCACCGCCGCATTTGCCGCAATGGTTGCGCTGCACTCGGGAGTCGGGCAGGTAGTCGACGTCAACTTGCTGCAGACGGTCTTCCAAATCATGGGACCACTCATCTCGCTATACAAACTCTCTGGCGAATTGCAGCCACGAATGGGTTCGCAGCTTCCGTACACCGTTCCGCGAGGCGTCTACCGATGCAGCGACGGACTGTGGGTAGGAGTATCTTCATCGAGCGACAGCGTTGCGGCACGAGTGATGTCAGTGCTTGGCGTGAGTGACGATGAACGATTCGCCACGTTCCAAGGTCGTATGGCCAATCGCGAAGTGCTCGACCAATTGATGACTACATGGTGTGCAGGCCACACCCGCGATGAAGCGGTGAAAATCCTCACCGACGCAGAGGCAGCGGTGGGGCCCGTCTTCACCATGGCAGACATTGCCAATGACCCGCACTACTCGGCGCGCCAGTTGATTCCCGAAGTCGACGGCCTGCCGATGCAGGGATTGATCGCTGAACTCTCAAAAACTCCCGGTGTCCTCAAGTGGGTAGGTCGCTCCCTGGATCAAGACTCGGAGTCGATTCGACAGAACCTGTGGGGAAATCAACGATGAATTGGTCGCGAGGAAACAAGGTTCTTGCCCTCACTTCAGTAGGTGTCATGTTGGTGTCCCTCGACATTTCCATCGTCAATGTCGCCTTCGGATCACTCGTGGCCGAATGGCCCGAGAGTCGGAGACTGCTCACGTGGGTCTTTTCTGCATACAACATCGCCTATGCAGCAGGGTTGCTCACCGCTGGTCGGCTTGCAGACGCATTCGGGCGGAAGCGGGCGTTCCTCACTGGTCTCACCGTGTTCATGATCGGTTCGATTCTCTGCGC
>CAZZJH010000063.1:0-8517 GCA_964654335.1 uncultured Acidimicrobium sp.
ACCGTGGGCATTTCACGAAGCGACGAAGGCTTGCTCGACCGCGCGCTCGTCAAGGCAGTGCTTCAAGCGGGCGCATCGCGCGACGCGCTCTCGTACAAGGTGTTGAAGGTCGTCGCAGATCTCGATCCAGCCGTCGATCAGGTGGTGGGGTTCACGCGCTACCGCATCGAAGGCGATCCCGAAGATGGCTCGGCCACCGTGGCGATCGTCGATCGCGGTGGAATCGCCCGCGAACTCGAGTCGCGAGTGGACCGCAGTTCGCAGTTGGTGGGAACCAAACACCGTGTCGCGATCGACGGCAACGTGCTCGTCGCCCGCGGCCGTCGCGACGGGCGAACGGTGATCTTCGTGCCTGAAACCAAGGGCCCACACACCACCGGCATCACCTTGTTGCACGTGATCTTCCACGACCGCTTGCCCGTGTCGGCAATGCGCTCGGTGCTGCAGGGTTACGACAATCGCTACGACCGCTTGGTCGACTGGGTTTCAGAGACGGAGGGCACCTTCCGTGAAGATCGCCTCGCCGAAATGAACGTGGCGGATCTGTTGATCCTCCCGATCAGCGACACTGCCGACCTGTGGCGCACCAAGCAAGGCTGAGCACATGATCGGCATCGGAATCGACGCCGTCGACGTTGCTCGTATGCGCGAAGTCCTGGCCCGTACACCCGGCTTCGCCAAGCGCGTGTTCACCGAACGAGAGATCGCGACGCTCGACGGTCGAGAGGATCCCGCACCGTCCTTTGCTGCGAGGTTCGCTGCCCGTGAAGCGGTGATGAAGGCACTCGGTGTCGGCCTCGGGGCTTTCGATCTGCACGATGTGTCCGTCGAACGTGCCAAGTCGGGTGAACCGCGGCTCGTGGTTCGTGGCAGGGCAGAAGAACTTGCCCGTGAACGTGGCATCAAGTCGTGGTTCGTTTCGCTCACCCACACCGAGAGTGTGGCCATGGCGATGGTCGCCGCGGAGTAAGAGTTGAACGGCAACACGCATCGCTTCGCGTGGGCGGAGATCGATCTCGGCGCGTACGGACGAAACATCGCTCGACTCGCGAAGTCGGCACATGGCGAGATCTGGGCGGTGGTCAAAGCCGATGCGTATGGCCATGGCGCCGTTGAGTGCTCGCGAGCCGCGCTTGCCGCGGGCGCAACGGGTCTGTGTGTCGCCCTCGTTGGCGAGGGTGAAGAGCTTCGACTCGCGGGAATCGCCGCCCCGATTCTGGTGATGAGCGAGCAACCACCGGACCAACTCGAAGACTTGGTGCGGCTTGGTCTCACCGCCACCGTGTACAACGCTGGTTCGATCGATGCTCTCGCACGTGTGGCGAGCCGCCTCAACGTGTCGACCAAAGTGCACCTCAAGGTGGATACGGGAATGCACCGTGTCGGCGCCACTCCCGCAGATGCGGTGAGTCGTGCCCAACTGATCGCCTCTCACGAATGGTTGGAGCTCGAAGGTGTGTACACGCATCTCGCCACCGCAGACATGCCGGATCGTGATGGCAATTCACAGCGTCAAGTGACGACGATGGCCGAAGTCATGAGGGATCTGCGTCATGCGGGCATCACGCCTCGTCATGTCCATATCGGCAACTCGGCGGCGACACTGCGCCAACTCGGTGACTCGTCGTCGAACACGATGCATCGTGTGGGGATCGCCACGTATGGGGCGCTCGAAGTCGATGGCATCGGAAGTGATCTCGAACCAGTGATGTCGTTGAAGGCGCGGGTGTCCCATGTGCAAACGGTGGAAGCCGGCGACGGTGTGTCGTACGGATTGCGTCGTCCGCTCATGCAACGAGCGACGGTGGCCACCATTCCGATCGGTTACGCCGATGGTGTGCGACGTGCATGGTGGGAACACGGCTCTGTGTTGATCGCCGGGAAGCGTCGACCGTTTGCCGGAGTGGTGACGATGGATCAAGTGATGGTCGACTGCGGCGACGACTTGGTGCGTGTGGCCGATGAAGTGGTGTTGATCGGTGGTCAGGGCAGCGAGTTCATCGGCGCAGGCGAATGGGCGAAGTCACTCGGCACCATTTCCTACGAGGTCCTGACCGGAATCTCGCCGCGAGTACCGCGCAGATACCTACGCTGAAGCGCGATGTTGCGACTTCGAAGTTCGGGCGTTGACGACACGCGCCTCATCGCTGGTGCGATCGCCCGACTCGCTCGACCACGGGATCTGATCGTATTGAGCGGCGAGATGGGGGCGGGTAAGACCGCCTTCACGCAGGGCTTCGCTACGGCGCTCGGGGTCACCGAAGCGGTGACGTCGCCCACGTTCAATCTGGTGCACACGTATGGCGGTGCCGAGCACACGATTCACCACGTCGATCTGTATCGCTTGGAGCGCACTGGTGAACTCGAGGATCTTGGCCTTGCCGAGTTACTCGACGGCGGTGGTGTGATGCTCGTGGAGTGGGGTGAAGTCGTGGGCGATGCACTCGGAGATGCGCTCCTTGTACGTCTCGATCATGTCGTCGATCAACCTGGTGATTCGCGTGACGTTTCGATCGATCGTCGCGGTACGCAGTGGGACGCTCGTTGGTCGATGCTCGAGCAGATACTTCGAGAGTGGGCAGTCAAATGAAGTTGTTGGCGATCGACACGGCACTCGACGCAGTGTCGGTATGCGTGGTCGAAGGCGGTCAGGTGCTTGCCAACGCGGAAGCAAAGAGCGATCGCCGGCACGGCGAGATGCTTGCCCCGATGATCCACTCGGTGTTGCGCGAGGCTGGTTGCACGGTGCAAGACATCGCCAGCATTGGCGTCGACATTGGCCCGGGGTTGTTCACCGGTATGCGTGTCGGAATAGCCACGGCCAAGGCGATGGCCGAGGTGCTCGAGACCAATCTCGTCGGTGTGTCGAGCCTCGAGGTTCTTGCGCACCAGGTATCCACCGAGTTCGACGTCGTCGCTGCCGTGATCGATGCGCGACGCGGTGAGGTGTTCTGGTCACTCCATCGATCGGACGATCGCGAGCAACTGAGCACGGCACGCGCGGGAACTGCAGAGGAATGTCTTGCCGCAATTGCCGACCGCGGTCAGTCGGTGTGTCTGATCGGCACGGGAGTAGCGCGTTACCGGCAGGTGTTCGACGATGGTCTACGGCTCGCCGTTCCCGACTTCGAGTTTGCTCCCGATGCATCGTCGACGCCGACGGCAGCGACCGTCGCCCTCATCGCGGGCTCACGGCTGATTGATGCGGTGTCGGTGGATGAGCTCGTGCCGATGTACTTGCGTGCGCCGGATGCAGAGATCAATTGGTTGACGAGGAGCGGTGCATGAGTGTGCGAGACCGCTTCGTGCGCATTACCGAGCGCCAATTGGTGGAGAAAGTCGAGCATCCCGTCCTCGAACTCGTCCCGATGGACAAGCGCCATGTGCGCGAGGTGCTCGAGATCGAAAATGTCGTCTATCCGAAACCATGGACGCAGCGCATCTTCACCGAGGAAATCGACTTGATGCGTCGCGGTCAACGCCTGTACTTGGTGGGCAAGATCGGGCGTGATCTCGTCGGCTATTGCGGACTGTTGTTCATCGACGATGCCGCGCACGTCACCAACATCGCTGTCGACCCTGCTTGGCAACACCGGGGAATCGCCACCGAGATGTTGCTCGAATTGGCGTGGCGGGCGAGGGAAGCAGGTTGCGCCGCGCTGACGCTGGAAGTGCGCCACACCAACTCGGCTGCCCAAGCGCTGTATCGACGCTTCGGGTTTGCGCCAGCCGGGGTTCGCAAGCGTTATTACGAGAACACCGACGACGCGATCGTGATGTGGTGTCAGGACATCCAGAACGACGAGTTCGCCGTGCGCTTGAAAGCGATCGAGGCGACACGGCCATGAGTTCGGAGATGGTGGTGCTCGGTATCGAGACGAGTTGTGACGAGACGGCTGCCGCACTCGTGATGGGTGGTGTGGACGTGATCTCGAGCGTGGTGTCGAGCCAGATCGACGAACATGCCCGCTTCGGTGGTGTGGTTCCCGAGATCGCATCGCGCGCGCACCTCGAGTCGGTGATTCCTGTCGTGCGTCGCACGCTGGCGCAATCGCCGATCGACATCACTCGGGTGGATGCCGTAGCGGCGACGGTGGGGCCAGGTCTGATCGGTGCGTTGCTCGTCGGTGTTTCCGCAGCCAAGGCCCTCGCATTGGCGCTCGATCGCCCGTTCATCGGTGTCAACCACCTGGAAGCACATTTGTACGCCGCTTTGCTCGACGATCCTGAGGTGAAGTTTCCGATGGTCGTGCTCTTGGTGTCGGGCGGTAACACCTTGATCGTGCACGTCACGGATCACGGGAAGTATCACGTGATCGGCCAGACGATCGACGATGCAGCGGGCGAGGCGTTCGACAAAGTGGCGCGCTTCCTCGAGTTGGCGCAGCCGGGTGGGCCGTCCATCGACAAGATCGCTCGCGAGGGAAATCCGAAGGCGATCGAGTTTCCCCTTGCGATGTTGCACGATGGTCTGGACGTGTCGTTCAGCGGGTTGAAGACCGCGGTGATCAACTACGTGCGTCAACATCCCGACGTATCGACGGCCGACGTTGCCGCCTCGTTCCAGCAGGCCGTCGTCGACGTGCTGGTGGCCAAGACGATTCGCGCGGTGGAGCGCACGGGTGTGCGCAGTGTCGCTCTCGGTGGGGGCGTTGCCGCAAACTCGCTCTTGCGCCAGCGCATGGAAGAGGAGTCGGCGTCGCGCGGGTTTCATCTCGTGTTGCCGAGCAGAGCGATGTGCACCGACAATGCAGCGATGATCGCGTCAGCTGCCTGGTACCGATTGCGCGATGGTGTGACGAGCTCGCTCGACATGGAGGCGATGCCCAACTTGAAACTGGGGGATCCGTTGTGATCCCGCTGCGACTGGGCGATCATCAGGCAGCGACGCCCGTGATTCTCGCTCCGATGGCGGGAGTGACGAACCAACCGTTCCGTTCGTTGTGTCGCGAGTTCGGCCCCGACCTCGTCTACGTGAACGAAATGATCATGGCCACTGGTCTCGTTCACGGCAGCCGGAAGACCCAAACGATGCTCTCCTTCGGTTCAGATGAGAACTTCCGCTCGTTGCAGCTGTACGGAAGCGACCCGGAGATGATGGCGCGGGCCGTCGATCGGTTGGGCATGGATGGCGCAGTCGACCACATCGACCTCAACTTCGGTTGTCCTGCGGCGAAGGTGACGAGACGCGGTGGTGGAGCAGCGGTGCCGCTGAAGAAGAACTTGTTGCGGGCGATCGTTCGCGCAGCGGTATCTACTGGCACAAAGTACGGCATTCCGATCACCTGCAAGTTTCGAATGGGTATCGATGACGATCTGTTGACCTTCATCGACACGGGAATCATCTGCGAAGAAGAAGGCGCTGCGGCGATTGCGCTACACGCGCGCACGGCCCGCCAGCACTACGCACCATCGGCGCGCTGGGAGGCGATCGCGGAGTTGAAGAGCGTGGTGAAGACGATCCCCGTGTTCGGCAACGGTGACGTGTGGGAGGCGGGTGACGCACTGCGCATGGTGCGCGAAACGGGTTGCGACGGCGTGGTGATCGGGCGGGGATGTCTGGGTCGACCCTGGTTGTTCCGCGATCTGATCGACGCGTTCGCTGGTCGGCCGATTGCGCCAACTCCGTTGCTCGGCGAAGTGCTCGACGTGATGGTGCGTCATGCCGAAGCACTGTGTAGTCACATGGGTGCAGATCGTGGTATCCGTGACTTCCGCAAGCACACGGGTTGGTACTTGACGGGATACCCCGTTGGCGGCGAGATGCGTCGTCGCTTTTCGATGATCTCGTCGCTCGATGAGTTGGCTGAACTGTGTCGCATGCTCGATCGTTCGGGGCGAATCGTGGAAGGTGGGGAACGCATCGCCCGTGGTCACACCAACGGTCCGATCAATGTGGTGCTGCCGAACGGTTATCTCGACCATCTCGACGACCTCGAGGTGCCGGACGACTCCGAAGTCGTCGCACTTTCGGGCGGCTGATGCGCATCGTTCTCGCCAGCACGTCGCCGCGGCGAGTGGAACTGCTCACCCAACTGCTCGAGATGCATGGTGCGCCGACCAACTTCGAGCGCGAGGCGCCGGGTGTGGACGAGCAACCCATAGTCGGAAAGTCGCCGCGCGACTTGGCGTTGCGTCTGGCGAAGGAAAAGGCGCGCGCGGTTGCTCTGCGCCATCTCGATGACTCGGTCACGCCACTCGTGATCGGTGCGGACACGGTAGTGGATGTCGACGGCGAGGCGTTTGGTCAACCCATCGATGAAGCCCATGCGCGCTCGATGTTGAAGCGATTGACCGGTCGAGCGCATCGCGTGCACACTGGGGTGTGCGTGGTGCACGGTGGACGCGAAGACATTGCGGTCGAATCCACGATCGTCGAAATGCACCCCGTGGATGACGCGACCCTCGATCGGTATCTCGCCACGGGTGAGCCAATGGGCAAGGCGGGCGCGTACGCCATCCAGGGTGAGGGGGCGATTCTGGTGGCCCGCCACCTGGGCAGCCTGACCGGGGTGATCGGCCTGCCGCTCGAAACCCTGTCCCGACTGGTCGGGAATCTCGGGCTCGGTTGGAACTGACGAGGCCGACTCCGTACACTTAGCACTCGCACACAGAGAGTGCTAACGATCGAAAACCGAGCCCCCACAAGGGGCTCACGCAACGGAGGTCCAACCATATGAATCTGAAGCCCCTAGACGACCGCATCGTTGTCGAGCCGAGCGAGGCCGAGGAGCGCACCGCATCCGGTCTCGTGATCCCCGACACCGCCAAGGAAAAGCCCCAGCAGGGCACCGTGTTGGCAGTCGGTCCTGGCCGCTGGAGCGATGACGAGGGCAAGCATTTCCCGATCGACATCAAGGTCGGCGACGTCGTTCTCTACAGCAAGTACGGCGGCACGGAAATCTCCCACGGTGGCAAGGATCTGTTGATCCTCTCCAGCCGCGACGTACTCGCAGTAGTCGGCAAGTAATCGAACCCCTGAAACAACGAAGGACTGAAACATGGCCAAGCAACTGAAGTTTGACGAGGAAGCGCGCCGCGCCCTCGAGGCGGGCGTCAACAAGCTCGCCGACGCGGTGAAGGTGACGCTCGGACCGAAAGGTCGCAACGTGGTGCTCGACAAGAAGTTCGGCGCCCCGACGATCACCAACGACGGTGTGTCGATCGCGAAGGAAGTCGAACTCGACGATCCGTTCGAGAACATGGGTGCACAGTTGGTGAAGGAAGTCGCCACCAAGACGAACGACGTCGCTGGTGACGGAACCACCACCGCAACGGTGCTCGCTCAGGCGATGGTCCAGCACGGCATGCGCAACGTGGCCGCGGGTGCCAACCCGATGGGCCTCAAGCGCGGTATCGAAAAGGCCGTCGCTGCTGCCGTCGAGTCGATCAAGTCGCAGTCCAAGGAAGTGGACGACAAGGGCGACATCGCCAGCGTCGCCACCATCTCGGCTGCCGATGCATCGATCGGCAAGGTCATCGCCGATGCCATCGACAAAGTGGGCAAGGACGGTGTGGTGACGGTGGAGGAGTCGAACACGTTCGGCACCGAGCTCGAGTTCACCGAAGGTATGCAGTTCGACAAGGGCTACTTGTCGCCGTACTTCGTCACCGATGCGGATCGTCAGGAAGCCGTCTTGGACGACCCGTACATCTTGTTCCACTCCTCGAAGATCTCGACCGTGCAGTCGATGCTGCCGTTGCTCGAGAACGTGATGAAGACGGGCAAGCCGCTCATCATCATCGCCGAAGACGTCGAAGGTGAGGCTCTCGCCACGCTCGTCGTGAACAAGATTCGCGGCACGTTCAACTCGACCGCCGTCAAGGCGCCGGGCTTCGGTGATCGTCGCAAGGCGATGCTGCAAGACATGGCAGTGCTGACCGGTGGCCAAGTGATCAGCGAGGAAGTTGGTCTCAAGTTGGAGAACGTGACCCTCGACCTGCTCGGCCGTGCCAAGCGCGTCATCGTCACCAAGGACAACACCACGATCGTGGACGGCAACGGCAGCAAGGACGATGTCGCTGCCCGCATCAGCCAGATCAAGACCGAGATCGACAACACCGATTCCGACTGGGATCGCGAGAAGCTCCAGGAGCGCCTCGCGAAGCTGGCCGGTGGTGTCGCCGTGATCAAGGTCGGTGCAGCCACGGAAGTGGAGTTGAAGGAAAAGAAGCACCGCATCGAGGACGCCGTTTCGGCAACTCGCGCGGCGATCGAGGAGGGTGTGGTCGCCGGTGGCGGTACCGCTCTCATCCGTACCCGTCCCGCCGTGCTCAAGGTGGTGGAGTCGCTCCAGGGCGACGAGGCCACTGGTGCACGCAGCGTGTACGACTCGCTCGTGGCCCCCGGCCGTCACATCGCCGACAACGCGGGCATGGAAGGCGCAGTCGCCATCCAGCGCGTGGAGTCGGAGAAGGGTTCCGTTGGTTTGAACGCGGCAACCGGTGAGTACGTCGACCTGATGAAGGCCGGCATCATCGATCCGGCCAAGGTCACCCGTGCGGCGCTGCAGAACG
>CAZZJH010000064.1:0-8505 GCA_964654335.1 uncultured Acidimicrobium sp.
GATGAACGAGTGGGCCGGAGTGCTGGTCGGCCTCGTAAGGCCACCGGCGTGGTGCACCGCGGCACTTGGTGATCCCTCGACTGGACGGATCCTGTCAGCCGATCAGGGCCATTCGCAGCGAGTCGACCAACGCGGTTGGTTCGCTGCTCGGTGCGAGGCACGACCATTCGCGACACACGTAGGCGAATCCATCCTTGCGCTCTTGCCATATCGGGGAGTCGTAGCGCTCACCCCAGGCGGTCACCGTGGTGGGTAGCCAACGCCCGCGGAGAGTATCGACGAGCTCTGGCCGATCTCCGCATACGACGACTTCGGTAACGCCGACATGGGCCAAGTGCGTGGCGCAGAGCAGGTTGCCGAATGCGGTGGGCGCGCTCGACACGATGCCGCCGAGCAACCGAAGAACGGCGAGACCGCGTTCTTTGAAGTCCGAGCGACCCGTGAGGCTGGCCAAGCGCAGGAGGGACAGTGCGGCAGTCGAGTTGGCGGACGGTGTGGCGTTGTCCATGATGTCTTTTTGTCGCACGACGAGTCGTTCACCTGAGGAATGGTTGGTGAAGAAACCACCGTTGACATCGTCCCAATAACCCGCGATCAGTTGATCTGCCACCGAAATGGCCTCATCGATCCACCTTCGTTCGCCGGTGGCTTCGCCGAGCCGATTGAAGCCATCCATCAACTGCGCCAAGTCTTGGGCGAGGGCCTGATGACGTGCTTGTGGTGTGCCATTTGCTTGCCAACTTCGATGCCATCTGTCGTCCGAACCACGCAAGTGCGTCGCCAAGAATTCCCCATTGAGTCGTGCTGCGGCAAGCCAGTCCGGTCGATCGAGGACGAATGCCGCCTCTGCCAGCGTGGCGAGCATCATGCCGTTCCACTCCGCCAACACCTTGTCGTCCAAACCAGGGCGTGCACGACCTTCGCGGTATACCCGAAGAGCCTCTCTCGTCGCATCGATCTCGGCTGTTCTGGCGAACGAACCTCGGTGGCGTAGTCGCGTCGGGATGTTCTTGCCCTCGAAGTTTCCCTCTTCGCTGAAGCCCCACCACGCAGTGGCGACATCGACGAGCTCGCCAGGCAGCGCCGCCCGAACATCGTTCATCGTGAACACGTAGAAGTGACCTTCATGAGAGTGTCCGTGGTCGTCGAGTGAATCGGCGTCCTCGGCACTGAAGAAGCCGCCTTCCGGGTGGGTGAGCGTCCCGAGCACGTAGTCGATGGTCTCTTCGACGATCTGGAGCCACGATCGTTCGCCGAGTGCGAGCGACCCGTGGAGATACGTGCGTGCGAGGAGCGCCTGGTCGTAGAGCATCTTTTCGAAGTGAGGAACCAGCCACTTTTCGTCGACGCTGTAGCGGGCAAAGCCCCCTCCCAGATGGTCGTACATCCCTCCCGACGCCATCGCATCGAGCGTCGTTCTGATCACAGATCCAATTTCGGGGGACTCGTCGTCCATGAATTGGCGCAACAGCACCTCGATGTTCATGGTGTTCGGAAACTTTGGAGCATTGCCGAAACCGCCCCACTTGGCGTCGTGGTTGGCGATGAGTTGGCGAGTCGCGAGATCGAAGGTTTCGATGGTGATCGTCTCGTCGCGCGGTGCGATGGCTGCCGTGCGCGACAGAATTTCCATCAAGGCGTCCGCGTTCTCATCTATTTCGTTCCTGCGTGAGCGCCATGCGTCGTCGATTGCTCGCATCAGTTGGATGAACGTGGGCTTCGGATAATAGGTGCCGCCGTAGAACGGCTTGCCTGACGGAGCGAGGAAGACGGTCATGGGCCATCCACCTCGGCCCGTCATCGCTTGGACGGCATCCATGTAGATGGCGTCTACGTCGGGACGTTCCTCGCGATCGACCTTGACGTTGACGAAGAGTTCGTTCATGATCGCGGCGGTCTCGGCGTCCTCGAACGACTCGTGAGCCATCACATGGCACCAATGACAAGCGGAATACCCGACTGAAAGCAGGATGGGAACGTTGCGACGGGCGGCTTCGGCGAAGGCCTCATCGCCCCACGGGTGCCAATCGACCGGGTTGTCCCGGTGTTGACGGAGATAGGGGCTCGTCTGATCGGCGAGACGGTTGGTCATCGATCAGCCAGCAGGTGACACCGTGATGGGGGCTTCGAAATTCATTGCAGGAAATGGCGAGCGGGCTGCAACTCGTACTCGCACGACACAGGTGTCGGGTGCCGCTGGCGCGATCAGTGCTTCGCGAGTCAAGGTGCACGATCCGCTCACCAGTTGGAGTGTCGTGCGTCCTTTGGAAGGACCGGCGAGGAGGCTCGTGGTCTTGGTGCTCGAGGAGACGGTCACGTTGTTGACGAACAACCACTTCGCCATGATTCGCGGGGTGGCGGCAGAGAATTGTGGCTTCGCCTGTTGCGGAGTGGTGATGGCGACGCGAATGAACGTGCCGGCATCACGCGACTTCGTGCGGTACTGCGTCGCGACGGCGTTGGTGATCGACCGACAATTGGCAGGCTTCTTCGTCACGGCGGGACCGGGTTTGGTGCAGCGGTACCACTGCACCTTGGCATCTGGTCGTGCGACCACGGTGAGGTTCTCGTTCACTCGGCCGAGAGCGGCGATGGTCGGTTGGCTGGAATCGGGAAACAGCGCGGCGAGTTGGGCGAATGCAGCGGTGAGATTGAGCAAGCCGTATCCGGTCTGGTCGTCTCGTCCCGGTGTGCCAATGTCGGTGGCCGACTGCAAGAGAATGTCACGAGCTTGGCCTGCGGTGAGCGTTGGTTGTGCGGAAAAGAGCAGAGCGGCTGCACCGCTGACATATGCAGCTGCCATCGACGAGCCGGTGCTAAGTCCGTAGTTACCGAGTGCGGTGGAGATGATGCCGACGCCAGGTGCTGCGATGTCGATGTAGGAACCCACTTGAGACTTGGCGCCGGGCGCGAGGCTCTGATCGACGAAGGAAACAGCGATCGTCTGATCGAATGCCGCAGGCCACTTGGGTGCGGCCGTCGGGCCATCGTTGCCGGCTGCAGCGATGACGAGTGAACCTTTGCTCGTTGCATAGGTGATCGCTTCGGACAATGGTGCCGACTCTTGATCGCCTCCCAAGGAGAGATTGATGACACGAGCCCCCATGTCGGCGGCCATGCGCACTCCCGCCACCACATCGCCGGAGCGACCTCGACCATCGGGGCCCAGCACTCGAATGGGCAGTATTCGGGACTCGGGTGCGACGCCCGCCACACCCGTGCCATTGTTCGCCACCGCAGAAATGATTCCAGCGACGTGGGTTCCATGTCCTTGGGTATCGACATCGGGTGCTCCCGGTTCGTTCACGCCACCGAACAGGTTGATCCCTGGGTCCAGATTCGCGTCGAGATCGGGATGCGGACCACTACCGCTGTCGATCACTGCGATCGTGACGCCCGCACCGCGGGTGATCGCCCATGCTTGCTCTGCACCAATCTTGGTGAGCCCCCATTGCTGGGAATACAGCGGATCGTTGACCGCAGATGCAGCGACGGTGCTTGGGTAGAGAAGTGATCCCACCAGTACGCCACACAACGCAAGGACGAGATGGCGTGTGAAGCGACGCACGAGCCTGTTCTACACACCGACGGCGTGGAAACCGCCGTCGACATGGACTATTTCGCCGGTCGTCGCGGGGAACCAGTCCGAGAGGAGAGCGATGCACGCTTTGGCCACGGGCTCACTGTCCAAGATGTTCCATCCGAGTGGTGCACGCTCCGACCAAACGTCCTCGAACTGAGAGAAGCTCGGAATCGATTTGGCCGCCATGGTGCGGATCGGCCCAGCCGCCACCAAGTTGCAGCGCACACCCTTGGCTCCGAGTTCCCGCGCGAGATAGCGATTGGTGGCTTCGAGTGCGGCTTTGGCGACACCCATCCAGTTGTATGCGGGCCACGCCACCGTGTTGTCGAAGTCGAGTCCGACGAAACTTCCGCCATTGGACATCAGGGGGACGAACGCGTCGGCCAAAGTCTTCAACGAGTAGGCGGAGACCTCCATCGCCACGGCAACGTCTTGCCATGGCGCAGCCATCAAGTCGTCACCGAGGCACGATGCCGGAGCGAACCCGATCGAGTGCAACACGCCATCGACACGACCGAGATGTTTCTTCGCAGCTTCGCGGGCCGAATTGACATGCTCGGCAACCGTCACATCGAATTCGACGACTTCGACCGCCTGATCGAGTTTTCGCGCGGTGCGCTCGGTGATCGAAAGCCCACGTCCCGCACCCGTGAGGATGATCTTCGCACCTTCGCGTTGGGCCAGCTGGGCAACTCCGAAGGCGAGGGAAGCGTCGGTCAGGACGCCTGTAATCACGAGATTCTTGCCGGCGAGGATTCCAGAGGTCGTCATCGACCTAGACGGTAGTTGCCCTCGGGGGAATGTGTGAGACTTGGGTCATGCGCATCGGGATCATGGGCGGCACTGGTCCCGCTGGTAGCGGACTTGGCTTACGCCTGAACGTCGCCGGTCATGAAGTCGTGATCGGCTCGCGTTCAGAAGAGAAATCCAGGCTCGTGGTGGCGGAACTCGTTACTGCATGGCCGAATCATGGAATCACGATCGAGGCCGGCGACAACCTTGCTGCAGCGGAATGCGATCTCGTTGTCGTCGCAACTCCGTGGGATTCGATCGCCACCTTGGTCGGAGAACATGCCGACGCGTTGCGTGGAAAAGTCGTCGTCACCATGGCCAACGCGCTGATTCGGGTGGGCAAGGAATTCCAGCCGCTCGTTCCGCCGCGCGGGAGTATTGCGGCACACGTGCAGGCAGCGATTCCTGGTAGCCGCGTGGTGGCAGCGATGCAGCACATTCCAGCCAAAGAGTTGGGCAATCTCGAACATCATGTCGATAGTGATGTCCTGATCTGTTCCGATTTTCCCGAAGCGATCGAGACGGTGAGTGACATCGTCGCCAAGATTCCCGGATGTCGGCCGTTGAACACCGGTGGGCTGTCCAACGCGCTCGCCCTCGAAGCGTTCACCGCAGTGTTGTTGCAATTGAACGTGCGGTACAAGACGCGCGTGGCTCCGCGTCTCACCGGAATTCCGTCCAACGATCCGGTGACCGGTCGTTCGATGGAGCTCCCTTCTTGATGCGGCTCTTCGACACCGCCCGCCAAGAGATCGTGCCGTTCGAGTGCGGCGAAACGGTGTTGATGTACACCTGCGGAATCACGCCGTACGACGCGACGCATCTCGGACATGCGTTCACGTTCATCCAATACGACGTCTTGCAGCGCAGATTGATCGATGCTGGCCACATCGTCAAGTGCGTGCGTAACGTGACCGACGTCGACGATCCGCTTTTCGCAAAGGCGCGTGAACTCGGTGTCCATTATTTGGATCTTGCTGCGCGAGAAGAAGCGCGTTTCGAATCAGACATGAAGGCGCTCAATGCGCTTCCCGTTCACAGCACTCCTCGAGCTTCCTCGGCGATCCCGGACATTCGTGGATTCATCGGCATGGTCATCGATCGAGGATTCGCCTACGAGGCGGGTGGGTCCGTGTACTTCGACGTGGAGAAGTTCCCATTGTTCGGATCGATTTCGCACTATTCACGAGAAGATATGATCGCTCTAGCCAAGGAGCGAGGTGGCAACGTCGAGGATCCGAACAAGCGGAATCCTCTCGACTTCGTGTTGTGGCATCCGTCCGCGGCCGATGAACCAGCTTGGGACACGATGTGGGGGCCTGGTCGTCCTGGTTGGCACATCGAATGCTCAGCGCTTGCTCTCCGCGAACTCGGTACGACGATCGACTTGCACGGTGGTGGTAGCGACCTGATTTTTCCTCATCACGAGTGCGAACGTGCCCAGTCGGAAGCGGCCACGGGTGTGCCGTTCGTGCGTCACTGGATGCACATCGCCATGGTCTACATGGATGGACACAAGATGTCGAAGAGTCGGGGCAACCTGGTGTTCGTCGACAAGTTGCGCGAGTCTCACGATCCGCGCGCCATCCGACTGGGACTGATCGAGCATCATTACCGACACGAGTGGGAGTGGTCGACGGATCTGATGTCGCGCAACGAAAGCCGTCTCGCCAGTTGGAGTGCCTCGCTCCACCACTCTGCAGACGACAAGGTTCTGGACGATGTACGTGCGGCGCTGGATCACGACCTCGACACGCCGCAAGCGGTGGCGATTCTCGATAACGCGGCGCGGAGCGGATTCTCCGTTCGTGCAGGGGCTTCGTTGCTCGGCGTGTCGTTGTAGCGCCGATGAACTCGGCTCGGCGAGAGTGCCTCGCCTTAGACTTGAGGGCGTGAGCGGCTCGAACACTATCGAAGTTCGCCTGCCTGACGGCAGTTCGCGGTCCTTGCCGGCCGGCGCCACGTCACTCGATCTGGCCAAGGGAATCGGTTCTCGATTGGCCAAGGCGGCGGTGGCGGCCGTGGTCGACGGGGAAAAGCGCGATCTCGGCGCGACGCTCACCGACGGTGCAACGGTGAGCATCTTGACGAGCGACAGCGACGAGGGTCGTCACGTCTTGCGACATTCCACGGCACATGTCCTTGCCCAGGCGGTCGTGTCGTTGTTTCCCGGGGCCAAATTCACGATCGGGCCGGCAATCGAAGATGGTTTCTATTACGACTTCGATCTCCCCGGTGGTCGAACCTTCAGCGACGACGATCTTCAGAAGATCGAAGTAGAAATGCGTCGCATAGTCGCGGCCGACCAACCGTTCGTGCGCCATGAAGTTTCGGTCGCTGAAGCGATGAGAATGTTCTCCGATCAGCCCTACAAGTGCGAGATCATCGAGCGCGTCACGAGCGGTTCGGCAGATGGCAGCGACGCGGGCGAAGTGGGAAGCAGCGATTCGGTGAGCGTGTACCGAAATTCTGATTCCTTCGTCGATCTGTGTCGTGGCCCGCACGTCCCCTCGACTTCTCGGCTCGGTCACTTCGCCTTGATGAAAGTGGCTGGCGCCTACTGGCGCGGCAACGAGAAGGGTCCGATGTTGCAGCGTGTCTACGGCACCGCGTGGGAGTCGAAGGCTGCCCTCGAGGAACATCTCACTCGACTCGCCGAGGCAGAGAAGCGTGATCACCGTCGCTTGGCAGTCGAGATGGACTTGTTGTCGTTTCCGAGTGAACTAGGCGGAGGCTTGGCGGTGTGGCATCCGAAGGGTGCCATCGTGCGCAAGCTGATGGAGGACTACAGCCGCCAGCGACACGCCGACGGTGGTTACCAGTTCGTGTACACGCCACATTTGGCGAACGAGAAGCTGTTTGCCACATCCGGTCACCTCGACTTCTACAAGGACGGCATGTATCCGCCGATGGAGATGGACAACGGCACGTATTACCCGAAGCCGATGAATTGTCCGATGCACTGCCTCATTTTCAAGGAACGTCAACGCAGTTATCGCGAGCTTCCGCTTCGGCTGTTCGAACTGGGCACGGTCTATCGCTATGAGCGAGCGGGGACCTTGCATGGTTTGTTGCGAATCCGGGGTTTCACCCAGGACGACAGTCATATCTATTGCACTGAAGAACAGCTCACCGATGAGATCACCTCGTTGCTCGATTTCGTGATGTCCGTGCTGCGGAAATTCGGTTTTGACGAGTTCGAGTTCAACCTCTCGACTCGCGATCCCGACAAGAGTGTCGGGTCGACGGAGATTTGGGAGAAGGCGACTGAGGCCCTTCGCACCGCGATGGATCGCCACGGCGTGCCGTACAAGGTCAAGGAAGGCGATGCTGCGTTCTATGGCCCGAAGATCGACATCGACGTTCGTGATGCCATCGGTCGAAAGTGGCAGTTGAGCACGATTCAGTGCGACTTCAACTTGCCCGAGCGCTTCCAGCTCGAATACATCGGCACCGACAACGCCCGTCACCGCCCGATCATGTTGCACCGAGCACTGTTCGGCTCGGTCGAACGTTTCTTCGGTGTACTACTCGAGCATTACGGCGGCTCTTTCCCGGCCTGGCTCGCCCCGATTCAGGCGCGAGTGCTTCCCGTGACCACGGCGCACGAAGAACATGCGGCCCAAGTAGCGGGGAGGTTGCGTGCGCAGGGTTTCCGAACCGATCTCGTGGCGGCCGACGAACAACTGGGAAAGCGAATTCGTAACGCCAAGGTCGAACGGATCCCTTACGTCCTCGTGGTCGGGGACGAAGACGTGGCGTCGGACACCGTGGGCGTGAACCCGCGGGGTGGCGATGTGCGTCGCGGTGTGACGGTGAACTCGTTCATCGCTGAACTCGCCGCTGCAGTCGAGGGTGCCTGATGCTCGAACACCTGTGGAACGGGTGGCGTGCGGAATACGTGCAGCGCGACGCCAAGAAGATGAACGGATCGAAGTCGATCTTCACCCAGATTCTCGAATCGGGGGTTTCGGATCAGGAGTCGTACATCGTCCACCGCGGGAAGACCTGCTTCGTCATTCTCAATGCGTTTCCGTACTCGCCGGGTCACATGCTCGTCCTGCCTTTTCGTGAAGTGGGGGAACTCGAGTTGCTGACCGATGAGGAGCGCGAAGAGATTTGGTTGTTGG
>CAZZJH010000065.1:0-8472 GCA_964654335.1 uncultured Acidimicrobium sp.
GACGACGCAGCAGCAGCGACATCTGGCGGTAGGCCTCGGCCTGCTTGGAGAGGTCGTCGTACACCACGAGGGCGTGCTCGCCGTTTTCCATCCAGTGCTGACCCATTGCGCAACCCGCGTATGGCGCGAGGTATTTGAACGGTGCCGGATCGCTGGCCGGTGCGGCTACGACGACGGTGTAGTCGAGTGCACCGAACTGACGCAGAGTCTCCACCGTTTGTGCAACGGTCGAACCCTTCTGACCGATGGCCACATAGATGCACTTCACACCAAGACCGCGCTGGTTGATGATCGTGTCGATCGCGACGGTCGTCTTACCCGTCTTGCGGTCACCAATGATCAACTCGCGTTGACCACGACCGATCGGGGTCATCGCGTCGATCGACTTGATGCCGGTCTGCAGCGGCTCGTGCACGGGCTTGCGACCCATGATTCCCGGCGCCTGCACTTCAACACGGCGGTTGATGGCACCGACGATGTCGCCCTTGCCGTCGATAGGCTCGCCGAGCGCGTTCACCACGCGGCCGAGCATCGCGTCGCCGACGGGCACCGAAAGGATTCGGCCAGTGGCCTTCACCGGCTGGCCTTCCTCGATGTCGTCTGCGTTTCCGAGCACCACGGAGCCGATCGCGTCTTCGTCGAGGTTGAGGGCCAAGCCCACCACTCCGCCTTCGAACTCGAGCAGCTCGTTCACCGCGCAATCGGGCAAGCCGCTCACGCGGGCAATGCCGTCTCCCACTTCGATCACGCGACCCACCGTGCGGGCCTCTACCGAAGGCTTGTAGCCCTCGAGACCCTTGGTGATCGCTGCCGCGATTTCACTCGCGGAGAGTGTCAATTCAGCCATGTCCATATTCCTTTCGAAAAAATCAGATCCGGGTCTTCAACTGGTCGAGACGTGTTCGCACGGTGTCGTCGATCACTTCGTCGCCCACGACGGCAACGAGTCCACCGAGCACGCTCGGATCGACGACGACCTTCAGGTTGAGTGCCTTGCCGGTGGCCTTCGTCAGCGCCGCGGCGAGCCGCTTCTGCTGATCGTCGGTCAACGGAATGGCACTGCGCACTTCGGCCACTTCCTGCGACTTCTCACTCGATGCACGCTTCACGAGTGCATCGATGATCACGGGCATCTCTTTCACCTGACCGCTCGTGACGAGCATGGTGACGAGCTGCACGGTGGTGGCCGAAGCCTTGCTGCCGAGCAGCTGTTCCACCACTTGCTGACGGCGATCGGCCGGCAACGTGGCGTCGGTGAGTGTCGAGCGCAACTGATCGTTCGACTCGAAGGCGCGTGCAACGCGGAACAACTCGTCCTCCACTCGCTCGAGTGATCCTTCGGCTTGGGCGATCTCGAAGAGTGCCCGTGCGTATGCCTCTGCTTTTTGACTGCTCATCGGGTTGCTCCCACGTTCTGGATGAACGACTCCACGAGTTCGGTCTTCGTCTGGTCAGTGAGTGTTTGCGCCACCACGATCGGCGTGGCCGAAGCGGCGAGAAGTGCAATTTGCGAACGCAGTTCGTCGGTGCTGCGACCGCGAGCGGCGGCGAGATCTGCCTCTGCCTTCGCTTCGAGGTCTGCAACTTCCTGAGCGATGCGAGCGCGCCCTTCGGTCAACACTGCGGTTGCCTGCACGTCGGCATCGGCGAGGATGCGCGAACGCTCGGAGGCGATGTCACCCAACGCCGCGCGAATTCCCTTCGCGTCATCGTCGGCCTTCACCTTGGCCGCAGCAGCGTCATCCATTTCTTTTTGGATGCGCTCCGTGCGACCGACGAAGCCCTTCTTCACGGTTGGCCCGGCGAACTTGACGAGCGCCGAGATCACGATGACTGCCGCCAAACCGCCGTAGATGATCTCCGGCGTTTCGGGCAGCAACCAGTGGTGCGTGACTGTCGGGTCTTCCGACGCCAACAACGCGGCTACGAGGGTGTTCATTACTTCGCTCCCATCACTTGCTGCACGGCGTTCTTCACGACCGACGCGTCAGGAGACTTGCCCACTGCAAGCTGCGTCGTTCGTTCCGTTACCTGTGCCACTGCGGCCGCGATCTGATCGCGGACTGCATTGCGTGCTGCTTCCAACTCGGACTCGGCTGCGGCACGCTTGGCCGCAATTCGAGTGTTCGCTTCGGCGATCTTGGCCGCGCGCTCGGCATCCAACGTCTGGCGTGCCTTGTCGACACGTCCGGCCGCTTCTGCACGAACTTCGATCAACGCCGCTTCGTACTTGGCAACGTCGGCCTGCGCCGACTCCCTCGTCTTGTCGGCTTGCTCGAAGTCACCTCTGATGCCGTCGTAACGCGCGTCCATTCCACGCTTCAGGCGCGGGAACAAGAACAGGCGCATGATGATGAGGAACACGATGAACGAACCCGCACCCCAGAGGAGCTCTTTGCCCTCCGGCGCGATCGGGTTCGGCCCCGTTCCTTCAACCTCTGCCGTCGCTTCGGAAGAACCTTCCTCAGCGGCGACGAGCACCTGAACGAGCTCGCCGTTCTGTGTCGTTACTCGGACGATCATCGGTCAGGCGAACTTGAGCAGAATGAACGCAACGAAGCCGATGAGGGCGAGCGCCTCGGTAAAGGCCACGCCAAGGAACATCGTGGTGCGAACCATGCCGGCCGACTCGGGCTGACGGGCCATCGACTCGATGGCCTTGCCGAAGATCATGCCGATGCCGATGCCTGGGCCAATGGCCGCGAGACCATAGGCAAGACCGGCCATCTGAGCTGCTGCGTTGGCCTTGGCCTCTGCTGCGGTGAACGAACCTGCTTCTGCAGCCACGCGAACACTCGCGTTGGCGATTCGGGTAAGGGCTTCCATTTCTTATCTCCTATTTGTCGTGGATGTATCTGTCAGTGGGTATCTGTCGGTGTGCTTAGTAACTAGTGCTCCGGGTGCGTCGCTCCGCCGATGTACACCGCGGTAAGCACCGTGAAGATGTACGCCTGGAGGAACGCAACCAAGATCTCGAAGGCCGTGAGGAAGATCAGCAGCGCAAAGGGCAGCACGCCGATCGGGATGAGCGCAAACCTCATCGTCTCGGCCTGAATCAGCGCCGAGGACAACAGGGCGAAGATCACGAGCAACAAGTGACCGGCCAACATGTTGGCGAAAAGTCGCACTGCGAGAGAGAACGGACGCACCACGAGGGTGGAGATCAATTCGATCGGCGTGACGAGGATGTACAAAGCCTTCGGCACGCCCGGGGGGAACAACACGTTCTTGAAGTAGCCGAAGAAACCCTGGTGCTTGATGCCGGTGGCGTTGTAGACGACCCACACCATCAATGCGAGAAAGGCTGGAAGTCCCATTCGTGCCGTTGCCGGCATCTGCAGGAACGGGATGATTCCCGGCACGTTGTTCAAGTAGATGAAGATGAACATCGTCAAGAGGAACGGCGTCCAGCCCATGCCGGAGCGACCCATCGTTTCCATGATGATGTTGCGCTCGACGAACTCGACGGCGATCTCCGCCAAATTGCGCACACCCTTCGGCGCTTTGCGTGCATCCTTGGTGGCAGCAAGCGTGAAAATCACGATGCCGATCAATGCAGAGGCGATCGAAATCATCACCACCTTGTTGATGCCCGGGATCAAGTCCTGCCAACGCAAGATCGTGTTGATCGGCGGGAAGCTGAAGCCGCGGCCTTCACCAGCCTGAGGCACCAGCCGCTGCGACAGTTCGGCTACGAAAGTTGTTGAGAGCATGATCTTCCTATTTCGGCTAGTTGCCTGTGGTTGAACTCGTGGTTTGGAGGGTTGATTCGGTCTTCTTCGGCTTCAGCCCCGGGAACGCGAGCGAGAGCGAAATATAGCGCATCTCCCAAAACAGCAGTCCAACGTGAAGCACGACGAGCGTGAGGCACATCGGCACCAGCTCCACCCAGGACTGCTCGCGCACCACGTAGACCGCCACGGCGATGATCGCCATGCGGAAGAGGTAACCGAACAACGTGGCACCCATCAACAGCGCGTAGGAAATTCGCGCGGCGCGAGAAACCATCCAGGCATTGAGCAAGAAATTCGCCATCACCAACGCCACGCCATACGCGGCCGACCATGCGCCGTTCACTCCCCAACCCAATGCGCTTGCACCAATTACTACTGGCGCCACGAACACCGCTCGCTTGGCCAAATCGCGACTGATCGCGGTTTCGGGGCCGTCACCGCTGTCGCGCATTGCCAACACCGAGACGAAGGCCGGGTCGTCGTTCTTCACTTGCTCGCCGCCTCACGGGCAACTGGAGACGACATGGTGCGGCGCTGCTCTTCGAGCACGGTCATCCGCGCCGAATACTCGTAATACATGCGGGCGAAATTGCCGATGAGGGAAAACACGACGAGCGCAATGGTGATCCACGGCAACAGATCGAAAACCGAGTCGAGTACGAGCCCAATCACGGTGAACACCAACACCGAAAGAGCAATCTCGGCGCCACGACCCAATGAGTCGACGCCGGTCACCTGCTTCTTCGGCACGATCAACTTGTTGAGCGACTTCATGGGGTCCCGAGTAGTGGAAATGGGGCTTGTGAAACTCTGAACAAACTAGGCGAAAGCTCGTCCCCTCACCAAAACGAGGGGCCACGAAAACCCTTGAATTCGTGCGTTTGTACCGGGTTACGGGTTGCTGCGCGACCAGCGCGGATGCAGCACCGTAAACAGCGCCAACGCCACTGCCGCAGCGAGGATCGGGCCGAAGTTCGGGGTCTCATTCGACAGCGCTGGCAGCAGGGCCACGGCTGAAAGTAGCGCCGTCCACAACCACAAAATCACCACGGCTCGGCGTGGGCCGTGCCCGAGGGCGATCAACCGGTGATGCAAGTGACCGCGATCGGCAGTGGTCAACCCTTGGCGCGAAATGGTGCGACGCAACACCGCGAACAACACGTCCACGATCGGCACGCCGAGGATCAGAAGCGGAATGAACAGCGGCGCAATGAAGAAGTACGTCTGTGCGCTGAAACTTTGCAATTGCGGATCGGCACGCCCTCCCACCACGCTCGTGGAAACCGCGAGCATCAAACCAAGGAGCAGCGCACCGCAGTCACCCATGAAGATGCGCGCAGGGTTGAAGTTGAACGGTAAGAACCCGATGCACACCCCCACCGTGATGATCGCAATCAATGGGCCGATGTTCGGCTCGCTCAACAACGCCAGATCCTCGAGGTGTTTGCTGTACACGAAGAATGCAGCAGAAGCGATGGCCACGATGCCAGCGGCCAATCCATCCAGTCCGTCGATCAAGTTGACGGCCTGTGTCATACCCACCAACCACACCACGGTGAACAGTGGAATCCAATCATCGGAGAGCACGAACACGTCGAGGAACGGAACGCGGAAGTAGAACATCGTCACGCCGAACCACACCAGTGCGAGCCCGGCAAACACCGTGACCGTCACCTTCATCGGTGCCGACACTTCACGAATGTCGTCGAACAAACCGAGCACCGTGATGATCAGCGCTGCACCAATCACACCGAGAATCTCGGAGTTGTTGGCAACGATCGGATCGAAGCGATCCATCTGCGCAGCCACCACGAGTGCAACGAGCAACCCAACGAGGAATGCCACACCGCCGATGTTCGGCGTGGGCACGGGGTGCGCACGCCGTTCGTCGGGCTCTGCCATCCAACCTTTGGTTCGCGCCACGCGACCAACGATCGGGGTCGTCACCGCAGTTGCCGCGGCGGCCGATGCGCCGACTATCAGGTAGCCAGTGAGATCAATCACGCACTTTGCGGATACACGGGGAACTTCGCGCACAGTGCCGCCACCTTGGCGCGCACTTCGGCCACCTTCGCCGAGTCGGTGCGATGACGCAGCGTCGTCGCGATGTACTCGGCGATCAGCGGCATCTCTTGTTCCTTCATTCCCTGCGTCGTCACCGACGGAGTGCCGATGCGCACGCCGCTCGTCACGAACGGGCTGCGTGGATCGTTCGGGATGTTGTTCTTGTTCAACGTGATGCCGGCTTCATCGAGGATGATCTGGGCTTCCTTGCCCGTCAGCTCGGCGTCGAACGGACGCAGGTCCACCACGATCATGTGAGTATCGGTACCGCCGGAAACGAGGCGGAACCCTTCCTTGGAAAGGGCTTCAGCCAGTGCCGAGGCGTTCTTCACAATCTGCTGGGCATACACCTTGAAGCTCGGCTGCAGTGCTTCATGGAATGCCACGGCCTTACCAGCAACGGCGTGCTCGAGTGGCCCGCCCTGGCTTCCCGGGAACACCGCCTTGTCGATGGCCGCTGCATGTTCCTGCTTGGCGAGGATGCAACCACCGCGCGGGCCGCGCAACGTCTTGTGCGTGGTGAACGTGACGACGTCGGCGTACGGCACCGGGTTCGGGTACGCACCACCAGCAACGAGGCCTGCGATGTGGGCGATGTCGAACATCATCAACGCGCCAACTTCATCGGCGATCGCCTTGAAGGGCTCCGGCTCCAACCGTCGTGGGTACGAGGTGGTGCCGGCAACGATCAACTTCGGACGATGCTCGAGCGCGAGATCACGAATCTGATCGAAATCGAGACGCTCGTCGGTGTCACTCACACGGAACGACTTGAAGTTGTAGAGGATGCCGCTCGCATTCACCGGCGAACCGTGCGTGAGGTGACCGCCGTGATCGAGGCTGAGACCGAGCACGGTGTCGCCCGGGTTGATGAGGCCCAAATACACGGCCATGTTCGCGCTCGCACCGGAGTGTGGCTGCACGTTGGCGTGATCGGCACCGAACAACTTCTTCACGCGCTCGATCGCGAGCGCCTCGATCTCGTCCACCACTGCGTTGCCGCCGTAGTAGCGCTTGTTCGGGTAACCCTCGGCGTACTTGTTGGTGAGCACCGAGCCGGTGGCCTTCATCACGTCGGGCGAGGTGAAGTTCTCGCTCGCGATCAACTGCAATCCGGTGGTCTGGCGCACGCGCTCTTTTTCGATGAGTGCAAAGACTTCGTCGTCACGAGTTTCCTGCGATGGCCAAGGCATGATCAGGCTCTCTCCTCTTTCTCGATTGCGGAGAGCAACTCGACCCTCCGCTCGTGTCTTCCACCTTCGAACGGTGTGCCGAGAAACTTCTCGACGATCTGTTCCGCTAACTCGAACGACACTACCCGTCCACCCATGGACAAGACATTGGCGTTGTTGTGCGAACGTGCCATCTCGGCGAGCCACAAGTCGTTACATAGCGCCGCGCGCACACCGATCACCTTGTTCGCGGCGATCTGCTCACCCTGTCCGCTGCCACCGAGCACAATGCCCACCTCCGCCCCACCGTCGCGCACGCGCCGTGCCACGGCTGCGCAGAAGGGTGGGTAATCCACGCTTTCGGAGGAATCGGTACCGAAGTCTTCCACCGCATGACCTTTGCCCGAGAGGTACGAAATGAGGTGCTGCTTCAGCTCGTAGCCCGCGTGATCGGCACCGATGGCAATGCGTTGTGACATCGCCGCCGAGCATAGGACAGGGGCCGAAAACGGGGGCGAAAACTAGAGTTTGCGCAGTGAACGGCCCCCTCGATCCGCGCACGCCGGTGCTGGTAGGTCAGGGCCAGTTCCTGCAGCACGAAGACGATGTCACCGTCGCCCTCGGCCCCATCGAGCTGATGGCCGAAGCCGTGCGCCTCGCCATCGACGACACCACGACATCGATCGCCAAGGTCAACGAGATCCATGTCGCCCGCTCGCTCACCTGTCGCGAGCCGAACCCGGGTGCTGCAATCGCGCGATCACTCGGCATCCAAGTTGGCGCATCCACCCTCACCAGTCACGGCGGCAACACCCCGCAGTGGCTCGTCAATCACACCGCGCGCCGCATCTTCGAAGGCGAGATCGACTCGGCACTTCTCGTTGGCGGCGAAGCAATGCGCACGCGCAACCGCGCGAAGAAATCGAACATCGACCTCGCCTGGCTCACCGCGCGACACCAGGACGAGCCAGCCACGGCCACCAACCCCGAATTCACTATGAACCACGATGCCGAAACCGCTCTGCGCATCATGCTCCCCATCGAGATCTACCCGATGTTCGAAACCGCACTTCGCGCACGCGACGGGCGAAGCATCGACGATCACCAACGCCACATCAGCGAACTGTGGGCACGGTTCAGCCAGGTGGCTGCGACCAACGAGTTCGCCTGGGATCGCACCCCGCACTCAGCCGAGGAGATCCGCACCCCGTCACCAGCGAACCGCATGATCGCCTCGCCGTACACCAAGTTGATGAATGCCAACAACAACGTCGACATGTCCTGCGCACTACTTATATGTTCTGCTCAACACGCCGAAGCCCTCGGCATCCCGCGCGAACGTTGGGTATTCCCTGTTGCCGGCACCGACTGCCATGAAAAACCCTTCATCTCCCATCGCATGTCATTCGCCGAGGCACCAGCCATCAGAGCCGGCGGCGAAATGGCTCTCGACATGGCCAACAAGAACCTCGATGACATCGAAGTGATCGACCTCTATTCCT
>CAZZJH010000066.1:0-3973 GCA_964654335.1 uncultured Acidimicrobium sp.
AGGGTGTCGCTCTGCACGGCCATCTTCACACCAGAAAGGGCAGGCATGGCGTTGTTGCGAGTGGAAGCGACACGGGCTGCTGCTCCCAACGCTTCTGCCAGTACTTCTCGTTCGACACGGAACTTCATCGTGGCTCCATTGTTATTTGTGGATGTATAGATAAATCTTTAATAACCGTAATAAGGGCTGTGAACTGTGGACGACGGGGTATTTTTCGCGTAACTGCACAGGAAAACAATCCCCGATCAGTAGAAGCACACACCACATCTTGCAGTGATGTGGTTTTGGCGACGGTGAACAACTGACCGTTGTCCACTTGTTGTGCACGCGTCGCCCACATCGTTGTCCCCAGCATCATGAAGTCTTGAACTTCTGCACCAATTCGGTGACCTGATCGAACACCTGCTTGCGTTCCTTCATCATTCGCTGCGTTTTGTCGACGGCGTGAATGACGGTGGTGTGGTCACGACCGCCAAACAACCTGGCGATTGCCGGGTAGCTGAGGTCGGTGAGTTCACGGAACACGTACATCGCCGTCTGACGGGCAGACACCAAGGGGCGTTGGCGGCTCTTGCCACGAAGTGCCTCCACCTCGAAGCCAAGGTGTTCGGCGATTTCGGCAAGCAACTGCTCGTCCGATCGCGGCTTGGGGGCGGATCGATTGAGCAGGTCGGTGAGTAACGCCTGGGCCATGTCGACATCAACCTGGGTCTTGTTGAGGGATGCATAGGCAGCCACACGGATGAGGGCACCCTCCAACTCACGAATGTTGGTGGTCACCTTGCTGGCGATGAACTCGAGCACCTCGTTCGACACGCTGGTGCGCTCTCGCTCGGCCTTGTTGCGCAAGATGGCGAGACGGGTCTCCATGTCCGGCGGCTGGATGTCGGTGATCAGGCCCCAGCGGAACCGGCCGCGCAGGCGATCTTCCAACGTGGGAATTGCGTCTGGCATGCGGTCGGACGAAATGACGATCTGCTTGTTGGCACCATGCAATGAGTTGAAGGTATGGAAGAACTCTTCCTGCAACCCTTCTTTGCCTTCCATGAACTGGATGTCGTCGATGAGGAGCACGTCCACTTCGCGATAGCGCTTCTTGAATGCGGCGATGGTGTTGTTACGAATGCCGTCGACGTATTCATTCAGGAACGTCTCGGTGGAGACGTAACGAACTTCGTAGTGCGCGTAGTTCTGGTGCACGTAGTAGCCGATCGCGTGCAACAAGTGGGTCTTGCCGAGACCCGCGGAACCGTAAATGAACAATGGGTTGTAGGACCGCCCCGGGGTTTCAGCGACACGTTGGGCAGCGGCAAGAGCGAATTGGTTCGACGTTCCCTTCACGAACGTTTCGAACGTGTAGCGCGGGTTCAACCCGACGGCCATTCCCTTGGCGCTGCGGGAGCGTTGTGCGGTAGGGGCGGGAGTCTCAGTAAGCGTGGGGTTGAGTTGAGCTGGTGCTGTGGGCGTGCGCTCTTGGACATCTGCGGCGGTGTTGGTCTGTACGTCGACGAGCAGTTCGCGATCGCTTGCACCAACCTCGTTCAAGGCATCACGGACGAGCGACATGTAGCGGGTGAGGATGCGCTCCTTCACGTAAGAGTTCGGCACCTGGATGCGCAGGCTCATCTTGTCGTCGGCTACCGGCACGGCGTCGTTGAATGTGGAGAACCACACTGCCTCTGACACCTGGGCGCGCAGCACCTGTGCCGTCGCACGCCACAGTTCATCGAAGTTGTCCCGATCGAAGCCGTCTCGCTCAGTTAGCTGTTGTTCGTTCTTGCTTTCCACGATCTTTCCCCCGCCATCAATTGCCAACACATTTGCCACACCGTTGGTTCACCGAAAACCCTGTAGAACCGCCTAAATCAAGCGGCTCCCCCCATCCACAAGACTGTCCACAGGGTGTGGATAGTCCTTCGGTGAGGATGAAGGGAACGCGACCGTAGCAGGTTGTCCACAGGGGAGAAAAATGGAGTTCGACCGCTAGAGTGCTCTGCGTTGTAGTCCCGCTGCAGGGCGAGCTTGTGGCGAATTTGATGGCAAAGGCCCGGTTTCGGAGCCGGAGCGAGGAACCCATGAAGCGCACATTTCAACCCAACAACCGCCGCCGATCGAAGAAGCACGGCTTCCGTAATCGGATGAGCACCCGCGCTGGTCGGGCCGTGCTCAAGTCACGTCGGGCCAAGGGTCGCTACAAGCTCTCCGCTTGATAGGAAGAATTTCCCAAAAAGGCGTGTTCGAGCGTTTGGCCCGCGAAGGTCGAACGGCTCGGGCTAAGGGGATCTGGGTGTCGGCAATCATTGATTCTTCACTGGGTGAGACCCAGGTGGCGTACGCCGTTGGGCGTAGGGCCGGGGGTGCGGTGCGCCGCAACCGTCTGAAACGGCAGTTGCGCCACGTTGTGCGCTCGTGCAGTCACGCTCTGCGTCCAGGTTGGTATTTGGTAGGGGTTTCCGCGGGAGTCGACCAATTGTCGTATCAGCAAATGGAAGCGACGGTCGCCAGGCTGCTTGGCGAGGTGCAGCAATGAAAGCGTGGATGCTGCGGGCCATTCGGTGGTATCAGGGGCAGCGCGAGGGCTTTCCCTCCCCTTGCCGGTTCTTCCCTACGTGTTCTGAGTACGGCTTCGAGGCCATTGAGCGCTACGGCGTCCTGCGCGGTGGGTGGCTCACTCTGCGACGATTGACTCGTTGCCGTCCGTTTGGCCCGAGCGGTTTCGATCCAGTGCCCGAACCCCACGAGCACGGCAGTTTCACGAGAAAGAGTCACCAACATGTTTGAGCTGGCGGCAAGGCTGATCGCCTTCTTCTATTCGGGCACGCACAACTACGCGATAGCCATTGGTCTCGTGGCGGTCGTCGTGATGTTGATCATCACACCACTCACATTGAAAAGCACGCGCGGCATGCTCGAGATGCAAAAACTGCAACCTGAGATGCGCCGGCTGCAAGCCGAGTTCCGAGGTGATCGTCAGAAGCTGAACGAAGCGATGATGAAGCTGTACCAGGAACGCAAGATCAATCCGTTGGCCTCCTGTTTGCCGTTGCTCGCGCAAATGCCGGTGTTCATCATCATGTTCCGCGCGCTTCACGGTCTGATTCGTGAAGTGGATGGAAAGTTCAGTCCGCAATACCTCAACAAGTCGTCTGAGCTTTATCAATCACTTGTTGGCAAGACTGAAATGCGCGCGTTCGCCATCGATCTTGCTGTCAGACCCGTCGATGCAGTTCGGGACAACTTCTGGTCGGGACTCATTTATGTTGGCTTGGTCGTTGCGTTGGCTGCGGTGTACTGGGTGCAGCAGCGGATGGTGGCGTCGCGCACCGTCAGCCCGACGATGTCGGCAACACAAGCGAAGATCCTGCAGTACATGCCGGTTGCGTTCGCGTTCTTTCAATTGATCCTGCCGACTGCTTTGATCGTGTACTACATCACGCAAGCATTCATTCGAATTGCTCAGCAGTACTACATCACCAAGCGTTTCTATGGTGGAGCCGACTCGCTTGGCCGACAAGCACAAGCAGCTGGAGCACAAGCTCGGGAGATTGCTGCAGAAGAAAAGAAGACGAAGAAGGACTCGCCGAAGGCGGATCCGAATCAACCATTCGTGAGTAAGCGCGTGACCCCACCAAAGGGAGCCGCAAGCAAGCGACCGACGCCGCCCGGAAAGAACCGCAGCGCGTCGGTGCAACGTAAGAAGAAATGACGACCAGACGACGCTGCTAGGCGCGTCGTCACAAGAGAGGAACCAACATGGAATGGGTAGAAACCACCGCAGAGACGATCGAAGAAGCGAAGAATCTTGCACTCGATCAACTCGGGGTTGCTGAAGAGGACGCCGAATTCGAGGTTCTCGAAGAACCAAAGCAGGGTCTGTTTGGACGTCTGCGCGGCGAAGCTCGAGTTCGTGCACGAGTTCGCCCAACTGCCGTGCGCGCCAAAGCTGACCGTCGGGGCGACAAGCGCAAGAAGT
>CAZZJH010000066.1:4073-6375 GCA_964654335.1 uncultured Acidimicrobium sp.
GCCAAGGGCAGCACCCTGCTTGCCGTACAGGATCTCACTCGTGTGGTGAGTCAGCGTCGCTTGGGCGATCATGACACCCACCTCCGGGTGGACATTGCGAGCTACCGCGAGAAGCGCAAGGATGCCTTGAGCCGCTTTGCGCGTAAGGTGGCAAACGACGTTCTCGAAAGCGGTCAACCTCGGGTACTCGAGCCAATGAACTCGGCTGATCGCAAGATCGTGCATGACACCCTGGTCGACATGGCCGGCGTTGTCACACGCTCGCAGGGTCAAGACCCACACCGCCGCGTCGTGGTGGCCTTGGCCGGCGAAGACGAGCAGGCCGAGTAACTCCCATGTCCGAGTGGGAGCACCATTCGGGCCTTCGAACGGTGCTGGGTGAAGCCCAGCGAATAGGCGCCCTTGGGCGCGCCCCCATCGACGAGGTCATCCGTCATGCCTGTGCTTTTGTCGACGCTCTGCCAGTTGACGCTCGTAGTTGCGTCGACCTAGGAACAGGGGCGGGCGTGCCTGGGCTGGTGTTGGCTGTTGCCCGACCCGATCTACGGGTGACGTTGGTCGATCGACGCGAAAAGCGGACGGACGCCCTCCATCGGGCCATCCGAACCCTCGATCTTGAGTCCACGACTGAAATTGTCTGTGCCGAGGTGGAAACCCTCGTGGCGAACCCCAGTTGGAGAGGTCGATTCGACGCAGCCGTGTCTCGAGGATTCGGACCCCCAGCATTCACCCTCACGAATTCCTCCGTGTTGGTCCGTTCGGGGGGTGTGGTGATCATTAGTGAACCTCCCGTCAACCTCCCCTCACGGTGGTCGGAGGAACTTCTTCGCGAGGCTGAGGTGGTCTCCTGGGAACGCCTGGAAACGGTCTCCATGTTCCACGTGGAACATCACTAACCCAACAGAATCCTTTATTTAAAGGGTCGACCATGTTCCACGTGGAACATGGGGAGATCCACCGCCTCCCTCAGGGCTGAAACTAGACTGGTTTTGTGAGTCTCCCCAGCACCCCACCAAAGGGCCCATACCCGACCCCGCGGATTATCGCTATGGCCAACCAAAAAGGTGGCGTAGGCAAAACCACCACGACCATCAACCTGGGCGCTTGCTTGGCCGAACAGGGCTATCGGGTTCTGTTGATCGACCTCGACCCACAAGGTAACGCCTCAACGGGTTTGGGTTTGAACACCCGCGAAATGGAAACAAGCGTCTATGACGTGCTACTCCATCAAACCCCTCTCGAGGACTGCTTGGAGCCCACCGCAGTCAAGAAACTGTTCGTGGTGCCTTCGAACCTCGATCTGGCTGGTGCCGAAATCGAACTCGTGCCGGCGATGGGTCGGGAGACTCGCCTGAAGAATGCGATCGAGCCAATCCTCGATCAATTCGACTACGTCTTGATTGACTGCCCGCCATCACTTGGACTTCTCACCGTGAACGGGTTGACGGCTGCTCACGAGGTGATCGTCCCCATCCAATGTCAGTACTACGCGTTGGAGGGCTTGGGCCAGTTGCTCCGCAACGTCGACCTGGTGAGCAAGAACCTCAACCCTGGCTTGGGTGTGAGTCGAATCATCTGCACCATGTTCGATACTCGAACCAAGTTGTCGAGCGACGTGGTTTCGGAGGTTCGAGAGCACTTCGGCGACAAGGTTTGTCAGACGGTGATTCCACACACCGTTCGAATTGCGGAGGCGCCATCACACGGCAAGCCGATCACTACCTTCGACCCGAGCTCCGCGGGGGCCCGGGCCTATCGAGCAGTGGCATTGGAGGTGAGCGGTGGCGAGGCGCAGCGGGCTGGGTAAGGGTCTCGATGCGCTGATCCCCACCGGTGTAAGGAGAACCGACGGGGGAGACTCGGGAGATTCGACAGGTGATGGCACCGGTCTTCGTGAGCTGACGATTACCGATATTCGCCCGAATCCAAATCAGCCACGTGTGCACTTCGACGAAGACTCGTTGGTGGAACTCTCGGCATCGATCAAAGCCATTGGTGTGTTGCAGCCGATTTTGGTTCGTCCAGTCGACAACGGATTCGAACTGATCGCAGGCGAGCGAAGGTGGCGCGCGGCACAACGAGCAGGATTATCGGTAATACCAGCAGTGGTACGCGTTACCGATGAACTTGCATCTGTTGAACAGGCGCTCGTTGAAAACCTCCATCGTCAAGACCTCACGCCACTCGAAGAAGCCGCCGCCTATCAGCAGTTGCTCGACGACTTTTCGATGACCCACGAACAGGTTGCGACAAAAGTGGGCAAGAGCCGCTCAGCAATCACCAACTCGTTGCGGTTGCTTAC
>CAZZJH010000066.1:6475-8458 GCA_964654335.1 uncultured Acidimicrobium sp.
TGTCCGAACATCTCCAAACCAAAGTGGCGGTGTCCATGGGCTCGAGGAACGGAAAGGTGGTCGTTGATTTCGCCGACCTTGAGGACCTCGAGCGGATTTATCGATTGATGGTTGAGGGACCAAGCGACTACTCGGACTAACGGGTCGGACTCGTCCGGTTATCCCGTCACGCAGGGTGAACACACCCTCACCCAAGTGAACAAAACTTTTACCGTCTACCAGAGCGTCAGCATGAAGTTTCACCTGAGGTTGCGCACATGCTGTGGATAACCCTGTGGAGAATGGGTGTCAGATTCCCTCAGTGGGATTCTGACCACCACGTTTCCACGGTTGCAGCAAGGGTTTCCGCGCTGTGGACGAGATCTGCCACGGGTGGGGCGAAACCAACCAAGACCGCCGGCATCCGAGTTTCCCGGAGAACCGGGTGCCGTACACCTCGCTGAGGGGGCTTCGACGGAAGGCTTTCGGCCAAGAGGGCAGTTACTCGTTCGCCGACCGGTGAGGTGAAGTTTTCGGTTCGATAAAACGACGCACTCGGATCGGATGACTCCTCCAATCCGACGTAGAGATCCGCCTTGAACGAGTTCGCTGCAAGCGAATGTCGATGATGATCATTCGATTCGACGATCAGAACCTGATAACCCCGTTTGCGAAGAGATCGCGCCACGTTCATGGCGAGAGGATGCATGCCGTCGAACGCACCGACGACGACGCTCAAAGACTCTTCATTGGATGTGCGCGAAACCTCGTCTTCGCGCACAGCGAACACACCCGGACCATCACCGCTCTGTCCACCGATTCGCTCCATTGCTTTCAGCGTGAGCGGACCACAAATCCCATCGATCTCGAGCCCGTAGTTCTGTTGAAACTCACTCAACCCTTGTGCAGTGAGTGGTCCGAAGATGCCATCCGCTTTTCCGCAGTTGAATCCAAGACGAGCCAGACGAACCTGTAGCTGCTCGACGTCGTCACCACGCAGATACGGGGAGGTGAGATACAACAGCCGTGCACCAAGCGCCCATGTGGATTCGATCAATGTTTGCCAGGTGGCGTCATCGCAATGATCGAGGACGGGAAGACCACGCTTGCGTTGGAACTGCTGCAATGCATCGAGCGTTCGTTCACAGAACGTGCCTAGGTGTACACCGACGAGGCTCAGCGCGTGCGCGGTGGCGAGACGAACTTGGAGGTCGCGGACGAAAGACTCGTCACGCAGAGACTCGATGGTTAAAGGAATTCTGCGAGCTCCTGGACGAGCTGGCCCTTGCCCTTGGCACCAACGAGGCGCTTGGCGGGCTCGCCCTGCTTGAACACGATCAAGGTGGGGATGCTCATCACGTTGAAACGCATCGCGATGTCACCATGGTCGTCGACATTCAACTTGGCGACCGTCAACTTACCCTTGTTCTCCGTAGCAAGCTCGGCCAATACTGGCGCAATCTGTTTGCACGGCCCACACCATTCGGCCCAGAAGTCAACCAAAATCGGGGTGTCCGAACCGCGAACCGTCTCGTCGAACGTTTCCGATGTGAGTGTGACGATGCCGTCAGCCATGATGGGTCCTTTCGTGAACTGCCGAATGCTAACCATTGAGAACAGCGCGAGCCGCGCGAGTATTCCCGCTCAGTGTTGTGCTTCGAGCCAACGTTCGCAGTCGATGGCGGCCATGCAACCGGAGCCTGCAGCGGTGATCGCTTGGCGATAGGTGTGGTCTTGCACGTCTCCACACGCGAACACGCCATCGACGTTCGTATAGGTGGATCCAGGCTTGGTGACCAGGTAGCCAGTCGACTCCATGTCGAGGATTCCCTCGAACAGACCAGTGTTCGGCTTGTGGCCAATGGCAACGAATACACCAGTGACATCGAGTGTTGATGTGGTGCCATCGACGGTGCTCTTGACCTCGATGCCCGTGACCTTTTCTTCACCGAGGAGTTTCGTCACTTGAGAGTTCCACAAGAACTCGATCTTCTCGTTGGCGAA
>CAZZJH010000067.1:0-8359 GCA_964654335.1 uncultured Acidimicrobium sp.
TCGGACGCGTTGTCGTCTCCACCGCAGGCTGCGCCCACGAGTGAAAGAACGGCCAACGCCGCCCCTACGCGAATTGCGCGGGAACGCTTGGTCATTATTTTCTCCTTATAAGGAACTCGGAGCGGTCGCCCCGAGTGGTCGTTTAGCCTAACGACGGCCAAATTCCGATGGCTACGCGAGCGGACATAATTCGTCAGGCTCGGCAATGCCCTAGGATCCTTTTGTGCATTGGCTCAAATCGACCCTGAGCCCCCTCAGCAACCGATTGCTCGAACAATGAGTGCGCTCGATCTCGCCACCACCAATCTGACGAGCCCCGCAGTCTTGGCTTTTGCCCTTGGCTTCATCGCAGCCCTGATCCGCAGCGACCTGCGCTTCCCCGAGCAAGTCACCTCGCTTCTGTCTACATATCTATTGCTGGCCATCGGCATCAAGGGCGGAACCCAACTTCGCCATACCGCCCTATCCGACTTGGCACTTCCACTCATCGCCACCGTCCTCATTGGCATCGTCACGCCACTTGTCGCGTATGCCGGCGCTCGATTGTGGGTGGGCCTCGACTCGGTGAATGCAGCGTCGATCGCTGCTCACTACGGATCGGTGTCAGCCGTTACATTCACCGCCGCCGAGACGTTCGCCAACAACTCACACACCATCGACGAGGGTTTCATGGCTGCACTCGTTGCAGCACTCGAAGTGCCCGGCATTCTTATCGCATTGCTGCTTGCCTTGCGCAAGTCGTCGAACTCATCACTCAGTCACTCGATGCGCGAAGTGCTCACCGGACGAAGCGTGATGCTCCTCGTCGGCGGAATTCTCATTGGCGTGATTGCATCAGATAGCACGACCACGATGGTCGAGCCCTTGTTCAAGACGCTGTTCCCAGGAGTACTCGTGCTCTTCCTGCTCGACCTCGGCACGCTCGCTGGTCAGCGACTGGTCACTTCGCGTGGGGTGAGCATCAAACTCGTCACCTTCGCCATCGTCGCGCCACTGATCTTCGGAACACTCGGTGTCGTCGTCGGTACCGCAATAGACATGTCGGTGGGCGGCGCGATGGTGCTGGGAGCGATGGCCGCAAGCGCGAGTTACATCGCGGCACCTGCGGCAGTACGAATTGGATTACCGAACGCGGACGTTGGTCTCTCACTCACTGCGGCACTCGGTATCACCTTCCCTTTCAACCTGATTGTTGGCATACCCCTGTATGCCAACCTCGCCTCGTCGTTAGGTTGAGCCGCAACCAGTCGACCACCGTGGTCGACGGAAGGGAGTTGCGATGTCGCTCATCCATCGTTTCGTTCTCGTCGCCATCACACAGCGCGAAGCGCGTGTCTGGAACATGGGTATCGACCCAGGTTCGACACCTGTCGTGGTGATTCCTCCCGACCCAGATCGACCTCATCGACACAATCGACAAGGTCAGCATCATCATGGCCATTCGCGCGACGGAAACTCAGACGTCTACTTCGGAGAGGTCGCGACAACCCTCAAAGGTGCAGCGGAGATCTTGATCCTGGGGAACGCCACTGGTACATCCAATGCCATGGCTAACTTCGTTTCCTTCCTCGATCGAGGCGAACCGGAACTTGCGCACAAGGTGGTCGCAGCACTGGAAGTCAACCTCCCCGCGATGACCGAGGGAGAAATCCTTGCCTACGGCCGCCATTGGTACTCCCAGCACGTGCATCCCATACCGCATCCTTGACGGGGCGTGCGGGCTGAGCCCTACGCTTGAGAACCTTGAGCACGACGCCCACCCGTACCGAACTGGACGCCATCGTGCGCAGTTTCCAGCACATCGAAGGCGGGCTATTGCCTGCACTGCACGCGGTGCAGCACGCGACTGGATGGATCGATCCAGAACTCACTCCGTTGTTCGCAGAAGTGTTCAACGTCACCGTCTCCGAGGTGCACGGCGTCATCACCTTCTACAAGGACTTCCGCACTGAGAAGCCCCGTGGCCCAATCGTGCAGGTTTGTCGTGCAGAGGCTTGTCAATCCCGTGGCGGCCGAGCCGTATGGAAACGCGCACAACATTTCGCCGAGGGAAAATCGGTGCAAGTAGAGGAAGTGTTCTGTCTCGGTAATTGCGCGACCGGACCGAGCATGATGGTGGACGGTCAACTGATTGGCGACGTCAAGCCCAAGCACGTCGAAACGATCATCGCCGACGCGATCGAAAAGCGCCTCACCGTCACCACACAGGAATCGTCGGGCAGTGGCACCACGGTGTACGTTCCGCGCGACGCTGCAGCGCGAGCAGCAGGTGCGGACGAAGTTGCGAAGAAGCTCGCCGAGCACGAAGGAGTGCGCGTAGTGCGCAATGGCTCATGGGGCATGTTGTGGCTCGAGCCGATGATCGAAGTAGACACACCGATTGGCCGCATCGCATACGGGCCCGTGCGTCCGAAGGACGTTAAAGGCCTCATCAAGGCTGGATTGCTGAACGGCGGTAATCACGAATTGCGTCTCGGCAAGACGACCGATCTGCCATGGGTGAAACGACAGCAGCGTTTCACTTTCCGTCGTGTTGGCGTGGTGGATCCTCGGTCATCCGATGATTACGAATCGAACGGTGGAATCGTCGGTTTGAAGCGTGCATTGGCGATGACCCCAGCTGCGGTCGTCCAGGAGGTGACCGACTCGGGTTTGCGCGGACGCGGTGGTGCAGCGTTCCCCACCGGCATCAAATGGAAGACGGTGCTCGACGCACCAGGTACCACCAAGTACATCGTGTGTAACGCCGACGAAGGAGACAGCGGAACGTTTGCCGATCGCATGCTGATGGAGGGCGACCCTTTCATGCTGCTCGAGGGCATGACGATTGCCGGCTGGGCAGTTGGAGCACAGGTTGGCTACATCTACGTGCGTAGCGAGTATCCGGATGCAATCGAGGCGTTGAACAAGGCGATCGAAGCAGCCGAGAACCGCAACTGGTTGGGCGACAACCTTCTCGGCACCGGCTTCTCGTTCCGCATCCACGTGCGTGTCGGTGCTGGCGCATACATCTGCGGAGAAGAGACCGCACTCCTCGAGAGCCTCGAAGGAAAGCGCGGGGTCGTGCGCGCCAAGCCACCGCTACCCGCGCTGGTCGGTTTGTTCGGCAAACCCACCGTGGTCAACAACGTGCTCACGCTGGGCACGGTGCCGGCGATCCTCGCCGATGGCGCAGCGGCTTACCAAGCGCTTGGCACTGGTCGTAGTCGTGGCACTCAGGTGTTCCAAGTGGCGGGCAACGTGAAGCAGGGCGGCATCCTCGAAACGTCGTTCGGCATCACGCTCGGCGAAATCGTCAACGACTTGGCTGGCGGCACGGAATCTGGTCGCCCGGTACGCGCGGTGCAAGTCGGTGGGCCACTTGGTGCCTACCTCCCCACCTCCAAATTCGACATTCCGATCGACTACGAGTCCTATGCGGCAGCTGACGCACTGGTGGGACACGGCGGCGTGGTGGTGTTCGACGACACCGTAGATATGGCCGAACAAGCACGTTTCGCCATGGAGTTCTGCGCTGCCGAGAGTTGTGGTAAGTGCACCCCCTGCAGAATCGGCAGTACCCGAGGAGTCGAGCTGATCGACAAGATCCGTCGGGGCGAGAACCGAGAAGCCAACATCGAGGTGCTGACCGACCTCTGCGAGGTGATGGCTGACGGCTCACTGTGCGCCATGGGGGGCTTGACACCGATGCCCGTTCGTAGTGCACTACATCTGTTCACGGAAGACTTCTCGGGGGCCTCTACATGACACTCATCGAACGCGACCTCGGCACGCCGGCTCCCCGCGGCGCTTCACGCGACGCCCAGTTGACTCAAGTCGAACTGGAGATTGACGGCCAGCCCATCCGCGTTCCTGAAGGCACGTCCGTCATGCGCGCCGCGGCGATCGTCGGTGTCGACATTCCCAAGTTGTGCGCGACTGACCGACTCGATGCATTCGGCTCGTGCCGCATGTGCGTCGTCGAAATCGACGGGCGCAAGGGAACTCCCGCTTCGTGCACCACACCCGTTGCTCCCGGCATGAAGGTGACCACTCAGTCGAACAAACTTGAGCGTCTACGCCGCGGCGTGATGGAGCTGTACATCAGCGATCACCCGCTCGACTGCCTCACCTGTGCGGCAAACGGTGACTGCGAATTGCAGGACATGGCCGGTGCGGTGGGATTGCGCGAAGTTCGTTATGGGTACGAGGGCGAGAACCACATCCACATGGAGAAGGACACCTCGAACCCGTACTTCACTTTCGACACCTCCAAGTGCATCGTGTGCTCGCGCTGCGTGCGCGCCTGTGAAGAAGTACAAGGCACGTTCGCTCTCACCATCGAAGGACGCGGATTCAACTCGCGAGTTGCAGCCGGGTTCAAAGGCAACTTCTTCGACTCGCCATGCGTGTCGTGCGGAGCATGCGTGCAGGTGTGCCCCACTGCCACCCTCACCGAGAACACCGTGATCGAGCTTGGTCAGCCGCGTCGCACGGTGCTCACCACCTGTGCTTATTGCGGCGTGGGTTGCTCGTTCAAGGCCGAAATGCAGGGCGAACAAGTCGTACGCATGGTGCCGCACAAGGACGGCGGCGCCAACGAGGGCCACTCTTGCGTGAAAGGTCGTTTCGCTTGGGGTTACGCCAGCCACCCCGATCGTCAACTCGAGCCGATGGTTCGTGAATCGATCGAGGACGAATGGAAGAAGGTGTCGTGGGAAGAGGCAATCGCATTCGCCGCGACCAAGTTGAAGGCAGTACAGGCCAAGTACGGACAGAACTCGATCGGTGGCATCACGTCGTCGCGATGCACCAACGAGGAAGTGTTCGCAGTTCAGAAGATGGTGCGTGCCGCGTTCGGTAACAACAACGTCGATACCTGTGCGCGCGTGTGCCACTCACCCACTGGTTTCGGGTTGAAGAACGCCTTCGGGACTTCTGCCGGAACCCAAGATTTCAAGTCGGTGGAATACGCCGACGTCATCCTGCTCATCGGCGCCAACCCGACTGACGCTCACCCCGTGTTCGCCTCGCGCATGAAGAAGCGTCTGCGTGACGGCGCCAAGCTGATCGTGGCAGACCCTCGTCAGATCGATCTCGTTCGCACCCCCCACGTGGAGGCTTCACACTTCCTGCAGTTGCGTCCCGGCACCAACGTCGCCTTGATCAACTCGATTGCTCACGTCATCGTCTCCGAAGGTCTGGTCGATGAAGAGTTCGTCAAGGAACGCTGCGAACCAGTGGAGTACACGCTGTGGCGCGAGTTCGTGACACGTCAAGAGAACAGCCCCGAGGCGATGGAGCCTCACACGGGTGTTCCCGCCGCAGAGGTGCGCGCCGCTGCTCGCCTGTACGCCACCGGCGGCAACGCAGCGATCTACTACGGACTCGGCGTCACCGAGCACAGCCAGGGCTCCACCATGGTGATGGGCATGGCCAACTTGGCTATGGCCACCGGCAACCTCGGTCGTGACGGCGTAGGTGTCAATCCACTGCGCGGACAAAACAACGTGCAGGGTTCGTGTGACATGGGCTCGTTTCCCCACGAGCTTTCTGGTTACCGCCACGTGAGCGACGATGCCACTCGTGAAATGTTCCAGGAACTGTGGGGCGCCACCATTCAGGCAGAACCTGGTTTGCGCATCCCGAACATGTTGGACGGCGCCCTCGACGGAAGGTTCAAGGGCATCTTCGTGCAAGGCGAAGACATCGCACAGTCCGATCCGAACACCGTGCACGTGCAGGCTGCGCTGCGCAGCATGGAATGCGTGATCGTCCAGGATCTCTTCATCAATGAGACGGCCAAGTTGGCGCACGTCTTCTTGCCGGGAACTTCGTTCTTGGAAAAGGACGGCACCTTCACCAACGCCGAGCGCCGCATCAACCGCGTGCGAACGGCAATGCGCCCACAACAGGGCAAGCATGAGTGGGAAGCAGTATGTGACTTGGCCAATGCTCTCGGACACCCAATGCGTTGGAACTCGTCTGCCGAGATCATGGACGAAATTGCGCGCCTCACGCCCACCTTCGCGGGCGTGTCGTTCAAGTACCTCGACGAGGTGGGCAGCGTGCAGTGGCCGTGCAACGAGCAGAACCCCGCCGGCACGCCGATCATGCACAAGGAGCGTTTCGTCCGCGGTCTGGGCAAGTTCACCCCCACGCCGTACGTGCCCACTGAAGAGAAATCCACCCGCAAGTTCCCGCTGCTCCTCACCACCGGGCGAATCCTCAGCCAATACAACGTGGGTGCACAGACGCGACGCACGAAGAACATCGAGTGGCACCATGAGGACCTGCTCGAGATTCACCCCGCGGATGCCGAAGAACGTGGCGTTCGCGACGGCGAAGAAGTGACGATTGCCAGCCGCGTGGGCAGCACCGTGATGCGTGCGCACGTCACCGATCGCGTTGCACCAGGCGTGGTGTACACCACCTTCCACTACCCCGTGAGCGGTGCGAACGTCGTCACCACTGAGAACAGTGACTGGGCCACCAACTGCCCCGAATACAAGGTGACTGCCGTTCAAGTTTCGCCCGGACGCACCGCTGCATCCGTGGAACTTGATCATCCAGAACACCGACTTGGCGCACTGGTGCGCATGGCCAATCAGATTGCACGACAGTGGGCAGCAGATTCCACCGCTGACGCAGTCGCCTCTACGGCAAAGCACCTCGAGACGTTCTGGGAGCACGAGATGCGGGTTGACCTTGCTCGCGCCATCGAATCTGGTTCGGTGACGGTCGACGAGATCGTGGTGCAGGCAATGCAACGCCTCACCGTGCACGCGTAGTAGATCAGCCCACCTGGTTCACGGTCAGAATCGTTCCGGGTATTTCCGGACGATCGGGAGACGTTTGAGTTCCCACCGAGACGATGCTCATCTGCGTGCTCGTCGTTGAAGACATCATCAACTCGAAGAAGTCACCGATTTGTGCTTCGACGAAAAAGTTCCAGGCCACCACATGACGTGATGTTTCATTGCGACCGGTGATCAAGACATCAGTATTCGTCCATGTCATGTTTTGGTTGTTCTCTCTCAGCCACACACTGATCCAGTCGTCACCCGTATCTGCTTTCTGCAGCTGGGTGGAAAACTGAATGTTGAACTTGCCCGCTACTGCAAAGGTGATCTTCGTGCCGCCGACGATCGAAACGCCACTCGCAAAGGCAGTGGTGTTGAGCGGAACTCGAACGGCCTGCGCGAGGGTGAGTGGAGTGCTCAGTGTGGTGTCGTATAACGATCCATAGGCACCAAATCCTCCAGCCGGACCTTGCGCACCAGCCGGACCTTGCGCACCAATTTCTCCTGGCGGGCCCGTCGCTCCAACTTCGCCGCGTTCCCCGGTCGGACCTTGAGTCACCTGGGTGGGCAGCATCAGGCCAATCAGTACACCCGAAACCAAAAAGAATCCTGAGACCCACCGCTGCATCTCAAGAAAACGCTACGAACTCCAACTTGAGACGAATTACCCAAATCATGCCCGAAGGAGCTGCAACTGGATCTGGTACTTATGGCTCGACGATCGCGAACCCGCTTTCAAACACATCCAAGTTGCCGAACACTTGGAGCATCGCTCCAGCATCACCTTCGATGATCACGGAGCCCTTGCCCAATTCATCCATGAATGTGGTCACTTGCGAGAGCACATCGAGCAACAACGATCGCGTGATACGAACATGTGCTGCCGCCGACGGATCATGCCTGCCACGCGTGGCGAACAACGCACGATTCGAGATGCCCATGACCCACTGGTGATCGGCGGTTCCCTCCATATCGGAGAAGGTCCAATTGATCGCCACACTCACTCCACCCATTTCCTCGGACTTCACCCGTAGTGCGATGGTGTCGAACGTTTGCTCGATCGACATCGCCTTGATCAATGAGCGGGCTCGGGCAACGCCCTTCGTTGGTTTTGGTTTGCCCTGACGAAGCTCTTGAGCTCCCGTGAGATAGGCGTTACGGAAGGTGGCGGACTCCGCCTGGTAGCCCAGTTGCTCGAACGTGTCGGCCTGAAGCTGTCTAGCTTCGTCATTTTCCGGGTTACTGAACACGAGATGGTTGAGCAATTCTGCAACCCATCGATAATCGCCTTCCGCAAATGCTCGGCGCGCCTCGTTGAGGACCTTCTCCGCTCCGCCCATGGCCGTCACGTAACGCGACCCGACTTCGGATGGCGCCAGCTTGTGCAAGTTGGCGGGGTTCCCGTCGTACCAACTCAAATAGCGCTGGTACACCGCTTTGGCGTTGTGCACGAGGTCGCCGTAGAAGCCACGGGTGTGCTCGTGTGCTTTGAATTCATCGGGTAACTCGAGATACTCAGCAATCTCGAGTGGAGTCATTCCCTTGTTGGCGAAGCGCATCGATTGGTCGTGCATCCA
>CAZZJH010000068.1:0-1606 GCA_964654335.1 uncultured Acidimicrobium sp.
AACAACTTCTCGGACTGAACTAACCGTGCGCAACGAGCCGGGATTTTCTTCACCGTTCCACTCGGAGGACGACGCAGCAAGATCATGCGCACTCGAAATCACCGATCACTTGGCCCGAGCGCATCGCAGTCGCGGCCGAAGTGTGCTCGCAGTATGTGGTGGTCGATCCGCTGCTCTCGTGCTGCCTCATCTGACGATCGACCACGCTGTAACTGTCATCGCCGCCGACGAAAGGTGGCTTCCCCTTGACTCCCTAGACCGCAACGATCAAATGTTGATTCGACACTTCGGAGAGTCGTCAGTCGTTCGATTGCCATTTGGGCGTGACGTAAGCGAAGACGCAAATACATGGGCGAGGCATCTGTGGAACATCAGTACGCCCGATGTTGTGCTATTGAGCATGGCTGACGATGGACATGTTGCAAGTCTCTTCCCCCAACACGACTCACTGAAATCTTTTGCGCCGCTCATCATCGAGCGTGACAGTCCGAAGCCTCCTCTGATTCGCGTATCGCTCTCGATCGCAACGATTCGGTCCATCCCAAATCGATTGTTGATGGCAATCGGAAACGAAAAAGCATCGATGATTGACCAAGTGCGACAAGGGCACGACGTACCAGCAACACGGATCAAGCCCACTCGTTGGTATCTTGATAGCGCCGCATCAAGCGCGAACGGTGGTGGACGGTAATGGCTGACATGAAGACGGTGATCCTGTGCGGCGGCTTTGGCACGCGAATTCGCGACGTCTCTACCGACGTTCCCAAGCCGATGATCACGATCGGACAACTACCGATTCTTTGGCATCTGATGAGGTACTACGCCCACTTTGGCAATGACGAGTTCGTGCTGTGTCTCGGGTACAAGGGGGAAGTGATCAAGGATTTCTTCCTCAATTATCAGGCCCGTACACGCGACTTCACGATTGACCTTGGCAAGGACGAGGCGATCACCTACCACTCGCGCGAAACGGAAGTCGCGTGGAAGGTAACGCTCGTTGACACGGGTTTGAACGCGATGACCGGTGCGCGAGTGAAGCGTGTGCAGCACCATGTGGATGATGCGCCGTTCATGCTCACCTATGGCGACGGCCTGAGCAACATCGACCTTGGCGCTCTCAAGCAGTTTCATGTCAAGCAAGGTAAGACGGCCACGGTCACAGGTGTGCGCCCTCCAGGTCGTTTTGGTGAATTGGTCATCGACAAGAACGGGCTTGCTTCCGAATTCAACGAGAAACCTCAAGCAACGGGCGGACGTATTTCTGGTGGGTACTTCGTTCTTCAGCCACGAATCTTCGACTACCTCGACGATCGTGAAGGCCTCGTATTCGAGCAGGAACCGATGCGATCACTCGTCAGCGATGGTGAGCTCGCCGTGTTCGAACACGACGACTTCTGGCAGTGCATGGACACGCACCGCGATTGGACGCTGCTCGACTCGATGGCCACGAGCGAAAGGCCACCTTGGAAGCTCTGGTAACAGCGCTCCCCCAGTTCAGCGGGAAACGGGTACTCGTCACTGGCGACACCGGGTTCAAAGGTTCGTGGCTCTCGTTGTGGTTGCACGATCTCGGTGCGGAAGTGTTCGGGTTCGCACTTCCTCCTGA
>CAZZJH010000068.1:1706-3553 GCA_964654335.1 uncultured Acidimicrobium sp.
ACTCACGTCGGATACGTGGAAACCGACGAGCTGGGTGGTCATGACCCCTACAGTGCATCGAAGGCAGCTGCAGAGCTGGTGTTCTCCTCGTACAACGACTCCTTCTTCAAGCATCGCGATGGTTTCAGCGCGGCGAGCGCACGAGCGGGAAACGTGATCGGTGGTGGCGACTGGGCAGAAGCGCGAATCATCCCTGACTGCATCCGCGCTCTCGCCAACGGCGATGAGATCGTGATCCGCTCACCCCATGCAACAAGGCCTTGGCAACACGTGCTTGAGCCGCTGTCCGGGTATCTCGTGTTGGCTGCTGCGTTGCTCGACAAGCCAAATGGCTCTTCTGGTTCTTGGAACTTCGGACCAGCAGAAGATTCGATCCACACCGTGCTCGATGTGGTCGAACGCTCGATCGGGCACTGGGGAGCTGGTTCAGTTCGAGTGGAAGAAGCAGATTCGAAATTGCATGAAGCCAGTTTGCTCAACCTGAATTGTGAAAAGGCACACACCCAACTCGGTTGGCGACCACGATGGGGTTTCGACAAGACGCTCGAGAACACCATCGGCTGGTACCGCGAACAGCATGCGGGCACCTCGGCGCTCGAGCTCACCCGCCGACAGATCAATCAGTACACGGAGGCACGACCATGATCGACGGAGTCAAAGTGATTCCCCTGCGCCAGATTCACGATGAACGCGGCAAGGTGATGCACATGTTGAAGACGACCGATGAACACTTTGAGAAATTCGGTGAGATCTATTTCTCCACGATCTTTCCGGGTGTGATCAAGGCGTGGCACATTCACAAGGAAATGACACTCAACTACGCAGTACCGATTGGTCGAATCAAGTTCGTGATGTATGACGATCGCCCGAACAGCCCCACCAAGGGAGAGATCCAAGAACTCATCCTCGGCCCAGACAACTACATGTTGGTGACCGTTCCCCCGGGGGTTTGGAACGGATTCAAAGGAATCGACACACAGATGTCTTTGGTCGCCAACTGCGCAACCATCCCTCATGATCCAGGTGAGATTGATCGTCTAGACCCTCTGTCGTCAACCATCCCCTACGACTGGGCGCTCAAGCACCGATGACCAACGGTGTCCTCGTCGTTGGTGGCTTTGGCACCATCGGCGGGCGACTCTCCGAGCGACTGGAGCGATCGACCGACCTTCCGATGAAGTTGTCGTCACGAACTCCACGTCAGGCACCATCGTGGGCCCCGCGCGCAACCACTTGCGTTGCCGACGTCACAACGAGCAGTGGCTGGCGTGCGGCACTCACGGGAATGGAAACCGTCGTATACCTCGTCTCGCTACCCGACTTCGCCGCAAAAGAGGACCCAGCGTTGGCAGAACTCGTAGGTGTCGAGGGGACACGAAACGTACTCGAGGCGAGCATCGCCGCTGGTGCGAAGCGTTTTGTTTTTCTTTCGACTGGACACGTGTATGGCACCCCGTATATCGGCCACATCACTGAGAACACACCGACAAATCCGCAACAGCCGTACGCCACCACACATCTGGAAGCGGAACGTTTGGTGGCCGACGCCCACGAACACGGTCGAATCGAGGGAGTGCGGGTTCGCCTATCGAATGGCTTCGGTTATCCCAAGCGCGCAGACAACGAGATCTGGCAAATCATCATCAACGACTTGTGTCGGCAAGCCGTCACGACTGGCCACATGGAACTGCGAACGACTGGTCTGCAGCGACGCAACTTCATTCCATATGCCGACGTCTGCACGGCACTCGTCCACCTGATCACGATGCCAAACGTGGGCGATGGACTCTTTAACCTTGGCTCCACCGTGACGATGACCATCGCCGATGCGGCTCGGCGAGTGCAAA
>CAZZJH010000068.1:3653-8152 GCA_964654335.1 uncultured Acidimicrobium sp.
TCGGCGACGGTGGTTCGTCGATCTTGCGTAGAGAAGGCTGAACTCTTCGACGAATCGGCTGAGTTCATCACCGCCGAGGACTACGAAATGTGGATGAAGCTCGCCCGACTCGGATGTAGGTTCGAGTTCCTTCCTGAGGTGCTCGGTGAGTACCGCCGACATGAAAGCAACGCCAGTGGCTCGATCCTTCGCCACTTGGCAGCCGAACAAGCCGTGGTGCGGAAGCATCTGGCCTTGGACGAATCGATCTCTGGCTGGCAGCGGAGAGCACGTTTGGCCAAGTGTCTCTACACCGCCGGTCGTGGGTTCCAAGCCGCAGGCAGACGACTCGATGCTGCTTCGATGCTGGCACGAGCACTAGTTGGCAACCCATTGCATCTCCGCACCTATCTCGCACTTGGTCTGCTGCTCGTTCCAGGACGTCACTCGTGAAGGACATTCTCGACGCCTATCGCCCATCACACTTCTCATACTTCGCCTTTGCCAGACACGCATTGGTCGAAGCACTGCGGCAGTCGGGTGTCGGCAATGGTGATCAGGTTGCACTTCCAGGATTCATCTGCCGCGATGTCCTCGCTTCAATCCATGTCCTTGGCGCAACTCCTGTCTTTTACGACGTGGATGAATCACTCCAGGCAACGAACCTCGAGCGACTTCCGAAGGTGAAGGCAATCATTGCGGTCGACTACTTCGGTTTTCCTCAAGACCTCACTGAGTTTCACGAATACTGTTCGAAATCGAGTGCCACATTGATCGAGGACAATGCTCATGGGCTCTTCAGTCGTGACGAGCACGGCAAACTGCTGGGAACTCGTGGTGACTTCGGCATCATCAGTCTGCGTAAAACTTTCCATGTAGCCACGGGGGCGGCATTACTTGCACGACAGAGTGTGGGGATTTCGATGCCTTGCATCGATCGAAAAGAATGGTCACACGCGCTTCGATTCGTGCTCTCACGTCTCGAACGGCGCACCGGTATCCCTGCCCTCGCCGGAATGCGAGCCACCGTTCGCGGCGTACGTCGTCTAGCAGGACGCGCCGAGATCGATGCAGGTTCTCCCGACGACGAGACGATCCTTCCCTCTGAGATTGCGATCGGTTGCGGATCACTTGCACGACTGAACGAGCAAGATCCTGAAATCGAGATCGCTCGACGCCAAGCGCTGTTCAACAAGGTCGTCGACGACCTTCGCACTGTTCCGGGTGTACGACTACTGCGCCATCAACTCGATGGCCACACAGTTCCCTATGGCGTTCCATTTCGAATCGACGGGGAGCAGCATGCTGCCCTTCGGGCCATCGAACGACGACATCATGTAGTGGTGATGCAGTGGCCAGCACTTCCCTCTGCGATTGCCGACTCCGCGCCTGATCACTATCGAAATGTTTGGTTGGTGAACTTCCTGTGAGCGGTTCCACCTGGACGTTGATCGAATCGCCCGAGCGCTGGACAGAGTTGATGGCCAAACTTCGGGATGCCCCTGCTTTCCAATCCTGGGGTTGGGGGGAATTTCAGCGCCGCGGTGGATGGAAGCCACTTCGCCTTGCTCGCTTGCACGAACAACACATCTCCTTGGCCCAGGTGCTTTGCCGCCGAATGCCTGGAGGGATCGAGTTTGCCTGGGTTCCTGGAGGACCCGTGTCTTCCCGCGGCGCCGGTCTTGCTGACGACATGCGCACCTTGCATCACGCCGTCGAAGAGGTAGTCGGTCGGTGTTACCTGCGGTGCAACGTGATGACGCCAGCGATCAAGACCGACTTCTTCACCACCAACTCGTTCATGGTTCGTGCTCGTCGGCCAGTGAACAGTCGCTACTCGGTCTTCCTGCAGACGAACGACGACGAAGAGTCGTGGTTGAAGAGCATGAGCAAGAAGCACCGCTACTACGTACGACTCGCATTGCGTCACGGCCTCACATGGACGATCGACAACGACGATCGCAATCTCGACGACCTGGCCGGACTGCTGAAGCAGATGGTCAACGAGAAGAACATTTCGATCCCCGTTTACTCCGGGGAGCAACTCCGGCAAATGCGTCATGAGCTGAGCACCGGGGTACTCACCATCATCGGCCGACTTGGCGACCAACCAGTCACTGGAGCACTCGTCGTCATCCATGGTGACCGTGCGCACTATCTCGCTGCCGCCACCACGGAGCGTGGACGTGAGATGAGTGCTGCCTACGGCATGCTTTTCGAACTACGCAAGAGTCTTCGTGAACGCGGCGTCCAACTCTTTGATCTCGGTGGAATCGCACCCCATGACAAAGCAGCCTCGGGAGTAGACCACTTCAAACTCGGATTCGGTGGAGAAACCGTGGAGTATCTCGGCGAGTGGGACGCGGGGTCTCGCTTTTCTCGAGCACTCGGCAACTCTGCCGTTACACGAATGATCCGCAGTGCCGCAACTGGCAGAGCAGAACCACGAGGTCTTCCAAATGCGGAGTGGACTCGCTGGAACGGAAGTGAAGACGGTTGGGATGAGCAACTGCGTCAGCTTCCGGGTTGGTCGGTGTACCAGAGCTATCGATGGGGTGAGCACCGCAAACGTTTCGGTTGGACACCGGTTCGCCTGGTGGCTCGACGCAACGATCGTGTAGTCGCAATGATTCAGGTACAGACGCGTCGATACCTCTCGGTGATCGGTCTCGCATGGAGCCCGGGTGGGCCGGCGGGTGACGTGTCGGTTTGTGGAGCACCGATGCGCAATGCAATTGCTTCTGCATCCGGCGCTCGCTACCTCGTTTACCGACTGAATGTGATGCGCTCGTATGGAGACGCAGAGGCAGCATCCATGGCAAAACATGGCTGGACCAACAGCCAAGAGACGATCTTGAGTGGACTGAGTTTGTTGTACGACCTCACTGGATCCGATGAGACCCGCGAAGCACAACTCACGAAGAATTGGAGACACAACCTTCGACGTAGCTTCAAGCGTGACATCACCGCCTATCACTGGATCAACCCCAACCCTGCCGAGATGAAGGTGGTGTACGACCAGATGCACTCGTACAAGGGCATCGAGCACCTCGCGCAACAGAACTCTCTCGAGTCGATTACTTCGTTGATCACTCAATTTGGCGACGACTGCATCGTCGTACGTTGTGACGACAATGAAGGCAAGATCATTGCGTTACGTGGTGCACTGGTGATCGGCAACCAAGCGTGGGACACCTTTGCTGCGGCGACTCCAGAGGGGCGAAAGACCTACGCTTCATACAAGGCTTTCTGGGAACTGATGCGCCTGTGTAAACAGCGCGGCGTGGTGACTTACGACATGGGTGGAGCAGACCCAATCAACAACCGTGGTGTGTACGACTTCAAGCACGGGACTGGTGCACAGGTGGTGCGATTCCTTGGCGAATGGGAGTACTCCCAGCCGCGTCTCCTCGGTCTGATTGCTGGTCGTCGCATCGCGGCGCGAATGGGTTGAGTCGCTGATGTATTACTTCGAAGCACTTTTGCTCGGACTCCTCGCCTTCCTATTGCTGTTGCCATGGTTCCCGAACAGGATCGTTCTTTCTGGTCTCAGTGCGCTGTGGGTTGTCGGCGTTTCGATCATTTACTGGCGATATGGAGGTGACGGACAGTTGGATTTTTACTCCAACGATCAACAGCTGCACGTTTACTTGATGGGCAAACTTGAGTGGGGCGGTCGCCCGTTGGGTATCCGCGACTTGATAGATCGCCGCTATCTCTATGTCGGCCCCGCTTACCTGCTCACTTTGGCCGGCTTCAATGCGGTAATCGCATTGAAGTTCGTCTCCTTCATCTGCTTCCTACTCAACGCTGTCGTCGTGACACGGCACCTCGGCTCACTCGTGCCGCGGATCAAGCCCCTTTACCTGTGGCTAGCCACAGGCCCGATCGTGTTCTTCTTTTCACTTCTTGCCCTTCGGGAAACGATGCTTCTTCTCGCGCTCACCACCTTGCTGCTTGGAACAAACCCGTCGCTTCGTGCACTCAGCCTTGTCACGATCGGATTACTCCGACCACATCTAGCAGTAGCCGTAGTAATGGCGGTTGTCACGGTCTTCTTGGTTCAACGAATCGCTCAAGGTCTCTACTACGTTCGCATAGCACTTCTCACGGTTGGTTCCGTAGTCGTTGGTGTCTTTCTATACTCCGTCGCCTACTCAATTGACAACAGAGACGACCTCACACTTGCTCGATCACTCTTAGATAAGGACAAGACTTTCCTGATTCTCTCGAACCTCGTTGGGTTGCAGTTTCTCAACGCCGATTTCGTTGCGATCGAACGATCCCTCAGCGATCTCGTCATTCCACGACTCCTGTTCGCTGAATCCGTGATTATTCCACTGCTCTTTACCATCAGCTTGTTCATTCCCAAAGATTCGATCGACCGACTCAAGATGCTGGTCATCTCAATTTTCGGTTACTACATCGGCATCATCGCGGGAAGCGACTTCACTTCGTTTCGCCAAAACCTTCCGTTCGTGAGCGTCATGGCGGTCGTGATCATTCAGACTTTCCGCCAG
>CAZZJH010000069.1:0-8107 GCA_964654335.1 uncultured Acidimicrobium sp.
AGGCCGCAACGCCACGCACCAGATCAAGAAGATGAACGAGGAGCAGTTGCGCACGCTGCGATCACGACTTCATCTGGAAGACGAAATTCCCGACTCCGCGCTCACCGGCGATCAGCCGCCGTACTACCGACCGCCGGAGGACTCCATCGAATACCAATACATGATGGAACGGCGTCGTGCCTTGGGCGGCGCGCTGCCACGGCGTCTCACCACGGTTCGGCGACCACTCGCCCTACCCGATCCCAAAGCATTCACGGAATTCAATTCGGGTAGCGGTGGTCAGGCAGTGAGCACGACGATGGGCTTCACACGCCTGTTGCGCAACCTGGCTCGTGACGATGCATTCGGTTCGCGCGTCGTGCCGATCATTCCCGACGAAGCCCGCACCTTCGGCATGGATTCGTTGTTCCCCGAGTTCAAGATCTATGCGTCGCACGGCCAGAAGTACGAACCGGTCGATCATGCGTTGTTGTTGAGCTACTCGGAATCCTCCGAGGGTCAGATCCTCGAAGAAGGCATCACCGAAGCTGGCAGCATGTCGAGTTTCATCGCCGCAGGAACGAGTTACGCAACTCGTGGAGTTCCGATGGTGCCGTTCTACATCTTCTATTCGATGTTCGGCTTCCAACGTGTCGGTGACTTGATATGGCAAGCAGCCGATTCGCGCACGCGAGGGTTCCTCCTCGGCGCCACCGCTGGACGCACGACGTTGCTCGGTGAAGGACTCCAACATCAAGATGGTCAGAGCCTCTTGCACGCAAGCATGATCCCCGCTTGCCAGGCGTACGACCCTGCATTCGCCTACGAAGTGGCGACCATCGTCAAGCACGGAATCGAGCGAATGTACGGAGCCAATCCGGAAGACATCTTCTATTACCTCACCTTGTACAACGAGAACTACGAAATGCCGGTGCGACCCGAAGTCGCAAGCATCGAGAACGACATCATGAGTGGCCTCTACATGTGGCAAGCAGCCACTGGTGGCAAACATCGTGCGTCGATCTTCTTCTCCGGTTCGGCTCACGGCTCTGCTCGTCGGGCAGCGGCAGAGCTACTCGAGTACTACGACGTCGGCGTGGACCTCTGGTCGGCCACGTCCTACAAGTTGCTCCGCGAAGAAGGACTCGAAACCGAACGTTGGAATCGCCTGCACCCGTCTGCCACTCCGCGCAAGTCGCGTGTCGACAGCATCCTCGGTGACTCGACAGGGCCGATCGTCGCCGTCAGCGACTTCATGCGTTCGGTGCCATTGCAGATCTCTCCGTACGTCGGCTCACGTAAGTTCGTCGCACTTGGAACGGACGGCATGGGGCGTAGTGACACCCGAGAGGCGTTGCGTCGTCACTTCGAGATTGATGCCGCCCATGTGGTGGTGGCGGTGCTCGCAGAACTCGCCAACGCCGGCTCTCTCGATTACAAATTCGTGGCCGACGCGATCGCGCGCTACGGGATCGATCCCGATACTCCATCCGCACTCAACAAGTGAGACCGCCTGTGACGACCACCACATCAAAACCGCTGTACATCACCGGAATCCCCGCTGGCGATCAATTGCTCCGCCGCGACGGCACGGCGCTGTTGATCGGAATGCTGCTCGATCAACAAGTTCCCATGGAGTGGGCATTCACGGGCCCGTACACGATCAAGCAACGCCTCGGTCATTGTGACGCGAAGAAGATCGCCGTGATGGATGTCGAGAAGTTCGTCGCGATGTGTCGTGAAAAGCCGGCCATCCACCGCTTCCCCGACAGCATGGCCCGACGTATCCACGCGCTGTGCGAGATCGTCGCGGACGAGTACGCCGGCAAAGGTTCGAACATTTGGAAGGCCGTGACCGACGCAACGGAGTTGAAGCGTCGTCTGCGCACATTGCCCGGATATGGCGAAGAGAAAGCGGAAATCTTCATCGCACTTCTTGGCAAACGATTCGGTATTCGACCGAACGGTTGGAAGAAAGAAGCTGGCGTGTTCTCGGATGCACAACCACGATCGGTGGCCGACATCCATTCCCCTGCCGCCCTCCTCAAAGTGCGCGGGTTCAAGAAGATGCAGAAGGCCGCCGATCTCGACAAGCAGGATCGCCCGAAGAAATCGACTCAGAAGCGGGCACAGAAATCAGCACGCAAGCCTGCTCGTTAGGGTGAGCGGATGACCATCCTCGTCACTGGAGGTGCCGGCTACATCGGCTCGCACACGGTGCGTGCCCTCGTCGAACTCGGTCGGGATGTCATCGTGCTCGACTCGCTCGAACTCGGGGTTCGCTCCCGCGTCGATGGCACTCCGCTGGTCGAAGGTGACATTCGCGACGAGCGACTGATCGAAAAGACCGTGCGCAAGTACCGAATCTCCGAGGTGATCCACTTTGCCGCCTACAAGGCCGTCGGTGAATCGATGGAGCAACCCCTGCGCTACTGGTCGAACAACGTGGCCGGCACCATCTCGCTCGTCCGTTCACTGCTTGCCAACGGTGTCGAGCACATCGTGTTCTCATCTTCTGCCGCCGTCTACGGCAACCCCGAACATGTTCCGGTCACCGAAGAGGCCCCACTTCGCCCTGAGAGTGTGTATGCCGAGACGAAGTCGACGATGGAACACTTCCTGTCGTCGTGTGATGCGATCGGTCTACGTTCAGTTAGTTTGCGTTACTTCAATGCTGCTGGCGCGAGCGACGATTCGGTCATCGGCGAAGACTGGTCGCACTCACAGAACCTCGTTCCTCGCGTGATGAAGGCGATACTTGGTGCAAGCGGTCCTCTCCAGGTGTACGGCAACGATTACCCCACGACGGACGGCACGTGTATCCGTGACTATATCCACGTCATCGATCTTGCGAACGCCCACGTCAAAGCGCTCGACTACCTCACCACCGGTGGTTCCAGCATCGCGTGCAACGTGGGAACCGGCATGGGCACATCGGTTCTCGAGGTGATCGACATGGCCGAGCAAGTGAGCGGCCGCAAGGTGCCCTACGAGTTCGCACCTCGTCGCGCTGGTGATCCCACGACGGTCTACGCCGACCCCACGCTCGTGCGTGCGATTCTCGGCTGGAAAGCCACGCGTGATCTGCGCGACATCGTGGGGAGTGCCTGGGAATGGCACTCCCGCAGTTACAAACCTGCCTGAGTGCGCTGACGATCCAGCCAACCGAGCAACATCGCCATGGCCCGCGGGTCGTGGCGCAATCGGTGCCCTGCTCCCGGAACGATCTGCAATTCGGCCGAGCCGTGCGCTTGGGCAAGCACGCGTGAATCTGCAGTGGGCACCACGTCATCGTCTGCACCATGCATCAACAACAACGGTCGCGGTGCATAACGCTTGGCCGCGTCGGTCGGGCGAAAACGACGCAGCTCACGCCCCCACTCCTCCACCGAGGGAGGAAAGGTCGGTCGACGCACCGTGCCGATCTCGCGCGAATGCTCGAGGAACCGTCGGGGTTGTTCGGCCCAATCGTCGAAGTCTGCGCGTGCACCGAGCAACGCACACCCATTGACGCGCGGATCATCGGCGGCCACACACAACGCCAGCGAGCCACCCGTGTTGTTTCCGACGAGCCAGATTCCCCCGGGCGACGTCTCCGCCACCACATGACTCACCGCCGCACGCAAGTCGTCCACCCAACCTTGCATGGAGAAGTCGCCTTCGCTGTTCGCACAGCCGCGAAACGTGAACGTCATCGCTACCCAACCAATTTCGCTCGCCACGCGATCACACAGTTCGGGGAAGGTGCCGGCCGAATGTCGTGCGTCAATGCCGCCGCTCGGGTAGCCATGGCAAAGCACGAGTGCCGGCAATGCACCGTTCTTTCCGGTTGGTTGCGTCAGGTACCGATCGAGTTTCAACCCGCCTGAGAGCAGGGTGCCGTTCACGAAAGGTCAGGCACGCGGTTTGAGATGGCGCCGTGACTTGCCCGGCGTGGCGAGTGTGTAGCCACGATTGCGCGCCTCGGCCAACGTGTCCGGCCCGAAGCACAACCCCACTCCACTCTCGGCAATTTCGTCGATCACCGATTGATCTGCCCACTCGTCCGTGTCGTACACCAATTGCGTGCGCTTGTCGCCGAGAAAACGCGTGTGTTCGAATCGACTGTGTCGGGCCATGAGTCCAAATCTAGTCGTGTAGCGTCTCCGAGCGAATGAGCGGATTGGTTCAACGTCCGAACGAGATCGACTTCTACTTCGACCCGATCTGCCCCTGGGCCTTCCAAACTTCGTTGTGGATCCGTGAAGTGTCCCGACTGACTGGTCTGCAGGTGAACTGGAAGTTCTTCAGCCTTGAGGAAATCAACCGAACCGAGGGCAAGAAGCACCCCTGGGAACGCGAAATCGCCTACGGCTGGACGCCGATGCGCATCGCGGCCTACCTACGCAGGCGCGACAACGAACTTTGTGGTCAGTGGTACCTGCGTGTTGCCACGGCTCTCCATTACGAGGGCCGTCGGCCGTATGAACACGACGTGGCGATCGAATTGCTCGCCGACATTGGTCAACCAGCGACGACCTGGGATGACGCATTGGCTGATCCAACGACGCACGACGATGTCAAGCGCGATCACGATTATGCAGTCTCCACGTTGGCTGCATTCGGGGTTCCCGTTCTCGACGGCCTCGGCGGTCGTGCCGTGTTCGGACCGGTCGTCGTGCCCGCCCCCACCGGTGATGAAGCGTTACGTCTGTGGGACATGACGGTCAACTATTCGACCTTTCCAGGGCTCTACGAAATCAAGACACCAAAAACGGATGCCGATCTACGCTCGATCGGCGAGGCATTCTCGCCGTACCTGCGGAATCGTGAATGGCAGACGATCCAAAATCCTGCTCGATAGGAGGAACCAATGCGGCCAACCGACACCATCGACAAGTTGACTCACACGTGGGATTCCATTTCTACGTTGTGTGCAGACCTCACTGAAGGACAGTGGAAGACGATGACTGCATGTCCCGGTTGGACGGTCCAAGACACCCTGTCGCACCTCATCGGTGTGGAACGCATGATGATCGGACTTCCCGTCACGAAGCACCGCGCGGTTCAGGGTGAGCACGTCAAGAACCCAATCGGCGAATTCAACGAGCATGATGTCGACGTGCGGCGCTCGTTGTCCGGTGCCGAAGTGCTCGCCGAGTGGAACGAACTGATCGAAGACAGCAAGGACTTCCTCGAGGATGCGGGCGACGAGTACTTCGATCGCGAGACGATGACGCCCACCGGCCCAGGCACGATGGCCGACTTCCTGCACATTCGAGTGCTCGATTGCTGGGCCCACGAACAAGACATGCGTCGGGCTCTCGGCAAGCCGGGAAACGAAGGCAGTCCTGCCGCCGCTCACACGATCGATCGCTTGCTGCGCACGATTCCCATCGTGGTGGGCAAACGCGCGCAGACTCCCGAGGGTCGCGGTGTCGTGATCGAAATCACGGGCCCGGTTCAGCGAACGGTTCCCGTACTCGTCACCAATGGTCGCGCTGCGATCGTCGATGTCGTGAGAGATCCGCTCGCAACGCTGACGATGGACAGCAACACGTTTTGCGCCCTCGCCATGGGTCGTGTCGATCCCCTCTCTGCGAAGGTCGACATCGTGGGCGACCAACAGTTGGGGGCGGCGATCACGACCAACCTCAACATGATGATCTGAATGGGTGACGACACGGCTGCCGACGTCGAGCGTTACCTGAACGAACTCGCCCGTCGCGACGAAGAAATTGGGGCTCGTGTCGAGGCTCGGGTTTCCTCTCGCTACGGACGTGACGGATCACTCGATGGCTACCGCTTCGACGATTCGTATTCGAAACAGGACCAGGCCACCCATCGCATCGATTGGGTCCACGAGAATCGATACCGCGCTGCGCGCTTCGTCTATCGCCACCTCCCAAGACCCGTGCGTTACGGGTTGAAGAGGTTGCTCGGGTGACCACACGATTCGTCGTCGTCAGCGACGCCACCAAAGCCGAATCCAGCGCAGTTCGTCGCACGGCCGACTCGCTGCTCGCATCATCGGTGCGACCAGCGAATTGGTTGGTGCTCGGCTCCACCATCGAGCACGAGCGAATCACTCGAATGCGCACGATGCGCTTGTCCGGAATCTCCGTCGCCCGCGAAATCGTGCCACTACCGAGCGACTCCGTCGTCGTGTTTCTCCGCACGGGCAATACCCTCACCCACACGGCACTTGCCGAACTCGATCAAGCCTTCAGCGATCCGTCGACCGCGGTCGTCTACGGCGATTCCCTACATCGCGCGCCACGGCGCTTCGAGCACGATGCCGAAGTTCGCCGGCCAGGCTGGTCGCCCGAAAGACTCCGCGGGCACAACTATCTCGGCACGTTGATTGCGGCGCGTTTGGATCTCGTGGAGCGCACGGGAGGCATCAAGTCCCTCGCGATAGCCCATGAACACGACCGAGCATTGCGCCTGTGCGAGACGACCAATCCCGTTCGGCTCCCTCAGTTGCTCTACCGCAGTGAGGACGAGTCGCTGTTACCAAGTGCGTCCTTGAACGCAGTCGAGGAGCACTGTCGACGACTCGGTATCGACGCCATGTGCGAGCTCGACCCTGCAGTTCCCGTGGTGCGCGTGCGACGCAAGCGCACAGGCAACCCACTCGTTTCCGCGATCATCCCCACGAGAGGAACACGGGGAACGATCGGCGAACGCGATGTCGTTCTTGCTGCACATTGCATCGACTCGTTGCACCAAACCCTCTCGTATCGCCAGCTCGAGTTGATCGTGGTATTCGACCACGACACCCCCGCGGATACACGCAGGGAAATCGAAGAGGCAGCGAGGCGCAGTGGTCATCGCAGTGTCTTCGTGGACTACGACAAGCCGTTCAACTTTGCGGAAAAGGTGAACATCGGTGCGGCTCATTCCACGGGCGAACATCTCCTCCTCGTCAATGACGACACCGAGGTGATCTCTGGTGATGCTTTGGAGACGATGCTCGGATTGCTCGAGGATGCGAACGTCGCGATGGTCGGGCCAATGCTGTTGTACGAGGACGGACTCATCCAGAGCGCGGGACACCTGCTGAACCCCGTCCCTTACGACCTCTATCGACATCGCTCCCCCGAACACGTGGGTGCGCAGTGCATGTTGCGAGTACAACGCGAGGTGTCGGGCGTGATCGCTGCTTTCGCGCTCATTCGCAAGAGCGCATTCGAACGAGTAGGTGGCCTGTGCACCAAGTTCCCGTCCAACTACAACGACGTCGATTTCAGCCTGAAGCTGCAGGAAGTTGGCTATCGCGTGGTGTGGACACCACACGCTCGGGTGTACCACTTCGAATCTCAGACACGTTCGCCGCTACTCAAGCCCTTCGAGGTGGAGACCATCGGGCGACGCTGGCGCGATCGATTGGATGACGACCCGTATTCGAACCCGAACCTCGAGCGTTACGTCTCGATCTGGAAGCAGAACATGGTCGGTCAGGAGTCGGTGTCGCTGGCCCTCGGGCCCACGGCACCAATCGCCTCGAAGTAATCCAGGTGCCCGCGCACCACATGCACGACATCGACATCATCGAGCACTTCGATTCGCAGTGACTCGGCCTGCCCGAGCAAATATGCGGTGACCGTCTCCTCGCCGACGACCACTTCTTCTGCGATGTCTTGACGTCGATCGATCACGTCCTTCGGCTGCAAGCCCTTCGCATGCAGCCATCCCATGTGCGCTTTCAGCAACTTGCGTAGTTCCTCGTAGGTGAGGCGGGCCTGCGATTCGTCGGGCAAACGGGCTGCAACGAACTCCACTGCTTCGTCGAGGTCGTACACCGCGCGCGGTGCCACCGAGTCCAACCTCCGGGCTTCACGGCCGATCGTGATCGCGGCGATGATGAACACGGCGACCGCCGAGATCACCACGAAGATGATGGTCACGGCCGACATGCCGCGCAGGAAACCTAGATGCCGATGCGCTGTGCGAGAAGTTCGCGGTGATAGCTCGGGTCACCGAACAGCAACTCACTCGACTTTGCACGCTTGAAGTACAGGTGCGCCGGGTGCTCCCAGGTGAAACCGATTCCACCGTGAATCTGGATGTTCTCGGCCGCAGCGTGGAAGTACGCCTCGGAGCAGTACGCCTTGGCAAGCGACGCAACCGACGGCAACTCGTCGTT
>CAZZJH010000070.1:0-7635 GCA_964654335.1 uncultured Acidimicrobium sp.
CGACTCGGCTTCGTCGCTGTAGGCACAGGTATCCTGACCGCGTGACCACGAGCCCGTTTGCTTCGACTACGCCGGTAACCACCGACACGATCATTTCGATCACACCTGAAGCACACGTCAAGTTGCTCGAGTTGCGCGATGCCGAAGTTGAGGGCAGCCAGCTTGGACTCCGCCTCGAGATCATCTCCCAGCCGGGAGAGGATTTCCGCTACGACCTTTCATTCGACTTCTTCACCAAGGCAGCGTTCAGCGACGAGGTGCGAACCATCGATGGTTTGAAAGTCATCGTTCCAGCCAAGGATCTCGAAGCGTTCCAAGGCGCGGTCATCGACCACAACGAGCGTCAAGGGCTGCTGATCCGCAATCCGAACAAGCCCAAGGCTCCGGTGGTGGAGGGGCTCGTTGCCGACGATGAAATCTCCGCCCAAATCGAGGCCGTTGTTTCGACAGAAGTGAATCCCGCGCTGGCCGCGCACGGTGGGTTCGTCACGTTCGCCGGCCATGACAAAGAGGGCACCGCGTATTTCACGATGGGCGGTGGCTGTCATGGCTGCTCGATGAGTCGCCAGACGATGCTGGAGGGTGTGCAGACGATGATTTCTGCGCAGGTCCCGACGATCGTCAAAGTGCGAGACCTTACCGACCACTCGACTGGCGCCAACCCCTATTACTCCTGAGTAGACGCTGACCTTTGGGGTCAGAATCCCACGAGTTTCCCGTGTTTTCGATGATTCTTGAAAGGCGCATTGGATATTCCTGATAATTCCGACTAGATTAGTCAGAATTAGCGGATACCCCCTGAAATAAAGGGTTTTGGAGGAAAAATCATGGGCACATCAACAAAGAACCGAGTGGTTCGAACGGTGGCATCAGCCGTCGTCGGCCTCACGGGATTCGTGGTGGCGGGGCCGGTTTCGGCATCGTCCACCTCAACCAGCACACCGAACATCGTCGAGACGTCATGGCTCGAGTCCAACCTAAACAATCCAAAGGTTCGGATCATCGAAGTGTCGACCGATCCGGGTGTCTACGAGAAGGGGCACATCCCCGGTGCGGTGAACTTCCGCTGGCACACCGACTTCGTCGATGCGGTGAATCGTGACATTGTGCAGCGCAAGCGATTCCAGGACCTCGTTCAAGCAGCAGGCATCAGCACCGACTCGACGGTGGTGTTGTACGGCGATAAGAACAACTGGTTCGCCGCGTGGGGCGTGTGGATTTTCAAAACCTACGGAGCGAAGGACGTCCGCATTCTGAATGGCGGACGCGACAAGTGGGTGAAGGAAGGTCGTGCAGTGACCCCAGCGGTAAGTGCTGTGGCAAAGGGCAACTTCACTGCTTCGGTAGCCGATCGCAAGCTTCGCGCTTTCCTTCCAGACGTCGTGAGAATTGCTCGAAAGATCGACAAGAAGACAAAGTTGGTCGACATCCGTTCGGCTGATGAGTACAGCGGCAAGATCTTTGCCCCGGCGGGTTTCCAGGAATTGGCGATTCGAGCTGGACACATTCCTACGGCCAAGAACGTTCCATGGAGTACCGCGGTGAACTCGGACGGAACGTTCAAGTCGCCGGCCGAATTGAAGAAGATATATGCCGACGCGGGAATCTCGGGCAAGGATCCGGTGATCGTGTATTGCCGAATTGGTGAGCGCGCTGCGCACACCTGGTTCGTCTTGAGTCAGATCCTCGGTTACGAGGTTCGTCTGTATGACGGATCATGGACCGAGTACGGCAACTCCGTCGGTGTTCCGATCGCGAACCCTGCCGGCACGGTGTGGGGTAGAGGTTGATCGTTAGTTCCACGACCAGTGGCGCTCTCTCTCCCCAAGAGGGCGCCACTGGCGTGTCCACCAAGAAGTTCGCCGTGTCGGCGACGGTCTTCCTCGGGATCATCGTTGGAGCATGGTTGTTGGCCACGTCACGTGAGACTGACCAGGCGCCTGCACTCTCCCTCCTCTTTGGCGCAGCATTGGGAGTGGCACTGGAATGCGGCCGCTTCTGCTTCTTTTGCATCTTCCGTGAGTCGATCGAGGAACGCAAGACGCGCGCTCTGCTGTCCATCGTCACGGCGCTCGCCGTCGGTGCAGTGGGCTATGCGGTGGTGTTCGGCCTGTACCTGCCGACACCAAGTGGCGAAGGCCTGCCACCGCTCGCGCACATCTCACCCGTTAGCTTTCCGCTGATTGCTGGTGCAGTGGCCTTTGGTCTCGGCATGGTGCTCTCCGGCGCATGTATCAGCGGACACCTTTATCGGCTCGGTGAAGGTTGGTTGAGGTCGGTTCCCGCCCTAATCGGTTCACTCATAGGTTTCGGACTTGGCTTCATCACGTGGAACACGCTCTATCTCGGAATGATCAGCGAGAGTCCGGTTTGGTGGTTGCCGCGTTGGTTTGGCTACGGCGGCTCACTCGCGTTGACCCTTGTGGTGCTTGGTGTCCTTGCGTGGGTGATCGTGAAGATGGACCGTCATGGACCGGAACAGCGTGAACCAGCTCGCGGATTGGTCGACCTGATCTTTGTCAAGCGTTGGACGTGGCTCGCGTCGGGCAGTGTGGTCGGTGCAATCGGCGTTCTGGCGTACCTCCGCGTCTCACCTCTCGGTGTCACCTCGCAATTGGGCACTGTCTCGAGAACATACCTCGATGGTCGGGGATTGTTGCCGGAGGTTCTCCACGGCATCGACATCATGAAGGGTTGCATCGGCACCGTGTCATCTGCCATCACCAACAATGGATGGCTGGTGATCGGTCTCGTCGCTGCATCGTTCGCATCAGCCGTCGCAGGTGGTCGTTTCAAAGTGGTGGTTCCGACCGTTCGTGGTTCAGCCACGGGTCTAGCGGGAGGTGTGCTTCTCGGCTGGGGAGCTATGACGTCACTCGGGTGCACCGTGGGCGTGCTTCTTTCCGGCACGCAGTCATTCGCGTTGTCCGGGGTGGTGTTTGGGGCAGTGGTCTACGGCACCGTCGTCGGTGGCGTGAAGCTCGGCCTTCACCGAGGCGAGTAGGTCAGCGGTACTCGGTGCGTTCGCGCACTGATTCGAACACACCGTTCAACTCGGCGAACAGATCGGCTGCATCGATCAACAACTGATGATCACCGGAGAACTTCACTGCGCCTTTGATGAATGCTTCTTGCGCGTTCAATTGACCAGTAGCGACGGCGACCGCAGTGTCCCAGGATTCGGTGAACCGAACGTGTTCTGGCTCGGCTGCTCCGTTACCGAACGAGAGTGAGCCGTTGCCCACTTGCAAGTGGTACGAGATGTCACCATTCGGTGTGTCGGTCACCACTTGGGTGAAGCCAATCGTGTGATCGCCGGCGAGGGCCTGCAGTGATGCGTTGGAGCGCACCGCATCGGCCATCGCCGCGATCCACTCGGCACTGAGGTATCGAATGTTCGACACTTCAGCGCCTAAGACGAATGATGAAGAACTAGACGGCTGCTGCCAGGCTCTCGGTCTTGCGGCGCGAGTAGCCGATGGCCACGATCAACACCACGAGCGAGATACCCGAGATCGAGAGGCGAGCGGCGTCGTTGTCCTGCAGGTTGATGATCGCCGGTAGGACCAAGAGCGACACGAGGTTCATCACCTTGATCAATGGGTTGAGAGCAGGACCAGCGGTGTCCTTGAACGGGTCGCCCACAGTGTCGCCGATGACGGCGGCCTTGTGTGCATCCGAACCCTTACCACCGTGGTGACCGTCTTCGATGTACTTCTTCGCGTTGTCCCATGCACCACCTGCGTTGCTCAGGTAGTTGGCCATCAACTGACCAGTGAGGATGATTGCTGCCAAGAAGGCTCCGAGTGGGGCGTAACCGATTCCGAAGCCGATGATCACGGGCGTGAGCACGGCAAGCAGAGCGGGAGTGGTGAGCTCACGCAGCGACGCTGCGGTGCAGATGTCGATGACCGGGCCGTAGTCGGGCTTCTTGGTGCCCGCCATGATTCCACCGTCACGGAACTGGTTGCGCACTTCTTGCACGACCACGCCTGCAGTGCGACCCACCGCGCGGATGGCGAGAGCAGAGAACATCATCGCCACCGAACCACCGATCAACAGACCGATGAAGGTCTTCACGTCGGCAACGTTGATCTGCGTCTCGGCGGCACTGAAGATGGCGTCACCCTCGAGGCCCAGCTTCAACTCGCCGGCGATCGTCTCGATGTACGAGGCGAACAATGCGACTGCTGCAATCACGGCCGAGCCAATGGCGAAGCCCTTGGTCACTGCCTTGGTGGTGTTGCCCACTGCGTCGAGGCCGACCATGATCTTGCGCGGTTCGCCCTCGAACTCGCCGGCCATTTCTGCGATGCCAGCCGCGTTGTCTGCCACCGGGCCGAAGGTGTCTTCCGACACGATCACGCCGGTGGTGGCGAGCATTCCCATGCCGCACAGTGCGACGAGGTAGAGCGAGAACTGCACGTTGCCGCCGCCCATCCACAAGGTGGTTCCGAGAGCAATCGCGATGCAGACGATGGCGTACACCGAAGACTCGAGACCTGCCGAGGTGCCTGAGAGCACGACGGTGGCGGGGCCAGTTTCTGCCGACTCACCAATTTCCTTCACGGGGCCGTACTCGGTTCCGGTGAAGTACTCGGTGAGGCGACTGAGCACCTGAGCAAGGATCAAACCAACCACGACGGCACCGAATACGCGCCAGCCGATACCTGACATGGTGACGGCCTTGTCGCCGAAGATCGTTTCGCCCTTGCCAGGGTTGCCCACGTAGTAGACGGCGAGCAACGCGGTACCGATCACGGTGATGATGCCAGCGGTGAGGAAGCCGCGATTGATCGGCTTCAACGCGTTGGTTTCGCCATCCTTGGCGCGCACGGAGAACACACCGGCGATGGATGCGACGACGCCGATGGCACGTGCCGCAAGTGGGAACACGAGACCGAGCGCCGGGTTGAGACCGACGGAGTTGAATGCGGCCACACCGAGGATGATCGATGCGACGAGCGTGACCTCGTAGCTCTCGAAGAGGTCGGCGGCCATACCGGCGCAGTCACCCACGTTGTCACCCACGTTGTCCGCGATGGTGGCGGGGTTGCGCGGATCGTCTTCAGGAATTCCTGCTTCCACCTTGCCTACGAGGTCGGCGCCTACGTCGGCTGCCTTGGTGAAGATGCCACCGCCCACGCGGAGGAACAGAGCGAGGAGCGAACCACCGAAGCCGAAGCCGACGAGCATTGCCGACGAGGTGTTCTGGAAGATCGCGATGATCAAGGTGGCACCGAGGAGTCCGAGACCCACGGTGAACATGCCGGCGACACCACCGGTGCGGAAGGCAACCTCGAGTGCCCTCTTCATCGAGCCCGAACGCGCTGCGGCGGCGGTGCGGACATTGCCGCGCGTCGCGAGGGTCATGCCGATGTAGCCAGTGAGGCCCGAAGCAATGCAGCCAAGTACGAACGCCAAAGTGCGCCAAATTCCGGACTGCACGAAGCTGAGTGCTTCCTCACCATTTGGCTTCTCAATTGCGACCGAGGTGAAGAACACGATCAACCCAACGGGGATCAAGATCAGACCGATCGTCCTGAACTGGCGCTTCAAGTAGGCCCAGGCGCCCTCTTGAATGGCGACGGCGATCTCCTTCATGCGCGGGGTGCCTTCGTCCTGCTTCAGGACCTGTTTGACGAGGTACCAACCGACGAGCAGTGCGAGAATCGCCGCTGCGCCGGAGAGCCATAGAACGGCCCATTCGCCACCCTTCAGGGTGAATGTCTGCCAGCCGCCTTCAGATGCAAGTAGTCCCACGAGATTGTTCTCCGCTGTTTCAATCGGGTCGACCTGATGTCGACCCAGTAAATGTGTCTGGAGAAGTGTAGAGAATCTGAGCCTGCAGATACGAAACCCCCGCATCTCGCTGAAGAGGATCATCGGCAGGGTTTTCTCTCGGCACGACGGCCAGAACTAGCGTAAGCAAGGTCGATATGTCCACAACTCAGGCTCCCTCCTCCGCCTTGCGCGCCCCCGTCTCGGGAACGGCAAAGACCCGCAAGCGTCGCCCCTTCCTGTTCGACCTCTATTCCACGGCCGTGGGCAAGAAATACGCGATGGCCATCTCTGGTATCGCGATGATGGGCTTCGTCTTGTTCCACATGATCGGGAACTTGAAGATGTATCAGGGTGAAGCGGCGTTGAACCACTACGCCGAGTTCCTCAAAGAGCTTCTCTATCCGCTGGCGCCGAAAGGTGCGGTTCTGTGGATCCTGAGAGCGACGTTGTTCGGGATGTTGACCTTGCATCTTCATTCGGCTTGGTCACTCACACGACTCAATCGTCGTGCTCGTGCGGTGAGATACCAAGGCCCGAGGGATTACCAAGTGGCCAATTTCGCCAGCCGCACGATGCGCTGGACAGGAGTCATCGTGCTCGTGTACCTGATCTGGCACTTGCTCGACCTGACGTTCGGTGTGGTCAATGGCGCGGAAGGGGAGTACGCCCGCGCTGAGGTGTACGACAACGTGGTGCGCAGTTTCGATCGCCCGCTCGTCTCTGGCTTCTACATTTTCGCCAACATCTTGCTCGGTATCCATCTCTTCCATGGCATGTGGAGCATCTTCCAGTCACTCGGCTGGAACAACCCGCGCTTCAACTCGTGGCGTCGTGGTCTCGCTGCCGGGTTCGCTGCTGTCGTCGTGGTGGGCAACGTGTCGTTTCCTGTCGCTGTGCTTGCAGGGGTCGTGGGGTAACCGATGAAACTCGATTCGAAAATCCCTGCCGGCGTGCTCGCCGACAAGTGGGACAACTACAAGGCCAACGCCAAGTTGGTGAACCCCAACAACAAGCGCAAGTTCAAAGTGATCGTGGTCGGCACGGGCCTTGCTGGTGCGTCGGCCGCGGCGACACTTGCCGAACTCGGATACCAAGTCGATGCGTTCACATTCCATGACTCACCCCGACGTGCCCACTCGATTGCGGCGCAAGGTGGAATCAACGCAGCGAAGAACTACCAAGGTGACGGCGACTCGATCCATCGTTTGTTCATGGACACCATCAAAGGTGGCGACTTCCGCTCACGCGAAGGAAACGTCTATCGCCTGGCGCAAGTGTCGGTGGACATCATCGACCAAATGGTCGCCCAAGGTGTGCCGTTCGCTCGCGAGTATGGCGGATTGCTCGACAACCGAAGCTTCGGTGGAGCGCAGGTCAGCCGCACCTTCTATGCCCGCGGTCAAACAGGGCAACAGTTGTTGCTCGGCGCGTATCAACAGTTGGCGCGTCAGATCGGTCTCGGTGGCGTGCGACTGTTCAATCGCAGCGAACTCGTCGATGTCGTGGTGGTCGATGGCCGTTGCGCCGGCATCGTCACTCGTGACTTGCTCACTGGTGACATCCAATCGCACGCTGCACATGCCGTGGTTCTCGCAACCGGTGGATACGGAAACGTGTTCTTCCTCTCGACGAACGCGATGAACTCCAATGTCACGGCGGCGTGGCGCGCGCATCGCAAGGGGGCGTATTTCGCCAACCCGTGTTACACGCAGATTCATCCGACATGCATTCCGCAGAGCGACGAGTTCCAGTCAAAGCTCACCTTGATGAGCGAATCGCTGCGCAACGACGGTCGGGTGTGGGTCCCGAAGAACGTCGACGAAAAGCGTCCTATCGACCAGATTCCAGAGG
>CAZZJH010000071.1:0-7348 GCA_964654335.1 uncultured Acidimicrobium sp.
CCCGTAAATTGGAAATCTCTCGGGTTCTCCACATCGGTACCGACGAGGTGTACGGATCGGTCGCAGTGGGCTCATCCAAGGAAACCGATCCGCTCGAGCCGCGATCGCCGTACTCGGCGTCGAAGGCAGGATCCGACTTGATCGCCTTGTCGTACTTCGCCACACACGGCTTGCCGGTGGTCGTCACTCGCTGCACCAACAACTTCGGTCCGTATCAATACCCAGAAAAAGCGATTCCGTTGTTCACCACGAACTTGCTCGACGGCAAGAAGATCCCGCTGTACGGTGACGGCCTGAACGAGCGCGACTGGATCTACGTGGACGATCACTGTTCCGGAGTGCATCTGGTGCTGGAAAAGGGCGAATTGGGCAACATCTACAACATTGGTGCGGGTAACGAAACGCCGAATCGGATCCTCGTGGACAAGTTGTTGGCGCTGCTCGGCAAGGACGAGTCGAGCGTGGAGTATGTGGCCGACCGCTTGGGTCATGATCGGCGCTATTCGGTGGACATCGCCAAGGTGACAGCTCTCGGTTGGAAGCGCAAGCGCAGTCTGGATGAAGCGCTCGAAGAGACTGTCAAGTGGTATCGCGACAACCGCTGGTGGTGGGAGCCGCTCAAGGGCAAGAAGTAATGCGACTGCTCGTAACGGGAGCCGGCGGTCAGTTGGGTCGCGAACTCGTCGATGCAGCGCGCGAAGCTGGTCACGATGTGGTCGGGTTGGCAAAGTCGGAACTCGACATCACGGATCGTGCAGCAGTCGATGCGGCGGTCAAATCCTCTCGCCCCGACGTGATCATCCATGCTGCGGCATGGACCGCAGTCGATGCTTGTGAGTCCGATCCGGACAAAGCGCACCTCGTCAATGTGATCGGCACGCGCAACGTGGCTCAGGCCGCACACGCAGTCGGTGCCAGAACGGTGTACATCTCCACTGATTACGTCTTCGACGGTGAAAAGCCAACGCCCTATGAAGAGGGAGATGAGACGAGCCCGCAAAGCGTCTACGGGAAGAGCAAGTTGGAAGGTGAACGTGAGATGGGAGATCGTGATCTCATCGTTCGCATTTCGTGGGTGTGCGGTTTCCATGGAGCGAACATGGTGAAGACGATCCTGAAGATCATGACGAGCCAGCCTGAGTTGCGCTTCGTCGAAGATCAAGTGGGCAGCCCGACGATGGCGGACGATGCTGCAGCGGGAATCATTCGCTTGATCGAGCACGATGCGAGTGGTGTATGGCATCTCACCAACCAGGGCTCTACCTCGTGGTACGGATTTGCGGGAGATGTCTTGGAAGCGGCGGGCGAGGACCGTAGTCGTGTCAAGCCCATTCGTACCGCCGACCTGCAGCCACCTCGACCCGCAAAACGTCCTGCCAACTCCGTGCTCGCCAACACGAAATTGGATGCGAGCTCGATTGCGCCGTTACCGCATTACTTGCCATCACTTAATCGATTGGTGCGACGACTCTTGGCCGAGGCTCAGGACTAGGGTGGCACCAATGGATACGGCGTCGATTCTTCGCGAGTTGGAGCCGGTTGCAGCGAAGCTATTGGATCGGCACATGGGCGTGGCCAAAGAGTGGTTCCCCCATGAAATGGTGCCCTACAGCCGCGGCAAGGATTTTGAGCCTGGCAAGAGTTGGGTGCCCGAAGACGCTGACCTTGGCGCTGCAGGCTCCGACATCGACGAAGCAGTTCGTGGCGCGTTGTTCGTGAACCTGCTCACCGAGGACAACTTGCCCTACTACTTCAACGACATCGACCGCATGTTCGGGAGCGATTCTGCGTTCGGTGAATGGGCGCGCAATTGGACCGCCGAGGAAGGTCGACACGCGATCGTGATGCGCGACTATCTCACCGTCACCCGCACTCTGGACCCCGTCGCACTCGAACGAGCCCGCATGATTCAGGTTCGCAGTGGCGACGTGCCGAAGCCGGAAAGCGCCTTGGAGGGGCTTGCGTACGTGAGCTTGCAGGAATTGGCAACGCGCATTTCACACCGCAACACCGGCAAGTTCATGACCGACCCGGTTGGCACCGAGATCATGTCGCGAGTTGGTAACGACGAGAACCTTCACCATCTCTTTTATCGCGACCTCACTACCGCGGCCTTGGAACTTGATCCGTCTGCGACGATGCTCGGTATCGAAAAGGCCGTGGTCAACTTCGCCATGCCCGGGCAGGGCATCCCCAATTTCGACCGTCTGGCGAAAGAAATTGCACGTGCGGGGATTTACGACCTCCTCATTCACCATGATCAAATCTTGGTGCCAGTGGTCAAGCGCCATTGGAAGATCGAGGAAGTCACGGGGCTCACGAGTGAGGCCGAAAAGGCTCGAGAGAACATCTTGCGCCACATGGAGCGCACCGAAAAGGTGGGCCGTCGGTTGTCGTCCTCGCGAGTCGCCGTCTAACGGTCTTCGTACACCCACAGACTGCCCGAGTAGTTCGCCACCCACACGCTGCGCGTTGCCGCGTCATACGTGATGCCGACGGGGTGGAAGCCGGTCTCGAGTGTCTGAATCACTTTCATGGTTGCGGTGTCGATCTTGGTCAGCGCAGCATCTTCATAATTGACGACATACAGGCTCGTTCCGTCCTCGCTGATCGTCATGCTGCGTGGTTCGTTGCCACTGCGGACCGAACGGAGGAGTTTTCCCGAAGCGACTTCGATTTCCCTGACGGTGCCCGCGAGGTTGTTGGTCACGTAGATGATCTCGCCGTTCGGGGAGAGAACGAGGTGGCGTGGTGTGGGTCCGGCTGAGTCGATGATGCGTGTCGTGAGATCAGCAAGTTGGATCGCGACGATCTTCGCCCCACCCATCACGGCGACATACGCAACGCTGGAGTCAGCGGAGACGGCGATTCCTCTTGGGTGTAGCCCCACTTCGATACGACCTCGTTCGGCACCCGTCGCAAGGTCGATGATCGACACATCGAGTGAGCACCAGTTGGAGACGATCAGTGTCGAATCATCCGGTGTGACGGCAAGGAACTTCGGCACCGCGCCGACGGGGATCACCTGGTCGATGGTGAACGTCGTTGCGTCGATTCGATAGACGAAGCTTGGATCCCAGTTCTTCCCTTGGCAGGTGTCGTCGGCAATCGGATTCCATCCATCTCCGTACATCTTGTAGTTGGAGACGTACGCGTAACGGCCGTCGCTCGTGAATGCGGCTTCGACAGGGGAGCCTTTGACCACGGCGGCACGTTTACCTGGATCGATTCCGAAGTTTCGAAGGTCCACTCGATCGTTGACCCGTGCGACGATCGAACCCGTGCGGTCGAGCACCGTCACGTTGTGGCGATACATCATGTTCTGAGCGAAGAAGAGGCCGTTGCCCGAGTGGACGATGCTCTTCGGCTGAAGTGAGTCATCGGCGACCTTGTTGACGAGCGAGAGTCGACGTTCGCTGGCCTGTTTTCCATCATCTGGCACGAGCGTTGTCGGCACTGTGGTGGTGGGCACCGTCGTCGTAGTGGGAGCGCTGGCGATGGACGTTGCCGACGCGATGGGAAGTGGGGCGAGGGAAACAGAAGCCTGTCCGGTTTCGGTAGAGCATGAAACGAGTGTCGCCAGTCCGGCTGTCACCAAAACGGGAAGCACGAGACGACGGATATACACTAGGGGCAAGGCTAAAGGAGTGAATCTTGACGAGGATGGCACCCGCTGGTTGGATGGGGCGATGGATCGAGCGTCGTTTACCAGCATGGATGTGTCCACCAAAGAAGAGTGGATGACGATCTCTCGTGAGACGGCGAACAACCAGCCACGTGTTGCGGAGACTGTGCTCGGTCTGTTGCGTTCGCTTGCGTCGATCGACGACGGCTTTGCCACCGACCAACTGACGCACGCGCTGCAAACTGCAACGAGGGCCGAACGGGCGGGAGCCACGGACGAAGTGGTGGTTGCCGCGTTGTGTCACGACATCGGCAAGGCGATCAGCGTGCCGAACCACCCCGCGATTGCTGCGGCCATCCTCGAGCCATACGTCAGCCCCGTTGTGCACTTCATGATCGCCGCACACCAAGATTTTCAGGGCAAGCATTACTACGAGCACTTCGGTATGGATCCGAATGCGCGCGAGCGACATGTCGGCAATCCGGCGTTCGATTTGGCCAGGCAGTTCGCGGACGAATGGGATCAGAAAGCGTTCGATCCTGACTACGACACCTTGCCGCTGGAGCATTTCGAGGCTCGCGTGCGTCAGGTGTTCGCCAAGCCGCGTTTCTTCGCTTCTCGCTGATTCATCGTGCGTTCGGTCTCGCTTCCGATGTACGACTTTCCCGAGGTGCACTCGGCCACGCTCCAGTTGGTGGAGTCGGTGGTCGATGCCCTTCGGAAGATCGGCGAAGAAGTGGAAGGAGTCTCTCCACAAAACACAGATCATTCAGGCTTGGTGACCCACTGGACATCGGAGTCGACGTACCTCAGTCAGTCATGTGGTTTGCCATTCGTGGAGGAATTGCAGCCGTATGTCGATGTGATCGGCACGTTCAAATGGGCGAGGATCAGCGACGAACGAGGTTGGTATCGCACGGTGATCGTGATTCGACCGGGACTCGGTGCGCGCTCGCTCTCCGAACTAGAGGGTCTCCAGCCTGTGGTGAGCAATACGTTCAGCTTGAGTGGGTGGTGCAGCCTGGGCTGTGCTCTTGCACGAGTCACCGACGATCCCGCCTTCGTGAAGCCCTACATCCAGGGTGGTGGACACGCGGGGAGCCTGCAGGCGCTGCAGGAGGGTCGAGCCGACTTCGCTTCGATCGATCCGGGGACGTTCCAGTTGTTGGCTCGGCATCGTTCTTCTCTGACGACAGGGGTCACCGTCATCGATGAAGGACCGTTGGTACCGGCCACGCCTCTCCAAGTTTCGAAGAATCGATCAGTGTCATCGCTCGACCAGATCAGAAGTGTGGTGGCCGAGGCGCTCAATGCATCGAGCAATGTCGTTGCGCGAGATGAGATTGGCATCGAGTCATTCGTTGGGATCGACAATGGTGCCTACCTGCGAGAGATACCCGCACTGGTAAACACGGCTCTGCGTTTGTTGCCGCGCTGACCACTTGCGGGAATTCGCTCAACTGGGCGAGAATAGAGAAATGTCCGGACCACGTCCCGTCAAATCCCCCGTGGGCACCTCACTTGCATGTGCGAATTGGCAAATCGAAGCGCCGTACCGCATGTTGCAGAACAACCTCGACCCCGACGTGGCGGAGCGTCCCGACGAGCTCGTCGTGTACGGCGGTACTGGCCGCGCAGCACGCAGCTGGGACGCCTTTGATGCGATGTTGCGCACGATGAAGGGCATGAAGCCAGACGAGACCATGCTCGTCCAATCGGGCAAGCCCGTCGGCGTGTTCCAAACCCACGAGTGGGCGCCTCGTGTGCTCCTTGCGAACAGCAACTTGGTGGGTGATTGGGCCAATTGGGACGAGTTCCGTCGCTTGGAAGACATGGGTCTCACCATGTACGGCCAGATGACCGCAGGTTCGTGGATCTACATCGGCACCCAAGGAATTTTGCAAGGTACCTACGAGTGCTTCGCTGAGATCGCTCGTCGTAAGTACGGCGGCACGCTCGCGGGCACGATCACACTGACCGCCGGATTGGGCGGAATGGGTGGTGCTCAGCCGCTCGCCGTGACGATGAACGACGGTGTTGCGCTCTGCATCGATGTCGACGCATGGCGTGTGAACCGTCGCGTGGAGACGCGTTACTTGGACGAGGTGGCCGACAACCTGGACGACGCCATTGCGCGTTGTCGCAAGGCGAAGGCCGAAAAGCGAGGACTGTCCGTAGGGCTCGTTGCCAATGCTGCCGACGTCTTTCCGAAGTTGCTGCAGATGGGCTTCGAGGCCGACATCGTCACTGATCAGACGAGCGCGCATGATCCCTTGTCGTACCTCCCCAATGACTTGAGCGAGGATGCAGCGAAGGAGCTGCTTGCCAAGAACCCACAAGAATTCATTCGTCGTTCTCGCGCTGCGATGGCGGCTCATTGCGCTGCGATGGTGGGTTTCATGGACGCCGGCGCAGAAGTGTTCGATTACGGCAACTCGTTGCGTCGTGAGGCTGAACTCGGCGGCTTCGATCGCGCTTTCGATTACCCGGGCTTCTTGCCCGCCTACATCCGTCCGCAATTCTGTGAGGGTCGTGGACCATTCCGTTGGGTCGCGCTTTCTGGTGATCCGAAGGACATTGCCGCCACTGACAAGGCTGTACTCGAGGAGTTCCCCGAGGACGAGAGCCTTGCCCGTTGGATTCGGTTGGCGAGAGAGCGAGTCGCGTTCCAGGGCTTGCCATCGCGCATCTGTTGGGTGGGCTACGGCGAACGCCATCGCCTCGGCTTGCGGTTCAACGAGATGGTGAAGCGCGGAGAAGTTTCGGCACCAATCGTGATCGGTCGCGATCACCTCGACTCTGGCTCGGTCGCATCGCCATACCGCGAGACGGAAGCCATGATCGATGGTTCGGATGCCATTGCGGACTGGCCATTGCTCAACGCGCTTGTTAACACCGCTTCGGGGGCAACCTGGGTGAGCATCCATCACGGTGGTGGTGTCGGTATCGGACGCAGTATCCACGCCGGCATGGTGTGTCTGGCGGACGGAACCGACCTCGCGGCAGAGAAACTGTCTCGCGTGTTGAAGTCGGATCCGGGTATGGGCGTGATTCGCCATGCCGACGCGGGTTATGAGCACGCCATAAACACCGCCTCCGAGCGCGGGGTGCGCGTACCGATGCGCGAACAGTGATGCGCCTGCACTGCGAGTACGCATGGCTTGGGGGAGAGTCGGCTAGTCGCAACGTGCGCATCACCATCGACGGAGGAAAGATCGTCGGTGTCGAACCCGACGCTGAACGCTCTGCTGAAGACATAGTCGTCTCTGGCGTCGTGATGCCCGGGCTCGTCAATAGCCATAGTCATGCGTTTCACCGCGCTCTACGTGGTCGAACCCACGCAGGATCCGGCGACTTCTGGTCGTGGCGTAATCCGATGTACACGCTCGCTCAGCGTCTCGAACCGGACAACTATCGCGAGCTTTCGGCTGCGGTCTACGGCGAAATGGTGTTGGCAGGGATCACGGGTGTCGGTGAATTCCATTACGTGCACCATCAAGCCGACGGAAAGCCGTACTTGGACAAGAACGCAATGGGACATGCACTCGTCGACGGCGCAGCGCAAGCAGGCATCCGATTGGCGATGCTCGACACGGCGTACCTACACGCTGGCCTCGACGAATCCGAGCCGCTGCCAGAGCAGAGACGTTTCAGCGACGGATCGATATCGAATTGGTTGGAGCGAGCGAACGAGATGTCGGGTGGTGATCACTGGACCGTCGG
>CAZZJH010000072.1:0-7182 GCA_964654335.1 uncultured Acidimicrobium sp.
GGCAACACGACTTCGGGTGGCTTGTTCCCCGAAAAATTGATGTCTGACATTGAGACAAAGGGTAGTGGCAGACTCTCTCCGTGAACCTTTCAACCTTCGATGCCGAATCAGCCAAGAACTTCTCCCTGTTGGCGCTGGGTGGATCAGTTTTCGTCGCTCTCCTCGTCCTGAAGTTCGCGAAATCGATCGTCACCAAACTGATCTTGCTGATCGTGTGCGGTTCGCTCGGCTGGGCCTTCTTCAGTCAGCGCGACAGTTTGAACAGTTGCATAGAGGCGGCACGGGCACAGGCCAAGAGTGGATCGTTGACGAGTCTCGAGTGTGAATTCTTCGGACGGTCACTGAAAATCGACAAGGACGGAGCATCTCTCAAGTGACAAGCGACGACCTCCTGGTAGATATCGCCAGATGTCCGACTGCTCTCCACGTGTCCAAGTTGTGGGAGGAACGTCTCGTCGATCGAGGCTTCCAGCAGTCGAACAGCCCTGATGAACGGTTCCCTTCCGCAGGTTTCTTACGCCGATCTGGGCTTCTCATTGCCTGGAGGAACATGGAGAACTTTTCCCGACTCGGGGCGCGCATTCTCGGAGCCCACACGGATTCACCTGGCTTGCATCTCAAGCCCAACCCGAATCGTGGTTCGTCGCTACATGGCTTGCTCTCGGTGGAGGTGTACGGGTCGCCGATTCTTTCCAGTTGGTTCGACAGAGACCTTGGGGTTGCGGGAGCCCTGATCGACAAGGAGGGAAACGAGCGCACGTTCCACCTCGATCGTCCAATTGCTCGGCTGCCCCACTTGGCGATTCATCTCGACCGTGATATCAACGACCGAGGACATGTAATCGATCGTCATCGTCATCTCAGTCCCGTCTGGTCGGTCTCAGCGAACGACTTCATGTCCTTCCTGCAGGATCAAACGGGTCTCGCTGCAACCGATATCGGGACTCTTTCTTGTCAGCTGGTCGACACGCAACAAGGTTCACGTATCGGCAGGAACAACGAGTTTCTCTCGTCCTCGAGACTCGACAATCAGGTTTCGTGTTGGGCGGCGATGTCCGCATTGATCGACGCCGAAACGAAGTCTCCCAGTGTCGTCCTGCTCTTCGATCATGAAGAAGTCGGGTCATCGAGCGTGGATGGCGCAGCCGGTCCGGTCGTCGAACATCTTCTTGAGTCGCTGATCCTTCAACAGGGTGGGTCGAGAGTGGATTTTCTTCAAGCGATCGAAGAGACGTCGCTCCTGAGCATGGACAATAGTCACGGGGTCCATCCGAATCACCCCGAAAAGCACGATTTGGACAATGCGCCGATTCTCGGAAATGGAATCGCAGTCAAGAGCAACGTCAATCAGCGTTATGCGACGTCACTCCGCTCACTGCCAGCGGTTTTGGAAGCGGCCGAAAACGCTGGCATTGAATTGCAAAAATTCTCTTCCCGAAATGATGTTGGATGCGGATCGACCATTGGTCCGATTGCTGCGACTCGATTGGGTATCGAGACCGTCGATGTCGGGGTTCCCCAGTGGTCGATGCATTCGATTCGCGAAATGTGCCACGCGCAAGACGTCGAAGATCTCGTGAAGTTGGCGACCAGCTATTTGACCCGCTGAGCTGCGCGACGATTCGCCTCGTCGAATAGGGACTGCAATTCGCCCTGCAACCTTCCGGTCAGAAGCGCCATCTCTTGGCGACTCTGGCGTCCTGATGTGGGATAACCGATCGGTCTTCCCACGATGACCGTGCAGCGGGCTCTACTGATCCCCTTCTTGCCCTTGGACATTGATTGCTCGGTTCCAGCGATCGCAACGGGCACTATCTGCACCTCGGCCTTGGCGGCTACGAAGGCTGCTCCATCGAACAGATCGGTGATGACCGGACCCTGGTGTCGAGTTCCTTCGGGGAAAAGTACCAATGGTTCACCATTTCGAAGAATGGCGATGCAACGCTTCAAAGCCTCCAAATCGGCAGAACCACGTGTGACGGGAAACCCGCCGAGTGAACTGATGAACCTGCCGAACAGGGGCACTTTCCACAAAGAGTCTTTACCCATGAACCGAAGCCTTCGAGACGTCACGCCTGACGCGATCGGAATATCGAGCATCGAGCGATGTGTGGGTGCAACGATGAACGAACCTGAGCGAGGAACATGTTCCAGGCCAATGAACTCCGCCCGAAGCCATGTTCGTGTGACGAACAACACAAAACCACGGATCAGTCGGTAAAACACCCTTGCTGCAAATCCATCACCAGCCAACTTGGAACTGACTTCAGCCACAATGATCCTCGTAGAGCTTCGCCATGGCGTCGACTACCTGCTCGACAGTCTGCCCCGTGGTATCGATCACCACCGCACCTTCAGCCGGCTTCAATGGCCCGTCGGTACGCGTCATGTCACGCTGGTCGCGCAGAGAAATCGCGGCTTCTACTTCCTCGACGTCTCCGCCCGACTGTTCGACTCTGCGCCGGGCCCGTTCAGCAGAACTTGCAGTGAGGAAGACCTTCAAACACGCTTCGGGAAAGACCACGGTTGCGATGTCTCGACCTTCCACTACGCCGCCACCGATACGTTCGGCCCACTGGCGCTGCAAATCTCGCAGCCTTGCGCGAATTCCTGGCAGTGTCGCCACGGCACTGACACCTGCAGTCACTTCTTGCGTGCGAATTCGTGTCGTCACATCGTCACCGTTGATCGTGACGGAGGTTTTTCCTACGAAGATCGACGATGAATCGAGCAGCGCGACCATCGCAGTCTCGTCGCCCAACTCGATGCCGCGGTCTTGTGCAAGAACGGTCAGCGCCCGGTACATGGCGCCTGTGTCGAGATACATGAGTCCGACACGCTCGGCGAGCAACCGCGCGATGGTGGATTTTCCTGCTCCAGCTGGACCGTCGATCGCGACAATTCGCACGACCGTCACCAGCTGGTGTCGCGTGGTCGACCTTCTTCGTAGCCAGACGAGCTCTGCACGCCCACGACGGCCCGATCGTGCAACTCGTCGAGCGTCGACGCTCCTGAGTAGGTGCAAGCCGATCGGACACCCGCGACGATCTGGTCGATGATGTCCTCGACGCTCGGTCGCTCTGGATCGAGGTACATCCGAGAGGTGCTGATGCCCTCTTCGAAAAGCTCCTTGCGGGCCCGCTCGATGGCACTTTCCTGACGAGTTCGATTACGAACCGCCCTGTTCGATGCCATTCCGAAACTTTCCTTGTACAAGCGGCCATCGGTGTCTCGAAGAGTGTCGGCCGCGGACTCGTACGTGCCGGCGAGCAAGGATCCGAACATGACGTTCGATGCACCTGCTGCAATTCCGAGAGCCACATCGCGAGGGTGGCGCACGCCGCCGTCGGCCCACACGTGCTTACCGTGCGACGAAGCCTCCTCGGCACAATCCAATACGGCAGAGAACTGTGGTCGACCCACACCCGTCATCATTCGCGTCGTGCACATGGCTCCTGGACCGACTCCTACCTTGACGATGTCGGCACCGGACACGATCAAGTCTCGCGTTCCTTCTCGGGACACGACGTTCCCAGCGACGAGTTTGACAGAACCGGACACCGCTTTGACTTGCTCCACTGCCTGCAGCATCCGCCGCTGGTGACCATGGGCGGTGTCGACCACCACTACATCGACACCCATCTCGACGAGGGCACGAGCTCGCTTGGCCGGTTCGGCGTTGATTCCTACTGCTACCCCGATCATCAAACGCCCGTTTGAATCGACTGCCGGCTTGTAGATCGCGCTACGCAGTGCACCTTTACGAGTGATGCAGCCCACTACTGCACCACGCGAATCGACGATCGGAGCGAAGCTCAATCGAGCCTCGTTCATCTGGTCGTATATCTCCTGGACTGACTTGTCCTGCGAAATCGTGATGACTTCGCGGTTCATCACGTTGTGCAGCTGCGTGAAACGATCGAAACCGACAGCATCGTGCTCAGTGAATATTCCGCGCGGTTTGCCCTCCTCGTCGAGAATCAAGACCGCACCGTGGGAACGCTTGTGCAACAAACTGAGTGCTTCTCCGACGGTTCCTTCAGCATTCATGATGATTGGCGTGTCGAAAACCGTGTGTCTCGATTTGACGAAATCGACGACTTGACGCACCACGTCCACCGGAATGTCTTGTGGCAAAACCACGAGTCCACCCCTCCGCGCGACCGTCTCGGCCATCCTTCGCCCCGCAATTGCGGTCATGTTGGATACCACGATCGGAATAGTGGTTCCAATGCCGTCCGACGTGGAAAGGTCCACTTTCATGCGCGAATCGACATCGGACAAGGAAGGAACCAAGAAGACGTCGTTGTAGGTGAGATCGAAATCGGGCGCATCTCGTAGGAACTTCATGGCTCGATTTCCCCCTCCGTGAAACGCCGAAATGCTAGCCGCGACCGAGGATGGCGGCATGGCTAGCCTGCCATCGGTGAGCGATTCACATTGTTCGATCATCTCTACGTACGAGGAAAACGCAGTTTCACGTACCGCCGAGGTCCTCGGTGACGACGGGATGGTCGCCTTGCCGACGGAGACGGTGTATGGGCTTGGCGCTTCGATCTCCTCTGAACGTGCGATCCAACGAGTCTTCGCCACCAAAGGTCGACCCACATCCCATCCCTTGATTGTCCACCTGGCTGATTTCGACCAGATAGATCAGTATTCCTCGGGCGTCTCCACAGAAGCTCGGTCGTGTGCCGAGGCCTGTTGGCCCGGTCCATTCACCATGCTGGTGAGACGAAGCAATTCGATTCCTGACGCAGTCGTAGGCGGCTCCGAATTTGTCGCCCTGCGTGTACCCGCGAATTCTTTCACCCGTCGGGTCATCACCGAACTGGGTCAGCCGATAGCTGCTCCATCCGCGAACAAGTTCGGCAAAGTCAGCCCGACGTCTGCCCAACACGTGTGTGACGATCTCGGAGACCTCGTCGATTTGATCGTCGATGATGGTCCGTGTTCCATTGGAGTGGAGTCCACGATCGTGGACTTCACGAGCGAGCGACCGCGACTCGTTCGGCCAGGTGGCCTCCCCGCCGAAGACATCGAACGAGTGCTCGGGTACTCGCTGGATCGTTCCGCCAGTGAAATCAGGGCCCCAGGAACACTTCCCGTGCACTACCAGCCGAGGGCTTCCGTTCGAGTTCTCGATGATGGCGAGGACTTGGACGTCGTCGTCAAGGGACTGCGAAACTCAGGGAAATTGGTCGTCACGTTGAAGCACGTGGAAACTCCGCCGATCCTCGCAAGCACGTTGTATGCGCAACTCCGCGAGGCTGATTTGCTCGGGGCGGACGTAGTGGTCGCACGGCTACCACGTCCTATGGGGTTGGGGCTCGCAGTCCGTGATCGACTGAATCGCGCTGCAACGCGCTGACAGCCCACCTTCCGGAAGAACGCCAAACGACGTCGATTCCCGTGATGACCACTCCCATGCTCAACGCAATGTGCACCGCCACCAATTGCGCAGGAACACCACTGAAGTACTGGACGTAGCCGACAAACATTTGAGCGAGAAACACACCGAGGAACGTTTCCAAACTCCTTCGCAATGCTCGCCATTCCCCGAATGCTTTTCGCAATCCAAACAACAACAATCCGGCGGAGACCCAAGCCAAGACTCCGTGTGCTTGAACGGTATGCCGCAGATCGAAGTCGAACCGGGGCGCATTCTCGTCACCTGCGTGAGGACCAGTAGCCGTCACCACGGTTCCAACGAAGATCGTGGCGGTAGTCGTAGTGAACAACACCCAACTCCATCTCGTGGTTCTCTTCGACACGAATCTCGGAGGGTCGGAGCCAGCGACAAGGTTCGTTTCGTTGAGGAGCAACTTGGAGAGACACACCAGAACGGCTGATACCACGAAATGGATCATGTTGCTCGACGGGTGAAGTCCCGTCAGAACGACGATTCCACCGATCACCACTTGAGCGAGAACGCCGAGAACGAGTCCGATGGAGATCTTTACGAGCCTCTTGCTTCGGGGCTTCAACAGGAGCGATGTTGCGAGGGCGAGGATCACCGACAATGCAACCAAACCCGTGAACAGACGGTTCACCTGCTCGATGGCCGCGTGACCAGACGAGACGTCGACGAATCGCTCTTCGTTGCATTGAGGCCAGTCCACACAACCCAGACCTGAACCTGAGAGCCGCACGATCGAACCGGTGATCACGATGGCTACGAGCATCACCAGGGCGAATCTGGCGATCCAGACGAATCGAGACGGACTCACCACCATGGCCGAGAACCGTAATGAGGGTTTCCCCGTGGTACCCCGTCGACCCCACCGCCCGTGTGAAAAGGGCGAAAAGGAGCCCAAAACATCACTCTCCGTGGTCACCCAAGCATTTTTAGTCAGATTTCCTTCAAGTGCCCGCCTTCCTGGGCCGATCCCTTCAGCGGATCTCACACCAACCCAGGGAGTACGTCATGAAGTCAGTAATCCGCAAGACCCTCATCGCAAGCCTTGTCGCTTGCTCCAGTTTCAGCCTGATCTCCACTACCAAGGTCGCCGCCGCACCTTCTCAGACTGTGCAGGCTCAACTGCCCCAATTGGGTGACTCGAGTCCCGATGTCACGCGTCTCCAGCAAGCCATTGTCGCTCGTGGCTTTACCTTGCGCGGTGGAATCACCGGCAGTTTCAACGAAGCAACACGTTCAGCTCTTCGCAATCTTCAGAAGGTTGCGGGATTTCGCCCGACCGGCCGAGTCGACGCGCGTACCGCAAAGTTCCTCGGCATCGACGTAATCATGCCGGCACCCAAGGCGGCAGCAACGGTTGTGCAGGCCGCAGTGAAGCCAAACACTCCTGCATCGATCTTCAAACTCGGTGACCGTGGTGATGTCGTTCGCCAAGTTCAACAGGCAATGTTGCGCGACGGTATCGGTTTGCGCGGCGGAGCCGATGGTGTCTTCGGAGAGGGTACCCGCGCAGCCGTCGGAGAATTTCAGAAGCGTCGCGGTTTGCCGATCACCGGTGACGTTGATCAGGCAACGATGAATGCCATCACCGCGTTGACGGTGTCAGCCACTCCTGCGCCAGCTTCAGCACCTGTCGTCGCTGCTGCCACACCAGCTGTTGGAATATCGATGTCGAATCTCCCCCGACGCGGAGAGTCCAGTGAAAACGTTCGGGCATTGCAGAATGCGCTGATCGCCAACGGCGTCGAAGTCAAGGGTGGAGC